>LSZA01000038.1 GCA_001637315.1 Phormidium willei BDU 130791 | reverse complement strand
CCCTCCCAAGAGGGGATGGCAAGAGGGTAGGGGCGTACCTTGATGGTGGCCCTATTTTTGCAATAGCTCGATCGCTTAAATATCTAAATCGTTGAGATTGAGTTTGGGTCCTTCAGTTTCGATGAACTCGCGGCGTGGGGCGACTTTATCCCCCATCAAGACCGTGAAAATGCGATCGGCTTCTACCGCGTCCTCAATTTCGACCCGTTTCAAGAGGCGACTTTCCGGGTTCATGGTGGTATCCCAAAGCTGAGTCGGCATCATCTCCCCTAACCCTTTAAAACGTTGAATGTTGTAATTGGCGTTGCTGGGGAGTTCATTGAGATAGCGTTGCAGTTCGCGATCGCTGTAACAATACTGATGACTGCGGCCGCGTTCAACCTTATACAGCGGCGGACAGGCGATATAGACAAAGCCTTGTTCGACCATATCCCGTTGATAGCGATAGAAGAAGGTCAGCAGCAGAGTACGAATATGCGCCCCATCCACATCCGCGTCCGTCATGAGGATGATGCGGTGATAGCGTAGCTGAGACAGATCAAAATCTTCGCCCTTAATCCCTAACCCCAAGGCCGCAATCAGGGATTGCACCTCATTATTCTTATAAATCTTGGCATCGTCGGTCTTCTCGATGTTGAGGATTTTTCCCCGAAGCGGCAAAATCGCTTGGAAACGGCGATCGCGTCCCTGTTTAGCACTCCCACCAGCGGAGTCTCCCTCAACAATAAAAATCTCCGATTCCGAGGGGTCCTTGGAACTGCAATCAGCCAGTTTCCCCGGTAACGTCGAAGATTCCAAGACCGACTTGCGGCGCACCAACTCACGGGCGCGGCGAGCGGCTTCAGCAGCGTTAAAGGCCTGAATCGCTTTTTCGAGAATCGCATCGGCCACATTGGGGCGAAACTCCAGATATTCCGTCAGCACTTCTCCCACCAGGGAATCAACAATTCCCCGCACTTCCGGATTACCTAACTTGGTTTTCGTTTGTCCCTCAAACTCAGGGTCCGGCACCTTGACCGAAATAATCCCCGTTAAGCCTTCGCGGATATTTTCTCCCCCCAAGTTGGGCTGATTGTCCTTGAGTTTGTTGCGTTTGCGGGCTGTGACGTTCATCGTCCGCGTCAGGACGGATTTGAGGCCTTCGAGGTGGGTTCCCCCATCGACGGTACGAATGTTGTTGGCAAACCCGAGGAGAGAATCGCTGTAGGCATCCACTGACCATTGCAGGGCGGCTTCGACGACAACGCCATCTCGTTCCCCTTCGACGTAGATGATTTCATCATGGAGGGGGTCTTTGTCGCGGTTCATATATTGGATGTACTCGCGAATCCCACCTTCATAGAAATAGGTTTCAACGCGGGGTTCGTCGGTCCCCAAGCGGTCGAGGCGATGGTCGGTGAAGGTAATCCGCACTCCGGCGTTGAGATAGGCTAACTCCCGGACGCGAGCGCCGATGGCGTTGAAGTCAAATTCAATGCCGGTGGTGACAAAGATATCGCGATCGGGCAAGAAGCGAACCGAAGTTCCGGTACGTTGCTTGTCGGGGCTGGGTTTGACCATCAACTCCGAGGCGGGTTTGCCCCGTTCATAGCGTTGAACATGGACTTTTTTCTCACGCCAAACGGTGACTTCGACCCATTCTGAGAGGGCGTTAACGACGGATACCCCGACACCGTGGAGTCCGCCGGAGACTTTGTAGCCCCCGCCGCCAAACTTTCCGCCGGCGTGCAGTACAGTCATGACCGTTTCGAGGGCGGAACGTCCAGTTTTCGAGTGAACATCGGTGGGAATCCCCCGTCCGTTGTCGGTGACGCTAACGGACCCATCGGCGAGGATATCAATTTCGATGTGCGTACAGTAGCCGGCCAGGGCTTCGTCAATGGCGTTGTCGACCACTTCATAGACGAGGTGATGTAAGCCTCGCGGTCCGGTGGAGCCGATGTACATCCCCGGTCGCTTGCGAACCGCCTCCAGCCCTTCTAGAACTTGGATTTGATCGGCACTGTAGCTACTAGTCATGACAAATTGCTCCACACGATAGGGGGGTTAACCCCTTAGATTTTTTGATTAACGACAAAAATCACCAAAATTCTAACACAAAATGGTTGACGGCGCGTTTAGACCAATTTGGAGATAAATTAAGGTGGGGGTTGGATATACTAAAATTTGTTGAGTTTGCGGGGAGAGAATTGGTGAGTGGGGTAATCGTTATTTGTGGAGCGACAGCTACGGGAAAATCGCAGTTGGCGATCGCCGTAGCGCAACGGTTCGGCTCGGTGATTCTCAGTGCTGACTCCCGCCAAGTGTATCAGGAGTTTGACATCGGCACGGCTAAGCCGAGTTTTGAGCAGCGACAGCAGGTTCCCCACTATTTCCTTGATTGCTGTACGCCTCGCCAGACTTTTACCATGGGGCAATATCAACGACAGGCCCAGAAGCTGATTCAGCAGCAGCATCAGAGGGCGCCTGAGTCACCTCCGTTGCTGGTGGGGGGGACGGGACTCTATATTAAGTCCATTACGCGCGGTTTGCGGATGCCCCAGATTGCCCCTCATCCTCCGTTGCGATCGCAGCTTCAGGATCTCGGTCAACGTCAGTGTTACCAACTCTTACAACAGGTTGACAAACGGGCCAGTCAACGGATTCATCCTAATGATGCTAGTCGCACGTTACGGGCGTTGGAGGTGTACTATGTCAGCGGTTGTCCTCTGTCTGAACAGCAAGGGGAAAACCCGCCAGGGTATCCTATTTTACACCTAGGGTTGCACGCCGATCCAGTGGATTTGGGGCAACGGATTGAGCAACGAACCCAGCAGATGGTGGCGATGGGGTTGGTTGAGGAGGTTAAAGATTTATGCGATCGCTACGGCGATGATTTACCCTTATTACAGACTCTTGGCTATGGGGAGATGAAACGCTATCTACGAGGGGAGTTGTCGTTAGATGAGGCGATCGCCGAAACGGTGTTACATACGCGGCAATTTGCCAAACGTCAGCGAACCTGGTTTCGCGCCTATCCTGAGATTGAATGGTTTGATGTCCGCGATTGTCAGTTAACTGAGCGTGTTTTGGCACGGATTGACCAATGGAGAGAGGCTATAGGAAAATGATGAGACGGGTTGTAAAACGGGTCAGCCCTGCGATCGCCGCGTTGTTGCTGGTCCCAATGCCGAGTTTGGCCCTTCCAGGAGAATCTGTTGAGGAGGTGGCCAATTGGATTTATACCAATCCTCTGCTTCCGGATGGCCGGCGAGGCAGTTTACGAGTCAGTCGTAGCGACATTCCCGGACAACGGTTAACCTTCGTCGCCTCGAAAACCCTACCCACTGAGCGAGGTTTTGGGATTGGAGAAACCTGGATTCGCAGTGAATGGATTGAGATTTTAGACTATCGCAATGGGGTGACGGGCGATCGCCTCATCGAAGCCTTACGCGCAATCTATGGCTTAGATCTCTATCAAGATTATCGTAATGCCGAGTTAGTCCATGATTACACGGTTCTCGCCGGTGAGGAGGGGTTGACGGTACGACGGGGTCAACTCTGGCGAGGCGATCGCTTTGGCTATTGGCTCGAAATCACAGAACAAGATGGCGAAGATCCGGTTTTGGGCCAATTGTCTCTCATTCTAGTTGATGATATTGCCGCCGTCCAAGCCGATTTGTAAGCCTCTTGCCTCTTGCCTAATCCTGCCAGACTCCCGAAAGAATACTACCCACCAAGCGATCTAAACGGTCTAAATCGGCAATCAATAACGGTGACCAGGATACACCGTTGCGGCGGCCCTCCTCAAAATGGTGGCGGCTGTCACGAGCCAAACGGTACAGTGAATAAGCCAGGGGACGATCAATCGTTGAGGTTCCTTGCAACGACTGATAGAGAATCTTCAACGCCAGTAACAGCGAGGTCATTTGTCCGGGAACCGGTGACTTCCCTTGCTGCAATAAGACCAAGAAGGCATTAGGATTACGTTGCTCTTGTAAGGCCATGCCTTGATCGAGGATGAAATTTCGGGCGGTTTGCTCGTCCATCAGTGAATTTCCGGGAATCTCGCTATGATAGTTAAGAGCTTACTCCAAAATCCTTTGCAACCTGAACCACCATGAGTCTTATTGGTAACGTCATCTGGTTAATCTTCGGCGGCTTGTTGTCGGGTATCGGTTACATCATCGGCGGACTGGGGTTATGTCTAACCATTGTCGGCATTCCCCTGGGCCTACAAGCCATTAAGTTGGGCTTTGCGACGATGACGCCCTTCGGCCGGAAAATTGTCGAAGACGAGAATCCCAATAGTGTCCTCAAGACGGTTTTCAACGTCATTTGGATTTTGCTCTTCGGTTGGGAAATTGCGGTGTCTCACCTCATCCACGCGGCGATTCTGGCGATTACCATTATTGGGCTTCCCTTTGCCAAACAGCATATCAAACTGATCCAATTGGCTCTATTCCCCTTTGGCCGTTCTTTCAAGTAGGCCTCTAACAGGTCGGCCTCTAATTTTCTTGGGAACTCAGCCGTATTAACCGACTCAAGGTGTTCTCTAGGGCGGAAACGGCGCGAATATCGTCTAATTCTTCGGCGACGGCGATCGCGCCACTGTATAAGCGAATGGCCTCTTGGCGTTCCCCGGCGGTCTGATAGAGTTGGGCTAAGGCCACGAGGCTATTCATCTCTTCCCGTAGATTGTCTCGTTCGCGAACCCGTCGTAACCGCTCTTCAAGGAGTTCCTGACTGCGCAGATAACGGCCGACGGAGCGATGGGCGATCGCCAAGCCATCTACAGCCCGCAAATAGGTCTCAAACTCCGATTCTCGGCCCTGAACTTGGCGTAACGCCGCCCCATAGTTGGCGATCGCATTATCATAATCGTCCAAGGCCCAATAAGCATCGCCGAGATGATTAAAGGTATTAGCCTGGCCCGAAATATCCCGAGACTGAATCCGATATTGCAAGGCCTGTTCATAGAGGGAAACTGCCTGACGATAGTTGCCCTGGGTGGCTTCGAGTAAGCCGAGGTTACTCTGAGTTAAGCCGAGAACCCGAATCACATTGTTTTGAGAGGCTAAGGCGAGGGCTTCTTCAAAGGCCTGTTGCGCTCTGGAAAACTCTCCTCGCTGGAGGAAAACGGTTCCTAAGTTGTTTAACCCTGTCATTAAGTCCCGCTGATTGTCTCGTTGTCGCGTCAGAGAGACTTGAGCCTCAAACATCTGTTGGGCTTGGCTTAAGTTATTTAATTGGGCGTAGGCTGAGCCTAACTCCGTATACAACTGCGTGATAGCGCCCCAGTCGTACATCTGAGTATAGAGGTCGAGGGCCTCTTGCCAGAGGGCGATCGCCGCTTGATAATTCCCCTGACGGCGTTGTTCGCGGCCTTGTTGGAGGCGGCGATCGGCCTCCGTACGAGTGGAGGTGTCCCGGCTGCGTTCGATGCGTACGCCCGCCTCGGGGGAGTCTAAGTCTTGGCCGAATGCTGGCCGTTGGGGAAGCCATAGCAACGCCAACAGAGATAGGCCCGCCAGTCGACTTATGCAGATTGGTCTCATCATCCCTTAATTGCTTTCGGCTCTAGAGTTTAGGATATCTCTTGGGAAACCTGTTCTGAGGAGAACTGGGAGTTCAACGATTCTACGGGGCGATCGCCGCTGCCAAGATAAATGGCGCGAATGTCCTCGGGGAGATTGGCTTCAAGTTCTCGATAGCCTGAGGGTAACTCTCGGGCCACATCGGCGGGGGTCAGTCGTTCTCCTTCGGCTTGTAGATAGGCCGCAATGCGGGTTTCACTCCACTTAAAGGTTTGGGACATTACCACCATCAGGCGCGATCGAGGATCGAGGAGATCGAGAGCCTGTTGGAGATAGCACCATAACGGAGGTGGGGCGGTTTCTAGGGAGTATTGGATCGCCTCAACGTCGGGGAGTTGGGCCTGATCAATCGATAGGGCCGTCAGTTGAATCAACCAATTTTGTAGGGTGACTTCCCCCGTCTCGTCTTCATTAGCGTCTGCACTGGGGTTGAGATCGAGCGATCGCATTTCATGGAAAATCCGTTGCCAAATCAGCACAAACAGGTAATCGGCTCGCACCGGAGAGGTGACGGAATGGTGAACGAGGGTATAGACAATGGCACTGTAGCGACAAAACAGGGCCGTAAAATATTTCCCCTCTTGTGGGTAGCGCTGATAAAGCGTTAAGAGTTCGCGATCGCTGTGGTGAAACAGAGATTTGACGATTGGGTGTTGAGCTTCGGGGAACGTTGGGATTTGCATTCGCCTGTGGGAAAAACCTGTCCTTAGCATACCGTGGCCACTGCCCAAATCAAGGACAACGGGGCCAGCCCTGACCTGTCTAGGGAGCCAGCGAGTTCACCAATCTTCATCAATTGGCTAAACTAGAGAAAGAAATTCGCCAATTGAAAGCGGGAGAGTTCCCCCGATTCGCACATATCTATGGTTGAACTTGTTTTGAGTGTACTGATTTCCCCGAGTCTGTTTGCCGCCTTACCATTAATGGATACCCTGTTTTCGACTCAGGGCATTATGGTGATGTTGTTGGGGGCCTATGCCGTTGCCATGTGGATGTTTCTCACCAGCGCCCCTAAGGTGCATACGGTGATGGTTTCGGATCTGGCGATCGCCCAACAGTTTTATGAAGGTGAGCTACGACTCCCGGCGGCGGAGGTTCCGCTCCATTATTATTACAACTACGATCAAACTCTCGGGGCAGCGGCCGTTGACCCGCTGTACCTGTCGGCGGACTTTGGTCCCTCACGCCCGATGCCGGAACCGGAAGGGTTATGGTATCAACTGAAAAAGAATGCCCAATTGCACGTGATCGCCGGGGCCAGTTTAGGACGGCAGAATCGCCAACGTCATGTCTGTTTCGATCGCGACTGTCTCGAAGAAGTGCTGTTACAGGCTCAACGTCAGGGGGCTAAATATAAAATCCGCAGTGAAAAACCCCTGAACTTCCTTTTAAAAGACCTTCAGGGGAACGTCATCGAAATGGTCGAAGCTAAAGCCTAAAGCGAGCCTGAGAGACTTAATCTAGGTGATTTGGCTGCACGTGATAGATGTTCTGGGTGGCCCAATCGCCGCAGATGGCTGAGGGAAATTCTCCGGGGGCTAGGTTGCGCCGAGCCAGCTTTCCTTTGAGGCTGGTCATGGGATCTTGGCCATTGGCCAGGAGAAATTCGAGGGAGGCGATCGCGTCCCAGGTGCTGAGGCGATCGAGGATCGAAACTAAGGCCTTGACATAGGGATGATCTGGGTCATCGTACCAGTCGGGTTTCGCTAGATTCGCTTGGTCAAAGCCGATATGGAAGGTCAACGCCGAAGTCCCAAAGAGAGCCACGGTCACGGGCCGGGTTTCTTCTTGCAACAGGAGATGATGCTCTCGGGCCAGGTCTTGTAGATCTTTGAGAAGCTGCGATCGCCCTTCACTCGTCAGGGATGGCTGCCGAAGTTGCAGGGCGACGGTGGCCAGATAGGTTTGCAGCAACAAATGACCGAGCTTTTTGGCTTTGGTAGCTAGATAGACGGAGTTATAGTCGTTGGCTTCGATGAGTAAGGGGACGCGATCGACCACTTCGATACCATATCCCCGCAGTCCGGCGATTTTACGAGGATTGTTGGTAATTAGGCGAATTTGGCGCACCCCGAGATCGTTGAGCATTTGCGCCCCAACGCCGTAGTTACGCAAGTCGGGAGGGAAGCCGAGGCGTTCGTTGGCTTCGACGGTATCGAGTCCCATGTCTTGCAAGGAATAGGCTTTGAGCTTGTTAATTAGCCCAATTCCTCGCCCTTCTTGGCGCAAATAGAGAACCACGCCTTCGCCCCGTTGTTCAATGGTTTTGAGGGCAGCCTGGAGTTGCAGGCGACAGTCACAACGCAGGGACCCGAGGGCATCTCCGGTGAGACATTCGGAATGGACGCGCACTAAGACGGGGCGATCGCTGAACTGGCTTGGATCCCCTTTGACGATGGCCAGATGTTCGGTGTTATCCATCTGGTTACGATAGGCGTAGACCTGGAAGTTACCAAACTCCGACGGAAGGGCGGCGATGGTTTCTCGGGTGATAAAGCGCTCATTTTGCAGCCGATAGCTAATCAGATCGGCAATGCTGATGAGTTTCAGTTGATGAACTTTGGCATAGTCAATCAGTTCTGGGAGTCGCGCCATTGTCCCATCGGGGTTCTGGATTTCACAGATGACGCCGGCGGGATAACGTCCGGCTAGACGGGCTAAATCAACGCCCGCTTCCGTATGACCCGCTCGTTTGAGGACTCCTCCTTTTTGCGCGCGCAGGGGAAAGATATGTCCGGGACGGCGCAGGTCTTTGGGTTGTGTGTTGGGGTCAACGGCGGCGCGAATGGTGCGGGCGCGATCTTCGGCAGAAATGCCGGTGCTGACGCCCAATTCTGGGGAGGCGTCGATACTGACGGTGAAGGCGGTTTGATTGGCTTCGGTGTTGCTGGTGACCATCAGCGGTAGATCGAGTTCATCTAAGCGCTCTTTGGTCATGGCCAGGCAAATTAGCCCTCGGGCTTCGACGGCCATGAAGTTGATCAGTTCGCCGGTGACGGCTTCGGCAGTGCAGATGACATCTCCTTCGTTTTCACGATTTTCATCGTCGACGACGACGACACACTTTCCGTCACGCAGGTCGGCAAGGGCGTCTTCGATACTATCGAATTGAAAGGAGCGGTCGGCGTTGGCTTGAGACGATTCCACGGATGTTTTCGCTTGCTTTAACTAAATCGTTAACTTTCTTTAAGTCTTTTCAGATTGTAGCTCGAAATTGGGGTCTGCTGCGAGGGCCTCTCCTGAAGTCTCTCTGAAAATGCGATAAGCTCTCAAGTGTAGACCGCAGGACAGGAGAGAAACATGGAAGTTCCAGCTTGGATGGATTGGGTAGTGGTTGGCTTTGCGATCGCCATTTTGGTCGGTAGCGGCTTAGTGATGTCCAATGGGGCTATTAAAGCCGAAAAGGAACTCAATTCTAAAGCAAACAAGAAATAAGACCCTCATAACCTTGCCCGGCCCATTGGTCGGATTGGGTGCATTCTCTGTGGCGCAGAACTGCACCCTTTTTTGTTGGCTATGGTCAGATAAGATAGGACGCTATCTATCGTTTAAGGCGAAATTATAAAAACGGTTCTGGAGTTTAGTATGTCATGTTTCTATTGTCTCTTGTTACCCGTGTCAGCCACTGAGTCATCGCCAGGGGGAGAAGGCGTTGCCGGTGCGTGTGTTGGGCGATTGAGCCGAGGCTGAGGGCTTAATCGCTTCACGACATTAAAGTTTAAAGATTTAGTGAAGTTAGTCGATAGCTTACGACTTTATATGATATGATAATTATCAAAACTAGCTAATAATACGCATAGTTTTATAATTTAAAAACAGTTCTTTTCTAGGGTAAAGGTCAGATAACGTAGGGAAATTTCACTATTTCGGGGCTACGAGATTCTAAGGAGGTGCAATCAATATCGGCTAACATGAACCCGTCAACCCCCAATCATCCTAGTGGTCAAACTCAACCACCGTCATTATCGTTCTGTGGCGACTCTGTTGACGCCCAAACACTCGCGTTATGGCAAACTAACCTGGCGACATCTATTTTAACCATTCGCGAGTCATTCGTGTTGAGTGAATTGCTTCAGCGGGCGGTTGATGAGGTTTATGAGTTGTTGCATCCCGATGCTGTCTTTGTGTCTCGTGGCGATCGCCCTCCGTCTGACCCCATTATGGCTGAAGCGAGTGGGTCTCGTCAATGGTTAAGGCTACAGCGGTGGCTTCATACGCCCATTTTAGAACCGGCTGGGTTTCGTCAAACTCCTGAACCCGAGGTATTTTGGTTAAACGACTATAGGACATTTGATGTTTCACCCTGCTGTCTTGCCAAGAGGTATCAAAACTTCGGCAATCTAGCTATTTCTTTAGTTGTGAATCAAAAATATTGGGGGCTTTTAGTTGTTCAGGATTATTCGTCTTACCGCCAATGGAAATCATTTGAATTAGAAGGGCTAAAGCTATTGGCCTGTCATGTCAGCCAAGGTATTCAGCAGGCTCTGGAATTTGAGAAACAGGTCGCTACCCAAAAACAATCAAAATTGAGCGATGGGGAAAATCTTGATCACGATCAACCATCGAGTTGTGAGAGCTATGACGCCTGGGAGCGTCAACAGTGGCGTTTAGAAAAAGCTCAACGACAACAGGAAAGAATTCAAAAAACCATTGAAGAGCAATCGGCAATTTTACGTAGTTTTTATAATTCCTGTCCACTTTTAATGGGTGTGGAGGAATTGGTCGATAATGAAATCAACATGATTTCGTATAATCATGCTAGTCTTTCAGTATTATTTGAAGAAATCAGCCCAATTTTAGGACATTCATATCAGACGGGAGTTGCGGATATCCGGCCATCTTCAGAGATTTTCCAGCTTTGGTTAAACCGCTATCGGCAAGCGCAAGCTGAACAACGTCCAATTCAGTTTGAATATCAGTATCAGGTCGATGATAAAACGTATTGGTTTTTAGCGATCGTTTCATTTTTGGGATTCTCGTCTCAGCAATATCCTCGATTTTCTTATGTCGTTGAAGATATTAGCGATCGCAAACAGTATGAACTCGAACTTAACCAGCTCAAAGAACAGCTTGAGCTAGTCATTGAAGCGGCTTCAGAAGGGTTTTGGGAAATTGACTATCGCAGCAATAGGTTCTATTACTCTTCCCATTGGAAAGAAATGTTGGGCTATCAAGAACATGAACTGAGTAATTCTGAGAACACTTGGCGAGATCTAATTGTTCCCGATGAATTAGATGAAGTTTCACAACTCTTAGAGGATTATAAAACCGGAAAAACTGATGAATTTATTAAAACCATTCAGTTTTGTCATAAAGATGGCTCAATTCGCTATATGTATTGTCGGGCGATCGCCATCAAAGACTCATCCGGTCAAGTCGTGCGAATTGTGGGTAGTAACTTAGATATTACTAGCCTTAAAGAAACCGAAATTGCCCTACAAGATAGTGAGCAAAACTACCGAACAATCGTCGAAAATAGTGAAGAGGGAATTTGGGTGATTAATCATGAGGGTCAGACGACCTTTGTTAATTCTAGATTACTCGAAATGCTCGGATATTCTGAGGATGAGATTTTAAATCAATCTTTTCTCAACTTTATAGACCCTGAAGATCAAGACATTACCAAAACACATTTACAACAGCATAATCAAGGGCGTTCTGATAGTCATCTCTCCAAATTTCGGCGCAAAGATGGCTCAATTCTCTGGGCGCGAGTATCCGCCACAACCCATTATGACTCCACAGGACATCCCTCTGGGTTGATTAGCTTACTCACGGATATGACGCAAATGATTGAATATCAAGAAGCCCTTGAAACCTCACAGATGCAGTTAAGAGGTGTTTTAGATAGTTCTCTCGATGGAATGATGGCGTTTCGTTCTGTGCGTGATGAACAAGGTCGAATCCTTGACTTTGAATGGCTCTTAAGTAATCAAGCCGCCTGTGATATGGTGCAACGCTCTAAAGAGGAGTTAATTGGTCGGCGATTACTCGTAGAAATGCCTGGAAATCGAGACGAAGGACTCTTTGATGACTATGTACAGGTTGTTGAATCAGGGGCGCCATCGACGCGGCAGTTTCGTTATAACCATGAAAACATTGACCATTGGTTTGAAAACATTGCCGTGAAACTCGGGGATGGCTTTGTCGTTACCTTCCGTGATGTCACCGCCGCCAAAACCTCTCAACAACAACTGCAACGGCTTAATCGAGAGTTAGAAGAACGCCTGAAAGACTTAGAACGACGAAATCAGGAAATGAAAATCTTGAATGAGGTCAGTGACTTTCTTCAGGCTTGTTTAACAGTTGAGGAAGCCTGTTTAGCCATTAGCAGTTTTGTTGAACCTTTATTTCCAAACTGTTCTGGGGCAATTTTTATGGCAAATAACTCTCGTAATCAAGTGAGTCGTGTTGCGATTTGGGGCAGCCAATTACAGTCAAGTGAGCAGTTTACCCCTCAAGACTGTTGGGCATTACGACGAGGTGCAGTTCATTATGTCGATCAGAGCTTACAAGGGTTGAAATGCCATCATGTTTATGGGAGTTTACAGGATTTTTCAACTCTATGTGTCCCGATGATTGCTCAAGGAGAAACGTTGGGCTTACTCTATTTAAATAGTAATAATAAAGCAGAAATCTCGTTGATTGAACAACAATTGGCGCGAACAGTTGCCGAACAAGTATCTATGGCGATCGCCAACCTACAATTACGCGAAACGCTACAACAGCAAAGCATCCGTGACCCGTTAACAGGCTTATTTAACCGACGCTATCTCGATGAGTTTTTTGATCAAGAAATTAAACGGGCTAGTCGTAACGATCATGGAATTGGTGTGATTATGTTAGACATTGACCATTTCAAACGGTTTAATGATACCTATGGTCATGATGCCGGAGACTTTGTCTTACAACAAGTCGGTCAACTGCTCAGTCGTAGTGTTCGGGGTTCTGATATTGCTTGTCGCTATGGGGGAGAGGAAATGACCCTCTTATTACCTGAGTCATCCTTAGCGACAACGGCTCGGCGAGCTGAGGAAGTCTGTCAGCGTATTCGAGATCTGAAACTCAATTATAAGAATCAGTTGTTGCCGAATGTCACCTCCTCGTTAGGTGTGGCTTGTTTTCCTGAGCATGGTGTGACTCGGGTGAGTCTATTACGAGCGGCTGATGAGGCATTGTACCGAGCGAAGAAGGGAGGACGCGATCAGGTGATTGTGAGTGAATCATGGGGCATTTAGACCGGGTTGAGACAGGCATTAAGACCGGCATTTTAACGATAATTACCGAGTCTATCATTCTTGATTTTGTTAGGGGTAGGCGAGGGTATCCAGACTGAGGATACCCTGATAGAATCTTTAAACTCGGGCTAGGGTCACTCGTTCATCTTGATCTTGATATTTGCCTTTGCGATCCTGATAACTCACGGAACAAGGCTCCCCTTCGAGGAACAGCAATTGCACAATGCCTTCGTTGGCGTAGAGACGACAATCGGCACTCGATGAATTGGAAAATTCTAGGGTTAAATGACCTTTCCAAGCCGCTTCGGCGGGGGTAAGATTGGCAATAATTCCAGCTCTAGCATAGGTGCTTTTGCCGATGCAAATGACGGTGATCGTGCTGGGAATATCTAGGCGTTCTAGGGCAACGCCTAAGCCATAGGAATGAGCCGGGAGAATGAAATACGAGCCATTTTCATCGTCGCAGAGGCGAGTGGGCTCTAAATTATCAGGATTGAAATTTTTGGGATCGACGACGGTTCCGGGAATGTGACGAAAAATCCGAAATTCTGCCGGGGAAAGGCGAATATCATAGCCAAAACTGCTCAGGCCATAGGAAATCACCGGCAGATCTCCGACGCGGCGGACTTGTTGCGGCTCAAAGGGAGAAATCATCCCTTGTTCAGCCATTTGGGCGATCCAAGTGTCGTTTTTAATCACAATTCGCTACAGGTGGAGTTAGAGAACAATCGGTTGAACGTCAGCTTTTTACCCTACCCTATTTTGAGGGAGGTTGGGCCGAGTTGGGCTTCAGCGTTGCTTGGGAGAGGGTCTGAGAGAGACGGCGGCGATCGCCACCGGGGCCGTGACCTCCTCTATACTGAGGAGGGGGAAATGGAGGGACAACGAACCTGCCCAGTTTTGCCCATTGTTTTGTTCATTGTTTCGTTGAGGAGACGCGATTTGTGAGATTGGTCATTCTAGGAGGACCTGGAGCCGGAAAAGGAACTCAAGGACGATTACTCTGTGAGAATCTGGGAATTCCCTGGATTGCGACGGGGGAGATTTTCCGCAAGGCGATCGCCGCTGAAACACCCTTAGGGATTCAGGCGAAACCCTATGTGGAAAAGGGGGAGTTGGTTCCTGATCCCATCGCCATTGAGTTTATCCGCGATCGCCTCAGTCAACCCGACGCCGCCGACGGTTGGCTTCTCGATGGCTACCCCCGCACTGCCTTCCAAGCCGAGGAGTTAGACTTTCTCTTGCAGAGTCTCGGACAACGGCTAGATTGGGCCATTTGGCTCGATGCACCGGTAGAAGTGCTGATGCAGCGGTCTTTAGAGCGATCGCGCGACGATGACGCTCCCCAGATTGTACGACGACGAATTGACCTATTTCACCAACGTACCATCCCCATTACCGGCTATTACAAACCCCAGGATAAGCTGTTGCGGATTGACTCCGATCGCCCCCCAGAGGTGGTGCAAGAGGACTTACTCGCCCAGTTAAACCCCAGTTAAACGCCCCTCAGTCTTAACCCCGTCGAGATTCAACTCACAGCTATTCCCAGATCGTACAGCCTTCAGGTATCCTCGATCGCGCCCATCACCTATACCCTTCATGTCTTCGATTCTCCATCAGCTTCAGCAGCAGTTCAGTGCAGCCCTCGTGGCCGCCTTTGGGGAGGACTACGCCCATACCGATCCCCTCCTAGCCGCCACCAATAACCCCAAATTTGGCGATTATCAGGCGAATCTAGCCATGTCTTTAGCCAAACCCTTGAAGCAGAACCCTCGGGCCATCGCCAGTCAGATTGTCGAGGCCCTGGATGTCTCAGACTCCTGTGAAGCCCCCGAAATTGCTGGGCCGGGGTTTATTAACCTACGACTGAAGCGGGAGTTCCTCGAAGGCCAACTGCAACAGATGCAGGGCAGCGATCGCCTTGGAATTGCGCCAACCCCTGACCCGCAGCGGGTTGTGGTAGATTTCTCTAGCCCCAACATCGCCAAAGAGATGCACGTGGGCCATCTGCGATCGACCATTATCGGCGATGCGATCGCCCGTGTCCTAGAATTTCAGGGTCACCATGTCTTGCGTCTCAACCATGTCGGCGACTGGGGAACCCAATTTGGTATGTTAATTGCCTATCTGCGCGATGTCTATCCCGACGCCCTCACCCAGTCCGACGCCTTAGACATTGGCGATTTAGTGAGTTTCTACAAAAAAGCCAAAATCCGCTTCGACGAAGACCCCCAATTTCAAGAAAACGCCCGCCACAACGTCGTCAAACTGCAATCAGGCGATGCCGAAACCCGCCAAGCCTGGAAACTCCTGTGCGACCAATCTCGGCGAGAATTTCAGAAAATCTATGACCGCCTCGATGTTAACCTCACCGAACGGGGCGAATCCTTCTATAACGACCAACTCTCCCAAGTGGTGCAAGACTTAGAGGAATGCGGCTTACTCGTTGAAGACCAAGGCGCCCAATGTGTCTTCCTCGACGGCTATCAAAACAAAGATGGGAAGCCGCAACCCCTGATTATCCAAAAATCCAACGGCGGCTACAACTACGCCACCACTGACCTTGCCGCCCTACGCTATCGTATCCAAGAAGACGGGGCCAAACGCATTATCTATGTGGTGGATGCGGGCCAGGGAACCCACTTCGCCCAAGTGTTTCAAGTGGCCCAACGGGCCGGCTGGCTTCCCGAGGATGTTGAGGCGGTTCATGTTCCCTTTGGTTTAGTGCAGGGGGAAGATGGGAAAAAGCTCAAAACCCGCGCTGGAGAGACGGTGCGCCTCAAGGATTTACTCGATGAAGCGGTGAATCGAGCCCGAGAGGATTTAGAACAACGAATTGAGGCCGAGGACCGCCACGAATCTCCTGAGTTTATTGAACAGGTGGCGGAAGTTGTGGGGATGAGTTCGGTGAAATACGCCGATTTGAGTCAGAACCGCACCAGTAACTACATTTTTAGTTATGACAAAATGTTGTCGTTACAAGGCAATACTGCGCCCTATTTGCTCTATGCCTATGTGCGGGTTCAAGGAATTAGCCGCAAGGGAAACATTGACTTTGAAAATCTTGGAGAGATTCAATTAAAACTCGCCGATGATGCGGAATTGACCCTGGCTAAACATTTATTGAGTTTAGCAGAAATTCTCGATGACGTGGCTCAAGAGTTACTGCCCAATCGTCTCTGTCAGTATTTGTTTGAACTGAGTCAGAAGTTTAATCAGTTTTATGACAAATGCCCCGTTTTACAGGTTGAGGAACCGTTACGAACCTCTCGTTTAGTCTTGTGTAACTTGAGTGCGAGAACTCTAAAAACTGGGTTATCTCTGTTGGGGATTCAGGTCTTAGAACGGATGTAATCGAGGGGTTTTATCCCATTTTTATCAAATCGGGGCGAACCACAAGTGGCACGCCCCCCGCCACTTTTTAGACATCCTTTCAGCAGCGGATTAACATGACTCAACGCCTAGACCCGACAATCGTACCGCCCGCCTTTCCCGATCATACCCAATTACCTGAATCCGACGGCACGTTTGTGAAGAACTTTCAAGAACATCCCCAGAGTATTTTATTGACTGATTCCCTAGAAAGCACATTACAAACCCTCCACCCCGACGGACAGTATGCTATTGGTCAAGATTGTGGCATTTATTGGCGGGAAACTGACCCACCCGAACGGGGTGCGGAAGCTCCAGATTGGTTCTATGTTCCCAATGTTCCCCCACAACTCGATGGTCAATATCGCCGTTCTTATGTGTTATGGCGTGAGTATATGGTTCCGTTTATTGCCATTGAATTTGCCAGCGGGGATGGTTCTGAAGAACGAGACAAAACCCCCCTCTCTCGTGTGTCGGAAGGTGTTAACCAAAAACCTGGAAAATTTTGGGTGTATGAGCAGATTATTCGCATTCCCTATTATGCTATTTATCTGATTAAGACCCATGAATTAGAGGTGTATCACTGGGTAGATGGTCGCTATCATCGGTTGAACTCGAACGATCGCGGACATTATGCGATCGCCCCGATGGGAGTCGAGTTAGGAGTGTGGGAAGGGAGTTATCAAAATCAGACTCAGCAGTGGTTACGGTGGTGGGATAATCAGGGTCATTTATTGCTCACAGGTAGCGAACTCGCGAAACTTGAACGCCAACGAGCTGAAGCCGAACGCCAACGAGCTGAACGTGCCGAACAAAGCCAACGAGATGCGATTCCTAAACTGCTGTCAATGGGGTTAAGTCGAGAGCAAGTGGCTCAGGCGTTATCCTTGTCCGTCGAAGATGTGGAACGATTGGGTTAGCTAGATATTGACACTGGGGGAGGGCGCACCACTTGCGGTTCACCTCTACAATGTTATACCCAAGGCAAGACATTACACCCTATTTTCTGACGACCGAATGAGGGTAAATCAAGTCCTTCTTAAAAGATATCTTTTTTGGCTCTTACCTCCGACAGTAGCCGCCATTTACGTCCTCAGTGAAACTCCATTGTATTGGACTGACTTTGTGGTGTATCAGCACCGAACCACAGAACTTATTTTAGCTTTTCAAACCTCATTTTCGGCGGGAATAGAGCGGATTTCAAACTCCCTCAACGCCGATTATAATCTTCTTTATATCATTCCTCTACTGCCGATTTTGCTAATCTTTGGAACTGGACGATTGGCCTATATTATCGCCCTAACCGTCGTCTATGGATTACCCTTTATTGGCCTAATTGCATTCATAACTCGGCTCATTTGTCAAGACATTAAGCCCAAAAAATCCGTTCAGAGCGCCCTGGCCCTGGGCGCATTGATGCCTCTGACCTGGATTCCTCTCTGGCGGGGATTTCCCGATAGCGTGGGGATGCTGTGCGTTGTCGCCGCCAGCGGGGTCTATCTCCGTCAACGGCGTTGGTGGAACTTTGCCGCCATTGGGGGGTTGTTGGCCCTGGCGGTGTTGTTTCGCCGTCACTTCGCCTATGGTGGCTTGGCCGTTGGGGGCGCGATCGCCCTAGTGGAATTATGGGCTAGACTGACCCCCATAACCTGGAACTCCCCTGGCCAACTCCGCGCCGCCCTGGGACGCTATAGCCGCGATATGGCCGTCATGACCCTGGCCGGCCTCGGTTTGCTCGTTGCCGTTGCCCCAGACTTCACCTATCGCGCTCTCACCGCCAACCATCGCGCCGTTTACGCCTCCTTCAGTTTCCCTATTCCCGAGAGTCTAGACTATTTCGCCTCAGCCTATGGTTATCTCATTTGGGCCTTGGCAATTTGGGGACTTGGGCGCAGTTGGCGACGGCGGCTCATAACTCCAAAGGTGGGGGCATTTCTGATGCTTTGGGGCGGGTTGGCGATCGCCTTCCAAGTCTTTCTGCTACGCTATGATTCGGTTCACTATACCCTCCATCTCACCCCCCTGGTCATCCTCGGTCTGACGCTGTTGTGGCTTTCCTTACCTCGCTTTTCGGGTCAACTGCTGCTGAGCGTTCTTCTTCTCAATCTTCTGCTTTCCCTAACGCCCCTAGGAACTCATCCCTTTCCAGGGCGCAAACTCTTCGCCAGCGCCCATCCGCCCCTGGTGCGCCACGATTATGATGAGTTGATGGGCCTGGTGGACACTCTACATCAACTCACCCCCAACGATGAGCCACTTCACCTCATCGCCGCCTCGAGTCATCTCAATCGCGGCCTCCTTCGTAATGCCCATTGGCGGCGTTATCCCCCAGACTCGATTCCCCTCGACTGTCATATTCCTTGCTCAATTGAGATTATTGGACTTCCCACCGCCGACTCCAATAGTATCTATCCCCTTGAACCCCTCTTGGCCGCCGAATATATAGTCTTAGCCGACCCCTTGCAATATCATCTACCTCTCACTCAGCAACAGGTAATTGCCGTTCCCTATCAGGTCTTTACAGAATCCTGGGCGATCGCCGATGATTTTGAGAGACTGCCCCAAACCTTCACCCTCGATGGCAATGTCCGCGTCTCCCTTTATCAGCGACGACGGCCAACCACGTGGCAAACCGCTGTCAAAACCCTAATTGAGATGCAGTCCCGATTCCGCGATCGCCCCGGTTTACAATCAGACTGGGTCAATCTCACCCCAGACAGACCCCTTGGCGGCCAATATCAAGGCAGCAATCCCGCGAACTTGAGCCTAGAGACGCTCTCCCAACCCGTCCATCTCCTCTATATCGGCAACGTTGCCAATCCCCGGCGCGTTACCGTCGAGATGACCCCCACCCCCGAGGCTGTTCCCATCTCGGTGCAACTCCTCAACGCCAACGGTGACCCCATCACGTCTCCCCAGCCATTCCAGGAATCCCCATTCCGGGAATCCCTCAGTCTCACCCCCAGCGACGACGCGGCCTATCTGCGGCTAACGCTCACCCCAACCCATCCCACCCCCATTACGTTAGAGAATCTCAGAATTCGTTGATGACCCAACTCCGCGCCAGCGATGGCCTCGCCGCTCTCCTCTTGCTGCTGACTGTTGTCAGCCTCGTTATCCGCTACATCACTCCCGAAACGGGCTTTTACTGGTGGGATTACGCCGACTATCATAACTATGCCATTCTCATGGCCGAGGCCTTCAACCAGTCCCCCAATGACGGCTGGGAGTTTTTGCGCCAAAGCCTAAGCCAACAGAAAAATGGCCTACATATCTTGCCACTCCTCCCCATTATCCAATTAGGAGACCATCATCGCCTGGCCTATATTCTCAGTCTGGCCCTGATTTACCTCATCCCGTTTTCTCTGGGAATGGGGGCCATTGCCACAGAACTCCCCTTGCGCCATTTAGGCCAATGGGGGAAACGACCTGTCTTTTGGTTCACCACCGTTTTAACCCTACTCTTGCCCATGACCTGGATTCCCATGTTGCGCGGTTATCCCGACATTGGCGGCGCAATGGTTTTGGTTTGGGCAACATGGCTCTATCTGCGCTATCCCCGCCTTCGGCAATCTTGGCAAATTCTGGCCCTGGGGGCGATGATTGCCCTGATGGTTCTCCTACGTCGTCATTTTGCTTATTCTGCCTTAACGTTGTTGCTGGCGGTGGCCCTATCGCAACCTATCGGCTCTCGGAAAGATTGGCAAAAATCCCTAATTCTGTGGTTACGATTGGCGATGGTGGGCATCGTCAGTCTAATTGTGATGGTTATCGTTGCCCCGGAGTTCACTCAGAAGGCGATGACAACGGATTTTAGCAGTCGCTATCAGCTTTGGAGTCTGCCGCTGGGGGTGATGCTCTCGCGCACGGGAGCCGCTTACGGTTGGGGACTTTGGGCTATGGCCATCGTGGGATGGCTCGTCAGTCAGCGTTGGGGCCAGCTCGGTTGGCGGGTTGTGGGGATGGCGGCCGGGTTATCGTTAGGGGTGGTCTTGCTTAAGTTGCGGTATGGCAATCTTCACTACACGCTACATCTAACGCCTTGGTTGGTGTTGGGCCTGTTGGCGTTCATTGAGGTGTTACTCGATAGGGTGCAACGGCGTTGGGGATTGGTGCTGTTGGGAGCCTATGTGCTGGTGAATGTCTCGTCGGGGTTGGGGATGCTGTCAACTGGGATGTCGCTGTCTGTTGCGGATGCTCTCCCAGAATCGGTTTTGGCCCGAGTTTCCCTCAAGCCTCTGTTGGCTAAGGCTCACCCCCCTCTGGTTCGACAGGATAGGGCGGAATTGGAGCGTCTGTTGCTGCGGTTACAGGGGTTGAGCCAGCAGCAACAAACGGTGGCGTTGCTGGCGGCCTCGAATCAGGTGAATGCGTCGATGTTTCAGTCGGAGGCGTTTCAACGATTTGAGAATTCGTTGACGTTACTCCCCGTTGCCATTTTTGATGGCCCCGTCTCTCCTTGGGAAACGGTGTTAGAGGCGGATGTGGTGATTGTGGCGACGCCGCCGCAACTGATTGAGTTGCAGGATGAACAGGTGGTGCGATCGCAATCTCAGACTATGATACGCCTAATATCGGAGGCGTTTCTTCAAAATCAAGCCCTCACTGAGAAGTTCCGCCGCCTCCCAGACTCGTTTGAGTTACAAGGAGGGGTTCAACTCTGGCTTTATGAGCGGTGTCAGCCGAGAGCAGCTCAATGAGAGGCTAGACTGGGGGCCCAAAGCCAATCGGAGAGTTAAGCGCCAGAACACTTCCTCATCGGGATGTTCTCAGGATTTAGCTATTGTTAACCCGTTAATTCTTGCTCATGAGACTTTTTGCCTGGTTCCTGCTGGGGCTAGTATTACGATGTATCGGCTTAGGAACCTTGCCCCCTTGGACCGATGAATGTGCCACCCTCGTCTTTAGTTTGGGGAATAGCTTTCTTGGGGTTCCGCTGAATGAGTTTATCTCCCCGCAGCAGTTACTTGAACCGTTACAACGGTCACCAACAGCCGGCCTAGGCGATGTCTGGCAGCATCTGATGAGCGAAAGTACCCACCCACCGCTCTATTTTGTGTTAAATCATCTCTGGCTGCAAGGGTTTCCCCAAGAGCAGCTTCTTTGGGCCAGTCGGGCTTTTTCAGCGTTGTGGGGCGCTCTGACGATTCCGGCCCTCTATGGCTTGGCGAAACGGTCTTTTGCTTCGGAGACGGTGGCTCAGTTGGCGGCGGCGTTGATGGCCTTGTCGCCCTTGGGGATTTTCTTGGCCCAGGAAGCACGCCACTATACTTTAGCTATTTTACTGGCGATCGCCTCGTTTTATGCCTTTACCTTAGCCATTGAAAGTCTGATACAGAGCCATTCCCCGGCCCGCCAATGGCTCTGGGGTTGGACGTTTCTCTGGATTGTGGTTAATGGCTTGGGAATTGCCGTTCATTACTTTTTTGGCTTAGTTCCCCTCATTCAGGGACTGGTTTTAGGCAAACATTGGCTACAGGGATGGTTAAACGGACCTATTCCCCGCACCGCGAAACCCTGGCGAGGGGTAGCCGTGGCGGCGGTGGGAACGGCGGTGACTGGACTGGTTTGGCTTCCGGTTTGGGGACGATTTGCGGACAGTGATTTAACGGATTGGGTGACCGATGGCGACTTGGGTGTTTTTCCACCCCTGGGACGGACGATTTTATGGTTGGTGTCGATGGTGTTGATGGCGCCTCTGGATGCGTTGGTGTTCCCTCTTTGGTGGATTGTGATTACGGGATTGGTATTACTATTTATTCTCTGGAAAGTTTGGCAGTTGCTAGAGGTATTTACCCCGCACCATCCTCCTCAATCTAGGATTTGGCTGGAGGTCTTTTTTGTGGGGCTTTTCCTGTTTTTGGGGATCACCTATTTGACAGGCAATGATTTAACCTTAGCACCGCGCTTCTTTTTTCCCCTGTTGCCGGTTGTGATTTTAATCCTTGCATCTGGCTTAGCGTCAGCCTGGAACCATCAGCCAAAACACATTTATATCCTCGCTGGAATTGCACTTTTAGGAAGTTTAAGTGTGGTGACTAATTTCAGTTATTTGCAACATCATCGCGGCGATCGCCTGGCGCAAGTTATCCGCCAAACCTCTCATGTACCGGTTGTTTTAGCCACAACCCACAAGCATCATGGACAGACTGGACGCTTGCAGGCGATCGCCTGGGACTTAGCTAAATTCAACTTTCCTCATTCTCAATATTTTTTACTTGCTCATCCTAAACCCAGTTACTATCCAACTGATATTTTAGCACAAGAACTACAAAATACACCCCCTCCATTTGATGTTTGGTATATCAATTTTCATGCCCATAAATTAGGCGATCGTGGTGGACAATTCGACGCCAATGAACCCATTGGCCAACGAGTTCCACGTCATCAACTTCCCAAAATCAATGGCTACCGTTATGACCTCGTTCGTTACCGTTAAGCCGTATGTCAAACATCCGCAGATTGATTGAGAGATATGAGAACTTATCCCGAGTTCTCCTCATCGCCATCGTTTATAGTCTCGTCGCCTTATTAGGGATGCAACTAGCGGTCCTCCCCGGAGATGTCGCGACGGTCTGGATTCCGGCGGGATTTAGCCTCGCGGTTACCCTCCTTTGGGGTCCCCAAGTCTGGCCGGGAATCCTCATCGGTGCGTTTAGCACCTACCCCATTCTCGACCCCAGTCCCGTTCATTTAGCTATTGGCGTTGTCACCGCCACTGGAAACACCCTAACGGCTCTGATTGGCGCTCATTTAGTGCAACGCGTCACTCACCGCCCCTATCCCCTTCATCACACCAATCATGTCTTTCTCTTTATCATTTGGGGAGGACTCATCAGTCAACTCATCAGCGCAACCTTTGGGGTAACGGCGCTGTGGGTTGCACAATGGATTCGCAGCTCAGAATTTGGCTATGTGTTTCTCACCTGGTGGATAGCCAATGTGACGGGTGTTATTATTTATGCACCTTGTCTTTTAGTTTGGTTTACGCCCAGTCAATCGCGAAATATCAAGGTTATTAAGAATTTTGTACGACAAAATTTCCTAGAAATTCTAGCTTGGCTGATTTTAGCGACTATTGTCATTAAGTTCGCCTTTTTTGAGCAAGCTCCCATCGAATATTTAATGATGCCATTATTGGTGTGGGCGGTGTTTCGCTTCCCCGTTACCTGGACGACATCAGCGCTGGTGCTGACGACCTCTCTGGCGGTGATTGGAACGGTTCAAAGACGTAGTATTTTTGTACGAGATAATCTCAATGCTTCGTTACTCTTTTTAAATTCTTTTATTGCCGTTATCTCTATTGCTGTTTTAGTGTTAATAGCTATCTTAAACGAACGAACCCAAGCCATTTTTGCGCTAAAAAAGGCGAAACAAGACCTAGAAATTCGTGTTAAAGAGCGAACTCAAGAACTTTCAGACGCGAATCAACAACTCGAACAGCAACAACTCTATTTAAAACAGCAAGCCGGCTCCTTAACCGATGCATTATCACAACTCAAACAAACCCAGGCTCAACTCATCCAAAATGAAACCATGACTGGGTTGGGTCAGCTTGTGGCGGGTGTCGCTCATGAAATCAATAATCCGATTGGATTTATCCACAGTAATCTCACCCCAGCTCAGGAGTATTTTGAGGATATCCTCAAATTGCTGCTGCTCTATCAAGCTAAAACCCCGAAACCTGACCCTGAAATTTTAGAGTTTATGGAGGAGATTGATTTTGAGTTTCTGCAAGAGGATTTTCTGAAACTCATGACCTCGATGCGCTCTGGTTCAGAACGGATTCAACGAATTGTCCTCAGTTTACGAAATTTCTCTCGGTTAGATGAGGCGGAACTGAAAGCGGTCGATATCCACGATGGCTTAGATAGCACGCTTTTGGTCTTGCAGCATCGTTTACGAGACCCTGGCTCTCAGTCTTCGATTCAAGTGGTTAAACACTACGGTCAATTGCCAAAAGTTGAATGTTTTGCAATTTATATCAATCAAGTTTTTATGAATATCCTCAATAATGCCATTGATGGGATTTTAACCCGACAACAGACTGAAACGACTCCGATGCCGGGAATCATTCAGTTAGAGACTCGTCTGTTTAATGACTCTTTGGTGCAAATTCTAATTTCTGATAACGGGATTGGGATTAAACCCGAGCATCAGACGAGAATCTTTGAGCCGTTTTTTACGACCAAAGATGTGGGACAAGGAACTGGGTTGGGGTTGTATAATAGCTATGAAACAATTGTAACACAACATGGGGGAAGTCTCGTCTGTGATTCGACGCCAAATCAGGGAACTCGCTTTGAGATTACGTTACCTATTGGCAAGTGAACTCCAAGATATTATCCCGTGAGTTTACCTGATACAACGACCACAAAACGCTTTATAATACTGGAACTGAAAACCCGTCAAAGAACAATGGTAACCGAGTCGATTTCTGAACGTATTATCGTTGCCCTAGATGTTCCAGATTTAGAGACAGCAATTTCCCAAGTCGCTCAACTCCCAAATGTGCAATTTTGGAAAGTTGGTCTGGAACTTTTCATCAGTGCCGGTCCTCCCATTCTCGACCATCTCAAAGCACGAGACAAACGCATCTTTTTAGACCTCAAACTCCATGATATTCCCAATACCGTCGCCGGAGCCTGTCGCTCCGCCGCTCGCTACGGCGTGGACTTGCTGACCCTACATGCCACCGCCGGCCGGCCCGCCCTAAAAGCCGCTCAGCGGGCGCTAGAAGAGGGTGCAGCCGCCGCTGGACAGCCTCTACCGAGGGCGATCGCCATCACCCTCCTTACCAGCCTCAACGCCCGGGAACTGGCCTTTGACCTTCAGGTTCCCATCGAACTCCCCGAATATGCCCTGAAAATGGCTCTCTTAGCCCAGGAGTCCGGGTTGGCAGGAGCCGTTTGCTCCCCCCAGGAAGCCCAGCAACTGCGACAAATCTGCGGTCGTGAGTTCCTCCTTGTCTGCCCCGGTGTTCGTCCCTCCTGGGCGGTTTCAGGCGACCAAAAACGGGTCATGACTCCCCAGGAGGCGTTGCAAGCGGGAGCCAACTATCTCGTGATGGGTCGCCCGATTACCCAGGCCGACGACCCCGCCGCTGCTTTCGATCGCATCTGTGAGGATCTCAGTTAAACTCAGTTAAGCTTGACAAAGACCACTAAGCCCCCGGTTTTTTAACGTTGTAATCCTCATGAGATAGCACTGACTGGGGGATGACAAAGTCCCCATCATCTCGGCAAATCATGCGATAATTACGAGTGATGGGGATACTAATAATTTGGCGATCGTGTCTCATGCGCTTACCATTAAAGTCTCGATAACTTTGCTGTTGGGCTAAACCCGATATAATATCCCGAGCCTTTAAGACTACATATTGAGGGAGCGATCGCAAATCAATATCATCCTGCTCAAATGTCGCTTCCCAGGCTTTCTTTTCAAGTTGCTTTTGTTGCAGAGCCTGCCATTGCTTCTCTTGCTCACGTCGTTCCTGCTCACAGCGATGACAGGTTTTGCCATAGCCTTTATGTCCACAGGGAAATGTTTTTTTTCGTCGTTTAGCCATAAACCTCTTTAACGGGACTCTTTAGTTGAACGCCACTCTGATAGCGATATACAAACAATGACCAACAAGCAATGGGAAAAGCCTAGTTTCATCTTAACTTGACTCGTGGCATCAGTTCGATATTATCGAGCTACTGCTATCCATCCCCTCCGCATCAGCAGTCAATGTCATTTAGCAACCATTCGTTGCACGATGCTGACCAAACTAATGCCCAGAAACAACTGAGTTGCCATTGAATTGCACCATAACATTGCTTAAGCTGATGGTCAGGATGCTGAGTAATTCTATTTTAAAGCAACATGAACCTCGACCTATTCTGCCCATGACATCCAACCGACCCTTGAATCCCTCCTCCCCACGAACCATCTGGATTGCTCGCCATGGCCATCGCTACGATTTCCAATATCCCGAATGGTTTGAAACCGCTCCCCGACGCTATGACCCCCCCCTCTCGGACCTGGGATTGCAACAGGCCCAAGAACTCGCCGAGCGACTTGAGCGAGATGCCACACCGGGACAACTGACCATTTTTAGTTCCCCCTTCCGCCGTTGTGTCACCACGGCCCATGCGGTGGCCCAACAGTTAAAGGTTCCCCTTTATCTCGAATCAGGAATCGGCGAATGGCTTAATCCAGAATGGATGACAGAAATGCCTGAAATCGCCTCTCCCGAGGAGTTACAGAGGCAATTTCCCCGCCTTGACCTCCACTATCGCTCCCACCTCCATCCTCACTATCCCGAAGCCAGCGAACAGCAATGTTGGCGACGTTCCGGGGACACCGCTCGTCATCTGGTGGCTCACACCTCGGGAGATATCCTCTTTGTCGGTCATGGGGCCACCGTCGCCGGAATGACCCAAGCACTGCTGAGTCAACCCGTCGAGATTCAGGCCGCCTGCTGTAGCTTAGTGCAGTTCACTGAGACTGACGGCGGTTGGCGTCTTGACCTCAAGGGAGACACCAGCCATCTGAGTCAGAGTGAAACCCAAGTCCGGTTCAATTGAGTTGAGGGTTGGAGGCAAATTTGAGCTTAAATTCACTTAAATTAGCTTAAATTGAAAGGGAAACTCTATCGAGTCAAGTCTGTATGAGCGTTGTCCTCGCCGGTGATATTGGCGGAACCAAAACCATTCTACGATTAGTCGACGTCACGCAAGACCAAGACTGTCCCCAATTGAAGTTACTTCATGAGCAGAACTATCCCAGTCAGGACTATCCTGATTTGGTTCCCATCGTCAAAGCCTTCTTGCAAGAGGGAGATTACTCCGGCGAGGTGCGTCGAGCCTGTTTCGGGATTGCTGGCCCGGTGGTCAATAACAGCTCACAATTAACTAATCTGTCTTGGTCCCTAGACGGAAGCCGCCTCGCGGACGAGTTGACTATTGAGGCGGTCACCTTGATTAACGACTTCGCCGCCATTGGCTATGGGGTTCTCGGACTTCAACCTCAAGAGTTACATGTGCTTCAGAAGACCGACCCCCGCCAGAAACAGCGAACCGACGTGCCGTTAGCGGTTCTCGGGGCAGGAACGGGACTGGGGGAGTGTTTTCTCATTAGTCAGGGAAAACAGACCTATGTGGGGGCAACAGAGGGCGGACATAGCGATTTTGCACCCCGCACCCCCCTAGAATTTGACCTCTTGGATTATCTCAAAACCAGCCAGTCTCTGAAGCGAGTGTCCGTTGAACGGGTAGTGTCGGGCCAAGGGATTGTCTCAATTTATCAGTTTTTGTGCGATCGCCATTTCCAAAATCATCCGAACAAGGGTCAGATGCTGACGGCGGAAACTCCCGCCGCCGCCATTTCGAACGCTGCTCTCGATGAATCTGACGAGATTTCTCAGAAAACGATGGAGATGTTTGTCTCAGCCTATGGAGCGGAAGCAGGGAATTTAGCCCTGAAATTGTTGCCCTATCGAGGTCTTTACATCGCCGGAGGGATTGCTGCCAAAATTCTGCCACTTCTGCACCGCAATGAGACTTTTATGACGGCGTATTTGGATAAGGGACGAGTGAGTCCGTTGCTCGAAGACATCCCGGTTGAGGTGGTTTTAGAGCCTAAGGTTGGCTTGATTGGTGCGGCAATTTGTGCTGACCAAAATGTTTAATATAAGGTCTCCAAGCCATCTCGTTTAATGGGGTGTTTGGTGTTCTTAATGATAGGGGTGAACGGTGTTGAGCGAGCGATGGTCGAGGTGCTGTTCACCCCTCAAACCATGGATGGTGCGACTTTTGAAATTTGGGATTGATAGTTAGTCTTGACAAATTTCTATGTTTCGACGTTTTTTGCGTTTATTTGTGCCGTTGTTAATCCTCTCGGCGGGGTTAGGCTTAACCCTGTCAAGGATGTACTGGGGCTATTTTTTGACCCCACCTCCAGTTCCGAAAATCGTCAATCGCTGGAGTACGATTCAATCGATTACACCGATTATTGCTCCCGAAACAACAGCACCGCCTCGCTTGCAGATTGCATCGAATTGGAACTGTTCGGCGTCACGACAATCCCCTTTATTCGAGGACTTGCCCTATTGTGTTTCAACTCGCTGTAATACCTATTTTTGTGATAGTTCAAGAGTTCTCATTTCTCTGTATAATCAGAATTTGTTGAATCAAGTTTTTCCTACAATTCACCCCTCTAAACTCACGGAAATTGAAGCTGCGATCGCCGCCAGCGATCGCCTCTTTCCCATTGAACCAGGCTATGACGAAACCGCCGCTGATAACTTTCGCGGACTTATTATTGAAGCCCAAGACTCCGCCGGAGAAAATTATATTATGGTGGGCTTTAATGTGGGACAAATTGCCAACGATCGCTATCCCGTCTATGAGTTCATCTTTCATCGCACCCCTGACGATACCCTAGATCTACGGGTCAGTCAACGCTTTTACTATGATATCGCGGGACTCGAAGGAGCCACGGCGGGTATCATCTTTTTAGTATTCGCTATTTTGAGTTTTTTTCTAACCCTAATTATCCTGCTTATCTACCATTTAATACAACCCCAAAATCGCCCCTTCTCTTAATTTACAAGCCTTAATTTACCCCCAAACAATT
The DNA here is from genome assembly GCA_001637315.1 of Phormidium willei BDU 130791. Taxonomy (GTDB): domain Bacteria; phylum Cyanobacteriota; class Cyanobacteriia; order Cyanobacteriales; family Geitlerinemataceae; genus Sodalinema; species Sodalinema willei. The sequence goes on along the minus strand of LSZA01000038.1, from coordinate 7,475 downwards.
TGCTAAACGATAATCGAGATCCGCCCCCGTTTGACCCATCACGAGCCGCCGGGGATACATCTGACTTAACTGTTGCTGTTGCTCAAGAGTGAGATTGAGTTGTCCTAAAATCTCTTGCTCTTGTTTATACTCTAATTGTTGCCGCAACCCCTGTTCTCCTGAACTTTGCTCATTCCAAAGTTGGTCCAACAGTTGCACTTCCTCACAGGAGATGCGCCGACTGGCGAAGCGTTGTAGTTGTTGACGAGTCCAAGTATTCGCCCGTTGCCAATCGTCACTCATCAACCAAGTTTGCAATTGACGATAATTCGAGAGAGCTTGGCGGAGATGTTCGGGCCGTTCATCGCCTAAGCGGTCAAGTTGGCTGACGTGACCACTTAACTGACTCATCCGCTCTTGAGCCAGTTGGAAATCCCCATCATAGAGGGCGGCCCAGGCTTGTTGTAACGCCTCGCGGTTGGCTTCATACTCTAGGCGATCGCGCAGCGTTCCCAGTCGAGAGGTGAGGCGGTGACGTTGACGGGAATCTTGGATCTTCTCGAGCCACATTTCGGCTTGACTGAGGTTATCTTCACTGAGAGCCTGGTTAACAAGCTGCCCATAAGCGCGATCGCGAAGGTCTTGCCCCTGTTCCTGCCAATGGTCTGTGGTCAACTCCTGAGTTTGGGCGATCGCCCCTTGAGGATTTTGCGCCCCAAGCGCCGCCTGAGCCGCCTCAAATCGTCGTTGATTCGCCTCCCACCCCTGTTGCCATTGACGAGCTAAATCCTGCCGTTGCTCGGGGCTGAGGGTCCCTTGAGGAACCCGGTCTAACACCGCCAGAGCGGTTTCAGGCTTGCCCTGGTTATAAAACGCTTGGGCCTCGTGCAACAGTCCCGAGGCAATCTGCTGATGCAGATGAGCGATGGTATCTTGAGCTAAAGTCGGATCATCGAGTCGTCGTAACTCAGCCAAGGCGCCGCTAAACTGACCTGAACGCACCAATTGTCGGGCCTGTCCGAGATGACAGCGATCGCCGAGAGATTGAACTCGCTCCCGCACAGACAACGGAACCTGTCGTACCGCCTGTAAACAGCGTTCATATTCGCCGCTACCATACAGTTGAGCAATTTCTTGCACCTTCATCTGTCGGCCTTGTTCAATCTGCCACTGTTGATAACCACCATAGCCGAGAATTAAAGAGAGAGTGCCGCCGATAATCACTTGCCAAGGACGAGAATTGCGGCGAAAGGGTTTTTTGGGCCGGGCGAAGCGGCGAGGTGGGGCCTGGTAGATGGTGGGTTCAACCCGTCGTGGCGGTTTGGGTTTGGATCGCGATCGCCGTTTCGGGACCGGTGGCACGATGGTATTGGGGCCAGGGAAGGGATCTCGTCCGCCGAGTTTTTCCGTGCGATCGCACCAGGGACAACGAGCTAAATGGCTTCCATAGCGATGGCGAGGGTTCCGTTGACAAGAGATGAGAGACTGTTCGGCTTGAGTTAAGGCCACGGCCCATTCGTCGGCGGTGGGACGATACTCGGGACGCTGATGGCCGGTCTCGAAACAGCGTAAAAATAGGGACTGTAGCTGGGGATGCAGGGTCGTTAACGGTGGGGCAAAGGGTTTAGGCCGCACGGGAACCGAACGCTGGCCATAGGGATAGTAACCGGCTAAAATGCGATCTTGAATTAAGGGCGGTTCACCGGATTTGAGATAGACTCCATCAAAGGGATGGGTTCCTTCCATCAGCAGTTGGAAAATCAGAACCGCCACGCCAAAGGCATCTTGGGCCGGGGTGCGATCGCAGCGATCGAAGCGTTTACCCTGCAATTCCGGTGGCGTAAACTCAGGTTTCCCCACGCCACAACGGTACACCACCCCGGAGAGGCGATCGCGAATTTGAAAGGAGTCGGTATCAATCAGAAACACCAACGCCGAAGGATTCACCAACATGTTGGACTCATTGACATCACCAATGACATAGCCACGATGATGCAACGCCGACACGGCCACGGAGAGATTGCGGGCCACTCGATGCAGATGGGTATAGGTGAAAAAGGGGAGTTTCTGACGACGAGTACGAGGGGTATAGAGATCGTGCAGCGGGTAGCCTTGGGGAACCCGTGGCATCATAAACCCCAAGACTTGACCTCGATGATTGAGTAACAAGTCAACAGGAGCGGCGATGGCGGGGTTTTGCGGCGGATAGCGTAAACTCAAATGCAGCTTTGCTAGGCCGTTAGGGGTGAGTTTATTGGCATGGTACAGCTTGGCCACCCACTGGGGATGTTCGGCAATGGCATAAATACTCCCTTCTCCACCTCGTCCGAGTTCTTGACTGAGGCTGATCCGTTGTCCATTGAGGGTATATAAGTCAGAAATCCCGACGGGGATGGAGGCAGGTTGTCTCATCACGGTTACAGCTTAAGGTCTGGTATTACGGTTGCAATACGCCCAGGTTTAGCCCGACTAAAATTACAATTCCAAAGGCAACTCGGTACCAGACAAAGAGCCAGGTACTCTGGGTTTTGAGATAGTTAATTAACCAGGCGATCGCGAGATAGGAAAAGACGCCCGCTGAGAGGATACCGGCTATTAGGGGCCACAGGCCCACCTCCTGAGTGGCCTCGAGCACGTCGCCCATTTCGACCAGTCCGGCTAGGGTGATGGCCGGCAACCCCAAGAGGAAGGAAAATCGGGCGGCGGTGGCTCGTTCTAAGCCCAAAAATAGCCCGGCGGTCATGGTTGAACCGGACCGGGAGACGCCGGGAATTAGGGCTAAGGCTTGGGCGAATCCCATCAGAATGCCATCGCGGGTGTTAAGTTGTTCAAAGTTGCGTTTGTGACGACAAAAGCGTTCGGCTAGTCCCAGTAATAGTCCCATAACAATGGAGACGATCGCAATCACCACTGAACTGCGGGCTGTGATTTCATAAAACTCCCGAAAGCCAAATTTGATGACTAAGCCAAGGATGGCAATGGGACAGGTTCCGATGACAATGCCTAGGGCAATTTTAAAGTCTTCGCTTTGGGAGTTGCGATCGCGAATTGCTCGCAGGCCACCGCCAAAGACTTGAATTAAATCAGACCAAAAGTACCAAATCACGGCCACAATACTACCGAGTTGAATCACGGCGGTGAAGGAGGCCCCAGGATCACCCCAACCGAGAAATTCAGGGACCACTTTTAGGTGGGCGGAACTGCTGATGGGGATAAATTCCGTTAATCCTTGCACCATCCCTAGGATAATGGCTTCTAAGACATTGGGTTGCCAGGTGACAAGGGTGGGGCCATTGTCGCTAGCCTGGAGTGGCCCCGATAGGGACATGGCGATCGCCAGACTGAGGCTGGCGACACCGATCATCAGTCGATATTGAAGTCTGGTCATGTTGGCTTAGATCAGCAGAGCTTCCCTATCTTAGAAGACCGTCCCCGCTGATGGGGGGTTGGCGATCGTAACTTGAGATTGGGGGTACAACCGGTTTTAGTGTAACAAGTGTTGATTTTTAAGTCAACATTAATCCCCGGAAATCAAGAATGGCTTAATCCATCGGCCCTAAAATCGAGCCAGTTTGCAAAGCTAAGCTAAAAGTTCTGTGAAACTTTGACAAAGTTATCGAAAACAGCCTAAAAGCCAACAAAATTTCACGGTAGTATGGATGCACCCGGTTTCCTGACGTCTGTTTCAGGCTTCATGCCAAGGAACCACCCGTCTGAACTCTTCTGAACCGTTGTTTGAGACCTGATTGCCCAATCGAGGGAGTGCAAAACCGGCGATGGCCATCGTCCTCCGACCCCACGGAAAACTCAACGCCCATGGAGCCGCCAAACTCAAACGGAAGTTAGGACAACTTCTGACGACCATTGCGGCGGGTCAAAAAACTTGGATTGTCGATCTCGGGGATATTCACCATATTGATCGCAATGGCCTGGCCTCACTCATCGAACTGCGTCGTCGAGCCGAGAATGCAAGCTGTAACTTTCTACTGCGGGATGTTTCGGAGTCTGTGAGGATGACCTTAGAGGCAGCTCATCTAGCTCAAAGCTTCAACATCTGTCCAAGATGTGCCGATACGTCCAAAACACGCCGGCTGCGGGAGCGGCGATCGCCCCAGAGATACGGCCGGCCGCAAACCGTCCCCCCCGAGGAGGACCCTTCCCTGGATCTCGCCAACCTCGATGGTGAGTGTGACATTTCCCAAATTCCTCAGGTGAGTGTGAGCGATGGGATGGCCGCCCCGGTTATTTCAACCCCTCCCGTTCCTTCTCGACATTCAAACAAAACGGTTAATGAGAGGAAGTGGACGACGTGGAGAGAGTAGATGGAGCGGTCACATCCCCCAGCCTCTTGGCACTGTAGCACCCCAAACTCGCCACCGGATGAGTTTGTACGAGCGGTGCAACAGTACGCCCCTACTGGGGGGAGACGCTTGGCAACACTCCTTTGGAATCGAGACCAACGAGACCTCTCGGGCTTACGGGGGTTCCTCGATGCAGACCACTACCGACCGACTGCTGCGGCTGCATTTGGGGCCCAAATGCAGCAGGCGATCGCCCGTCTCCAACAAGCGATCGCCCACTCGGAACCGGTGGCCATCTGGGGTGATTTCGATGCGGACGGAGTAACGGCCACATCCGTTCTTTGGGAAGGACTGGGGCAATTTTTCGACCGTAGTCCAGATTCGCCACAATTGTCCTACTACATTCCCAATCGCCTCACGGAGTCTCATGGACTCAATCGCCCTGGAATTGAGCGGTTAGCGGCGGCGGGGATTCACCTCATCGTCACTTGTGATACGGGAAGTACCAATCTCGACGAAATCCAATACGCCGCCGAGTTGGGCATGGATATCATCGTCACCGACCACCATACTCTGTTACCACAACGGCCCCCAGTCACTGCCCTCATTAACCCTCGCCATTTCCCGTCGGATCATCCTCTCTATCATTTATCGGGGGTGGCTGTGGCCTATAAATTAGTTGAAGCCCTCTACGCCGCCCAACCGGAGATTCCCCAACAGCCCTTAGAGAGTCTCCTGGACTTGGTCGCCATCGGTTTGATTGCCGATTTAGTGGAGTTACGGGGAGATTGTCGTTATTTAGCCCAACGGGGATTAGTCCAACTGCGACGACAATTGACAACACCCACCCATCCAGGGGTGACAGAACTGTTATTACGTTGTCAAGGCCACGGCGATCGCCCAACCGATGTATCCTTTGGTATCGGGCCACGCATCAACGCCGTCAGTCGCATTTATGGAGATGCCAGCTTTTGTGTGGAGTTGTTGACCTCCCGAGATGGCGATCGCAGCCGGCTCCTAGCCCAACAAGCCGACGAAGCCAACGATCGCCGCAAAGAAGTCCAACAGCGAGTGTTGCAAAGCGTAGAAACGCAACTCAAACAGATTGATCTCTCCACCACCAGCGTCATTGTCTTAAGCGATCCCCAATGGGATGTGGGAGTTTTAGGCTTAGTCGCCGGCCAAATCGCCAGCCAATGGGGTCGTCCGACCCTTTTACTCTGCGAAGACCCCTTTAGTGACCCTCCCTTTGCCCGAGGATCGGCCCGATCGGTGGCGGGTTTAGATCTCTATGAGTTAGTCAACCGTCAATCTCATCTCCTGCATCGCTTTGGCGGCCATCCCTTCGCCGCCGGGTTAAGCCTTCCCCTAGAGAATTTGCCCCTGTTACGAGAAGCCCTCAATCAACAACTCTTGCATCATCTTGGACGTTTTGGTGGCATTCAACCCATCCTCAACTATGACTTAGAGGTAACGGTGGCGGACTTAGGACAGGGCTTATCGGAGGAGTTACGACACCTCGAACCCTGTGGAATGGGCAACCCAGTCCCTCGTTTATTGCTGCGACAATGCCAGTTTCAGGGGGCGTATCACCGGAGACTGCGAGTCAAGGGTCAGAAGTTACAATATCTAATGACCTATTTCCAACTGCAAGACGCTAGTTGTGATCAGGGCTTTCCGGGAATCTGGTGGGGTCATTATAAAGAGGAACTTCCCCCAAGTCCCTGTGATGTCATTGTTGAACTCGACGTCAACACCAACTGGAAAACCTCAGCCAAAATTCCAAAATATCAAGTTCGTCTCATCGATGTCCGTCCCAGTGGCGAGTCTATTGCTTTGGAGATGTCCGCCTCAGAGATGTCCCAGCCTGATTGGGGCCAAGCCAGCGGCGACCCCGTCTCAATGGACCAGTTAGCCGAAACCAGTCAGCAAACTTGGTTCACCTTAATTGGGATTGCCAAATATCTTAGTCGAACCGGTGAAACCCGGTCACGCCAAGTCATTCAGGAGAAATTGGGGATTGGCGATCGCCCCCTGGAGATTGGCTTGGAACGCCTCGGTCATCTCGGCTTCTCGGTTCACTTCCCCAGTCCCGAGGCGATCGCCATCAGGGCCATCTCCGATGACAGCGGCGATCGTCATCTCCAATCTCTGGCCCGACCATTCCTCGATGCGGTGTGCGAGGAACAATTCCGCCAACGCCATCGCCAACCGCAAGAGACTACATCACAAACTACATAATTTTGGGGACTTTAAAAAATGTATCTTCACGGTCGGGGGCGGACTCCAACAAATCGTCCCGATGAGGATAGGATTCTTGCTGATCAACGCGAGTGATATTCCGCATATCAATGGCGTGGGCGGTCGGTTTTACGTTCTCCGTATTCAACTCTTCCAACTGTTCAAAGTAGTCCAAAATCCCAGTTAATTGACCAGCAAATTGAGTTTCTTCAGCTTCTGTTAATTGTAAACGAGCCAAATGGGCGACTTTTTTGACATCATCACGATTAAATTGACTCATGGTAATTTCTTGAATTAAAAAGCAATGTGACCTGTGTTTTTAGGTGAGTTTCTGTTCGATTGGGGTGACTTTTAGAAACCATCTAACGAGGCACGACCCGTCGTTTTCATCCAGTTTTGTGCCTCGATGTAGTTGTTGGGTGCCAAGCGAACTGCCTGTTTCCAATAATCGGCGGCTTTATCAAAAAAGGCTTCAGAGGCATCGAAATCTCCTTCTTCTTTCGCCCGTTCTCCCCGATATTGATAAATCACCGCGATATTGTTAAAGGCTTGGGGCATCCGAGGATTTAACTCTAGGGCTTCATGATATTTTTCTAGCCCTTGGTCATGGTCGCCGTTGCTCGTATAAATCAGACCCATGTTATAGAGAATATAACTGCGATCGTTGGGGTCATCTTCAAGTTTTAAGGCTTCTTTGTAGTTGTCCATGGCCTCGGCGTATTCACCATCGGCTTGAGCGGACATCCCATCACGATAGTAAGCAAAGGCTTCTTTTGCCGATTGTTTAGCGGGCAGAATCTTGAGAATGATATCTGCCATCACTGTAAAAGATTTATCGATGAAATTGTCGTTGCGTTGTGTCCGTGGCATAGGAGGTTTTTTTGAGGGAATAGGGAACAGTGGGAAGAGGGCAAGGGGCATAACCCACCCCTAACCCCTCCCAAGAGGGGATGG
>LSZA01000037.1 GCA_001637315.1 Phormidium willei BDU 130791 | reverse complement strand
CCTCTTGCCATCCCCTCTTGGGAGGGGTTAGGGGTGGGTTATGCCTGTTCCCTTCTCCCCCCAGATGAAGACGACTTTGCAATTCTCCCCAATTCTATAAAGATTGCTTAAAGCTGCGTCAAAAATCCCCCAGATCCCGAATCTGTGTATCACAATAGAGCCTGTGGGGGTTGAACGTGCCCTCCATTCCATAACATCTCACGGATAGAAGGAGGCCACTCGGATATGGCATCTGTTAAAGAGTCTACAAAAGAATCCACCAATCATAAAACATTACCGACCTTGGCCGAGACTCCTCAGGGAATTGCAGCCACAGAACTGCGCCCTTGGGGATCGTTTACGGTCTTAGAAGAAGGAACTCGTTATAAAATCAAACGTATTGAAGTCAAGCCCGGACACCGTCTCAGCTTGCAGATGCACCACCATCGCAGTGAACATTGGATTGTGGTTTCGGGAACGGCGCGAGTCATTTGTGATGAGAAGGAAGAGCTGGTGTACAGCAATCAGTCAACCTATGTTCCCCAGGGGACAAGCCATCGTTTGGAAAATCCCGGTGTCATTCCTCTGATTCTCATTGAGGTGCAGAATGGTGAATATCTCGGGGAAGACGATATTATCCGTTTTCAAGATGATTACGCCCGCAGCGAGTAGTCTGTGATCGCAATTCCCATATGGGTGAGGTACGGACTCTCTGCTAGAGAGGGAACACCTGAATAGGGAATAGGGAACAGATCACCTTTGGGGTGTGGCCGATGGGCTACGCCCCTTGTTGTGTGATGGGGGGATGATGGGGTTAGTGGCTGAGGGAGTGAGCCGCCCCAAAGCAACCCCAGTCATCGATGTGACGCCGTTGAGCGTCGTCGAACCTCGCTCCCTGAATCTGGGCGTAGCGCAAGACAGCTTGAGTGAGGTGACTTCCGCTAAAATTGGCGTTCTGTAATTGAGCTAAACGCAAGTCGGCGCGAGTTAAATTGGCGTGTTGTAGGTTGGCCTCGACGAGATAGGCGCCGTTGAAATGTACTCCGGAGAGATCGCTATGGGAGAGGTTGGCCTGGTAGAGATGGGCCTCGATCAATTCGGCGTCATGTAGAGTGGCTTCGGATAAGTCCGCTTGGTTGAGATGGGCGCTCTGTAAATTGGCTTCACAGAGGCTGGCGCGACGCAGTTGAGCGCCGTTGAGGTTGGCGTGACGGAGGGAGGCGTGGTGCAGGTTGGCCCCGTTGAGGTTGGCGCCGCTTAAGTCGGCGTCGTCAAGTCTTGCACCTCGGAAGTTAGCCCCGGTTAGGGTGGCGCCTCGTAGGTTACAGTGAGCCAGGTTGAAGTCTCGGAAGTCCGCAGCAATGAGATGGGCGTTCGTTAGGTCTAATGCGATCGCCCCCTGACCATTTTTTGCATTTGTCCATCGGGCGGCTCCATTTTCTACTAGCGCCAGATGTATCGCGTTTGCCACAATCTCCAGTCCGTTTCTGTATCGTCGTTGACGGAACGCTTCGGGTTTTGGCCGGAGGCTCCCTCAATTATGATAAGGGCTGATCTCAATTCTTGGACAATTTTTGGGGGAAACTCTGGCACAACTCCTCGGATAACCGGGTTTGTAGAATGGTGCGGATCTCTCGTTCAAGGTCGTCAGCGGCGGCGATCGCATCGAGACGTATAATCCGTTGGGGATGGTCTTGAGCTAGGGCCATGTATCCGGCGCGGACGCGCTGGTGAAAGTCGAGGGCTTCTCGTTCGAGGCGATTGGGCGCTCCTCGCTCTGTGATTCGTTGTAGGCCAATTTTGGGGTCGAGATCTAACCAGAAGGTTAAATTGGGGGTTAGGCCTCCTGTGGCGATCGCATTGAGTTGTTGGATTAATTCTAGATCCAATTGTCGGCCGTAGCCTTGATAGGCCAGGGTGGAGTCGGTATAGCGATCGCACAGAATCATCGCGCCTTGAGCTAAGTTCGGCTTAAGATACTGTTCGACATGCTGGGCGCGATCAGCCGCATAGAGCAGTAACTCGGAGCGAGGGGCAATTTCATCCTGTTGGCGAACATCGAGCAATAGACTCCGTAACTGTTGCCCCAGGAGGGTTCCCCCCGGTTCTCGGCTGGTGAGAACCGGAACCGTTAGCTGCGATCGCAACCAAGTCGCGGCCCGCTGTAATTGCGTGGTTTTGCCCGCTCCTTCGATTCCCTCAAAGACAATTAACTGGCCTGCCATGATCTCCCGAACTCAATCTGAGCATTATCCTAATCAGCCAAATTGTCTCAGACTTTGCAACAAAACGTTCACGAAGGGGCGGTATTGGCCGAAACAGATGTTAAAGTATCGTGCATAATTAGAACAACAAACTCAAACCCCGTTGAGTTATCTCAACTGAACCGTTAGCCTGCCGAGGAGGTCATTTTGGTAAACCTGACAGAATCTCTCAACCCGCAAGAACTTCGGGCTGAAGTGGCGCACCTACAAGAAGAGGTGAAGATGCGAGATCAACTGGTGCAACAACTGTCTCAGGAACTCTTCCGGCTCGTCAAGGGCTGTGGACAGGAAACCACCCCAGCCGCAACGACTCAGGGCCAGAATGAGCAACTGCAACTCCTTCATGGTCAACTCGCTGAAGTCGAGCAACAGGTTGAATTTTATCAGCAACAGATTGCTGAACGCGATCGCGAACTGGTCCAACAGCGACAAACGGTACAGGAACTCAACGACCGCGCTAGAATGTTGGAGCAAGTTGTCCAAGAACTTCCCGAAATCTATAAACAGAAGTTTGCTGAACGGCTCAAACCCGTTCAGGAGCGAGTTGAGATGTTGCAGCGAGAAAATCGTCAGCTTCACTCAGAACTGCAAAGTGTCAGCTATCGTCTCGCCCAACGCAGCCGTCGCCAATCTGGGAACTTGGATTTACCCAACTTTGAGGAGTCTCAACAACAGGCCTCCTTACCCTCATTTGGCAGTGCTTAAGGCGGCAAACCCATATCTCCACGTCGGTTAAGACCCTTCTCTCTCGTTGTGGGACCAAGCTCCCCGGCTTGAGCGACGAGAGGTTACACTCGATGGCGTTCATTGCAGTTTCTAATGTAAAAGTGTTAAGAAATAAGAAGATTCTGAATCAATCGAGGCATTGAATGTCTGAGTTCATCTCGTTAGAAACGGTCGAAGAAATCGCCCGTCAGTACGGATACTGGGCGGTTTTTTTTGGAATATCCCTAGAAAATGCCGGGATTCCCCTCCCCGGAGAAACCTTAACCCTCGTGGGAGGTTTCTTAGCCGGAGAGGGGGAACTCGATTATTGGATTGTTCTCCTCTGTGCGATGGGAGGGGCAATTCTCGGTGATAACTTTGGCTATTGGATTGGTCGCTGGGGCGGCTTTCCCTTGCTGTTACGGGTGGGGAGACTGGTACGCATCTCTCAAGAGCAACTGGAGCGGCTGCGAGACCAATTTGGCAAAAATGCGGCTCAAGCGGTGTTTTTAGGGCGTTTTGTGGCTCTGCTACGGATTTTTGCCGGTCCCCTGGCGGGGATTTCCGATATGCCCTACGGTAAGTTTTTTATCTGTAATGCAGCTGGTGCGGGGGTTTGGGCCTCGGTGATGGTTAGCTTATCCTTTTTTGTAGGGCGGTTGGTTCCTTTAGAGAAGTTGGTCTCAGGAGTCGCCAGCTTTAGTATTGGTGCGTTGGTGTTATTGATCTTGGCGATCGCCATCCCCCGACTTTTAGAACTCCGCAATCCCTTGAATGTTGAGGAAAAATGAGATCCTAGACCACTGAGATCTTGGAATCAGGCGGGAACTGTAACGGCTTTACCGTTATCCTGGCTAGATAGGTTGAGGATGAAGGGAACGGCTGCACGACCCCAAACTTGGGGTGTGGTGTAGTTTTTGGCACGGCTGCCGAAACAAGTCTGTAGCATATCGGTATTGATGACACCGGGGTTTAAGGCGACGGCGGCCAGATGACTGGGGAGTTCCTGAGACAGCGATCGCGTTAACCCCTCAATGGCCCATTTTGTCGCACAATAGGGCGCCACTTCCGGGGAAGTACTGCGTCCCCAAGTTGAACTAAAGTTGACAATCATTCCCCCTTGTGAGTCAATCATCGCTGGGACAAAATGGCGCAAAACGTTGGCCACGCCTTTGAGGTTGACATCAATCACGCGATCGAACTCAGAGGCGGAAATCTGCCAAACTGGGGCCGGTTCATTGATGACTCCGGCATTATTAATCAGAATATCGGGAGCGGGAATCTCTTGCAGAACCTGCCCACTCCAATGTTGGACTTGATGATCGTCGGCTAAGTCCACGACGGCGAACTGATGGGGATTTCCGTAGGTTTCCTGGAGTTGGGCGATCGCCCCTTCATGGGTGGCGCAGCCAAACAACCGATGGCCCTGGGCGATGAACCCCTCTAACATGGCTTGTCCGAGGCCGCGACTGACTCCGGTTAGGATAATGGTTTTCTCAGAGGTGGTTTTCTTAGAGGTCGGTTTGGCCGCCATAGCAAATTGCCTCAGCATTCAACGTTTTTAATATGCTATGGCCTTAGCCGAGAAATTTAACTCAGACCTTGAAACAAACTCCGCTAAAATAGCGGCAACCCTTCCTTAACTGAGCCGATTGTGTTGGATTTAGCCTCAGTTCTCCCGAGCGGACGACCCCAACTGCCCTCAGACATTACCTTACGCCCCTATCAGGAACAGGCGATCGCCAACTGGTTCGCCGCCAGTGGCCGGGGAACTCTGAAAATGGCCACCGGAAGCGGCAAAACCATCACCGCCTTGGCCATCGCCAGCCGACTGCATCAGGCGATTGGTTTACAGGTTCTGCTGATTATCTGTCCCTACCGCCATCTGGTGACGCAATGGGATCGCGAATGTCGCCGCTTTGACTTAGATCCGATTCTGGCCTTTGAAAATGTCCATCATTGGCAGGGGCCATTAACTCGCCGCCTCACGGCCGTGCGATCGCAGAGTTTGCCCTTTCTAACGATTATCACCACCAACGCCACCTTGATGCGCGATCGCTTCCAATGGCAACTCAAATACCTCCCCGCCAAAACCCTCATCATTGGCGATGAAGTCCACAACCTCGGCGCACCCCGCCTCGAAACCGCCCTCCCCCGTCATGTGGGCCTACGGCTGGGATTATCCGCCACCCCAGAACGTCACTTCGATGATGAAGGAACTGACGCGATTCTGGGCTATTTTGGCGACGTTTTACAACCTGCACTTAGCCTCGGGGATGCCATCCAAGCCGGGGCCTTGGTGCGCTATCAATACTATCCCCTGTTCGTTCCCCTGACATCTTGGGAAAGTGAACAATATGCCAAACTCACCCATCGCATCGGTTGGGCCTTAGGTAACGACAACCGCGATCCCGATGAACTGACGGCTTTACTGGTGAAGCGATCGCGCCTCATTGGCACCGCCAGCCGTAAACTGGATATTCTACGTTGGATGATGCGATCGCGCCTGCACACCAGTCACACCCTGTTTTACTGTAGCGACGGCTGCGACAGCGAAACCAATACCCCGCAAATCGAGGCTGTGGTGCGCCTGCTGGGGCGAGAACTCGGTTTCCGCATCAACACCTACACCGCAGAAACCTCCATCAGTCAACGGGAACAACTGCGCCAACAATTTGAAGCCGGAGAACTGCAAGGATTAGTCGCCATCCGCTGTCTCGACGAAGGCGTTGATATTCCCGCCATCCGCACCGCCGCCATTCTCGCCAGCAGCAGCAACCCCCGCCAATTCGTCCAACGTCGCGGCCGTATCCTACGCCCCCATCCCAGTAAAGACCACGCCACGCTATTTGATACCATCGTTTTACCCCCAGACCTCGATCGCGAGACCTGGGAAGTCGAACGCAACCTCTTAAAGAAAGAACTCAAACGCTTTCTCGAATTTGCAGAACTGGCCGATAACGCCGAAGAAGCACAACAGCAACTGCGAGGATTACAAGACAAGTTTGGTTTAGTGGATGGCGATTAGCCGTTTCAGGCAAATTCATGCAAACTCTTAAACCGCTAATTCCCCTTCTCTGGGAACAGGTGTTAAGATTATTTAAAAATACTAGACAAATCCCCCAAAATACTCAACTCTAAATCCCTAACAATTCATCCTAAACCGCCCTATGGCTTCTGATTATTTTACATCTCCTGAAGCAAACATGGATTCAGAATCCTTCGACTCAGAACCCACCCTGTTTGACGACAACTTTAACGAGAACGTGGATGAGAATTGGGATGACGCACCCATCGCTGAATGGGATGTTCCCGTTTTGGGAGTGTCTTCGATTCTCTCGGAAGGGAGCGCCCAGTATGGCGATCGCCAAAACTTTAATGATGTCTGGGAACCCTTCACCAGCGCCACTGAGGTCGTTCAAGAAATTATGCGACGAGTGCTTAAAATCGAAATGCGCCGCCTCAATACCCGAAGAACCTATGGTGTCAAAAACGATATTTTGAAAGTGATCTATACCGTCATTCCTGACTAAGCAATCGCCCAAAATAACGTCGTAGCCAGCCGTCCCGATCCGGCATCGAGCCATCACCCCTCAAAAGTTGAACAGGCCCGCAACTCATCAGGAATACGAGTCCCCAGGGGAAACTCCAACACCGTCTCCCGAAATCCCAAATAGCCACTTTCAGAAAACGACAGCAACATCCGACATAACGCAATCCAAACCGAGCGCTCGAACTCCCAATCCTTACCCCGAGGGGCGCGATCGGCGATGGACTTCAAGGCCCAAAAATACGTATTCCGAGTCACTGCGCCTCCCTTCTTAAAGGGGGGTACATCTTCCTGATGGACATAGAGAACGCCCTCTTCAATCACCGTAACTCGCATCAATCCTAATCCAGACTATCTATCAACATCATTATCCACCAACATCATAGAGAAGGTTGCCCCAGCCCAGGGGTAGAGTGAGAGAATATCATCATGTTCCCCTCACTGAGATTACTATGGGTCACGCGTCTCTCTACTCCGAAGATCACTTTGTTGTCCTCGAAACCAACCAAGCCGAGGAAATCCTCAGCGCCGAGGAACTGTTCGAGAAACTTCAGGGGATTCTCGAACAGCGTTCCCCCGAGGATCTCCCCCGAGATCTACAGCAGTTCGACAACTTGGGCGATCGCACCCGCTACCTCATCGAAAACGCCTGCGATCTCGACATGGGGGCCGGGGAGTTTCTGCAATGGTACGCCATCCGGCTGGAAAAATAAGGCCCCTTAGCCCTGCGGCTGGGCAATAATCGCCACATCAATAAACCCCTCCTCCGGTTCCTGGATTTGCACCTGCACCCCAGGACCGAAAAACGTCTCCATCTCCTCCCGTTTCTCCTGCCAACGCTCCAAAGGCATCAGTGGCGAGTCAAACTCCAAAATTAAGGCATAGGCCCCCTCTACGGCTTCCTCACGAATCCCCTCCAAAATCGGGCGGGCCTTATCATTGGGACTCAGTTTGAGAAATTCCAAGGCGTCCAACAGATGCGCTCGTTCAGCGTAACGATAGCGGTTCACATCAATGCGAACTTGGTTCTGAGTATCCGTCGCTTGGGCCTCTCGCAGGGCTAACACCTCCGGCGACGTCGGTTGCGTGAACGGGGCCGGCTTCAACTCCGCTGACTTCAGGGCCAAGCCAATCAACAACACCGGGATTCCGTAGAAAAACCCCGCTAAGTTCAGCGTGGCATTCCCTGAAAAATAGGCCCCAAAGCCGACAATCGTTAAACTCAACCCCACCACCAGGGCGATCGCCGCCAGGGAGGTTTGACGCAAAAAAGCAGGTAAAACAGGCATAATGATGAAAACCGATCTCGACGAGAGTGCCTTGAGATTGTCCCTGAAAACCGTCCTTCGTTTCAACTCCTGCGCCAATTCCCAACAAGCCCTGACAGGCAGAGCCGTCGAGATTCCGTTGTCCTTGCTACAATATCAACGCAAACTCATCGCCAAAGGTACGCTTCAGAATGGATACAACCACAATCCGCTCCCAGATTGAGCAAATTGAAAGCAAGCGTGGGGTTCTCCTCGATCTCCTCGAACGCCCTGACTTGGGAACCCTTCGCATTGACGTCAACCAGGCTCTCGAAGAAATGGACGATCTCATTGAGGAGTTTAAGCGAACCTTCCCCGATGCTGAACCCCCCAATACCTAAAGCTATCCCGATTTTTCCTCAGTCAACCCCTTCAGGATACAGCTTCACGATACACCGTTAATATTTTGAACCCCGAGGGGGGAGTCTTAACCGGCTCCCCCCTCGCGTTATGGAAGGCTTGCTCGGTCATCATTGGGGACGCATTGTTCCCGGCTAGCGAGCCAGTTCTAGGATTGTCCTATCAATGTTGACTGGTTTTGGCCGTTTAAGGCGATCGCAACGGGTGACAGTTTAGATAGCGTCGAGTTCAAGCCCCCGCTGGCCTTCAAACTGTTCTTTACTGAAGTCATTGAAAGAGCCATCACAAGACCGATTTGAACACCCTTTATCATCTTAACTGCAACTACCATGGAAACTCTTGCACAGATTTTTACAACCATCGTTAGCCAGCCGTCTCAACTGACGTTTCCCCGGAATCCGACTCCGTTTGAGACTGAAACCAACCCTTCACTCACGCCGTCTAACTTGGAAACCTGGCAAATCTTCCCCGTTTAATCGCGAAACCCGATCGCAACATCCCGAGTCTCACCGTCGTACAACATTAAAAATTGTGTGTCATTTCCGTAATCATCCGTAATTAAGAGCCAACCCCCTGAAATGACCGTCTAGATCTTGTTCTCATACCGTCTATCCTTTATTAAAGGTCACACCATGTATCAGAAAAAAGTCCTCCCCATCTTTGCACAGCCGCAGCCTAAAAAACCACAAACTGGCTATTTTGTCAATGAGATTTTTTGGAATCTGTTGCTACATCCCCAACTCGAACAGGCCAACGCATCGGCCCCGCGTCCACAACCCAACGGTTGGCCCCTGCCGAAAACAAACCCCTAGCGATCGCAGCCGCCAAGGGCTTTGATAAGATATTGACTCCAAGACGATCTACCTTATCAAAGCACTCAACCCAACTCCCTATGGCTCAGCAGTATCGCATCACTCTGTTACCCGGCGACGGCATTGGTCCTGAAATCATCACTGTTGCTGTCGATGCCCTAAACGTCATCGGCAAACAATTCGACTTAGACTTTAGCTTTCAAGAAGCCCTCATTGGCGGTTCTGCCATCGATGCCACCGGAACGCCTCTCCCTGACGAAACCCTCGAACTCTGCCGCAACAGCGATTCAGTCATGCTGGCAGCCATCGGTGGGTACAAATGGGACAACCTCCCCCGCCACCAACGCCCCGAAACCGGACTCCTAGGGCTACGGGCGGGGTTAGGCTTGTTTGCCAACCTGCGTCCGGCCACCATCCTACCCCAACTCATTGATGCCTCTACCCTGAAACGAGAGGTGGTCGAAGGAGTCGATATTATGGTGGTTCGTGAACTGACGGGTGGTGTCTATTTCGGCCAACCCAAAGGGGTGTTTGAAACCGAAAGCGGCGAACAACGAGGGGTGAACACCATGGCCTATACCGCTTCAGAAATCGATCGCATCGGTAAAGTTGCCTTTGAAACCGCCCAAAAACGGGGGGGGAAACTCTGTTCCGTCGATAAAGCCAATGTTTTGGAAGTCTCGCAACTCTGGCGCGATCGCATCACGGCCCTGGCCGCCGACTATCCCGACGTGGAACTCTCTCACCTCTACGTTGACAACGCCGCCATGCAGTTAGTACGCGCCCCCAAACAGTTTGACACCATCGTCACCGGCAACCTCTTCGGCGACATCCTCTCCGACGCGGCTGCCATGTTAACGGGGAGTATTGGTATGTTACCCTCCGCCAGCCTCGGGGCAGATGGCCCCGGCGTCTATGAACCGGTCCATGGTTCGGCCCCGGATATTGCCGGCCAAGACAAAGCCAATCCCTTGGCTCAAGTGTTGAGCGCTGCCATGATGTTGCGCTACGATCTCAATCAACCCGAAGCCAGCGATCGCCTCGAACAGGCCGTCATGACTGTGTTAGATCACAACTATCGCACCGGCGATATTATGTCTGAAGGCATGAAACTCGTTGGTTGCAAGGAAATGTCTGATGTTCTCCTGGCGGCCTTAGAGGGTTAAACAGGAACCGGGGAAGGGCCAAAACGATCACGATTGTTCCAATGGCCCATCCCCTGAACAACTCGGCGTAGAATGTCGAGTGATTCAGGTAGCGTGTCTGGCTGAGGGAGTTAAAACTCCGTCTTCTCTCGGACTCGGTGGTCACTCTGCAAAAAACGGCCAATTAAATACAGCGAACCACAAAGAACCGGTAGGCGATCGCCGTCCAAATGGGCCTCATTCAACGCCTCATCCACGTCCTGGGCCAACTCAGGTGAGATCTCAGGACAAACCGCGATCGCCTGCTGCGACAACTCCTCCAAGGGCATAAACTGATGGCCCGGAATCGGTAAAAGAATCAGGCGATCGCCCTCTCGCAACAACGCCGCCAAAATCCCCTGAGTATCCTTCGTCGCTAACATTCCCATCACCCACGTCACCGGCGTTTGCAAACTCTCTACATAGTCCCGTAACGCCTCGGCCGCCGCCACATTATGAGCGCCATCGATTAAAATGCGCCGATTCTCATACATCAGCCATTGCAACCGTCCCGCCCAGCGGGTTGTCAACATCCCTCGACGAATCACCTGATCCGAGATCGTCCAGCCTTGCTGTTGCAACTGACGAATTACCGCCAGGGCGATCGCCGAATTGACAGATTGAACCGCCCCCCCCAAAGACAACTCATACTCAAACCCCTGCACCTGAAGCCGATTTCCCCCAACCCGAATCGCCGGTTCGACCCAAACCGCCGGACAATTTAACGTCTCAATCCGCCCTTGTACTACTCGTTGCGCCTCCGCCGGTAACGGCCCCACCACCGCCGCACAATTGGCCTTGAGGATTCCCGCCTTTTCTCCCGCAATCTCCCCTAAGGTATTACCCAAACGTTGCCAATGGTCGCGACTAATTGAGGTAATCACACTCACCAGGGGGCGATCGCAGACATTCGTTGCATCCAAACGTCCCCCCAATCCCACCTCAACCACCGCCACATCCACCGCCGACTCGGCAAAATACAACCAGGCCGCCGCCGTCACCACCTCAAACTGAGTTGGAGTCGGTTCATCGGGGACAATCGCCGCCTCAACCCGTTGCACTAAGGCCTCAAATCGCGCCTCAGAGATGGGATGGTCATCGATACAAATGCGCTCACACCAATGGGTTAAATGGGGAGAGGTATAACGCCCCGTTCGATAACCCGCCGCCGTGAGGATAGAACTAAGATACGCACAAACCGAGCCTTTGCCATTGGTTCCCGCCACATGAATCACCCGAACTTGGTTTTGCGGATTTCCTAAATGGCTTAATAGTCGTTGGATACGGTCTAGCCCGAGGTGGACTCCAAAGCGGGCGAATTGGTTGAGATAGGTATCAAGCATGGGAATAGGGAACACCGGAACACCGGAACAGGGGGAAGAAGGGAATAGGGAATAGGGAATAGGGACAGTTGAGCAATTGTTCGCAGACGAGAAAAAGATCCAAATCGCTCAATTTCTTGGGCCTTGGGACTAATCCGTTAGACAATATCCTAGGAACCATTGACTCGTCAAAACACCCGAAAGCCAAATGAAGAGCATCAATCAAGATCGATTGTGGATCGAACAGCTTAAATTCGACCCTCGCGGCTTAATCCCCGCGATCGCTCAAGATCACAAAGACGGTACCGTCTTAATGATGGCCTGGATGAATCGAGAATCTATCGAACGCACTCTCGACAGTGGCGAGGCCCATTACTGGAGTCGCTCTCGCCAGGAATTATGGCACAAAGGCGCCACCTCCGGTCATATCCAAAAAGTCAAATCCATTGCCTACGACTGCGACGGCGACACCATCCTCCTTAAAATTGACCAAGTGGGGGATGTCGCCTGTCATACGGGAGCCAGAAGTTGTTTCTTTAATCAAGTTAGGGCTAGATAAGGCGAACAAAACCCCCCACTCGTCTTTTTTGATTGCGTTTGCCCAGTCCCCATTGCCATGAAACACCACTCCCTAACCCAGATTCCCTCAGAAGGGGTATCCCACAATCCCAACATTCGCAAACAAGTCATGTTGCGTAAGGGGGACTTGCCCCATTTAACCAACTTCTCTCAGGCCCGATTTGCCCCCGGACAGGTGGCCCCCGGTCATTCCCACGACAACATGACTGAAGTCTTCTTCGTCGAATCCGGTTCAGGAACCATCAGCATCGACGGACAAGCCTATCCCCTCGAACCCGGAACCTGTGTCGCCGTGGATATCGGGGAAGTCCACGAAATCGCCAATACCGGAGAGGAAGAACTGGTGCTGACTTACTTCGGTTTGCAAGTCAACCCCTGACTGTCCTAGGCTTAAGGCTAGACTGTCCATCACTGTGAACCCCCAACCCGAAATGCCAATGTGGGAGCAAATCGCCGCCGAGATTAGCCAGGCCACCGGAGAACCCTTTAACATCTCCCAAAACCGTTCCGTCGGGGGAGGCTGCATCAATCAAAGCAGTACCCTATCGGACGGAGAGCGCACCTTTTTTATCAAACTCAACCAAGCCTCCGCCCTAGATATGTTTATCGCTGAGGCTGTGGGAGTTAAGGAGATGTGGGAAACCCACACCATTCGCGTTCCCAAACCCATTTGTTGGGGAACCGCTGGTAACTCTGCCTATCTGGTGATGGAATATCTGGAGTTACAAGGCCGGGGGGGCGGTTCTGGAGTTTGGCAGGAGATGGGGCGCCAACTGGCGCAAATGCACCGCACGGGGACCCGCGATCGCTTCGGTTGGGATCGTAGCAACACCATCGGGGCCACCACTCAGATGAATCCCTGGACTGAGGATTGGGCCGAGTTCTTCGCGGAACATCGTATCGGCTTTCAACTACGTCTGGCGGCCCGCAAAGGAATGCGCTTTACTGGGGCTGATGAGTTAGTCGAGAGGATTCCTCAACTCTTAGCGGGCCATGATCCCATTCCTTCGATTGTTCATGGCGATCTCTGGGGAGGGAATGCTTCGGTGACGGCCGACGGGGAACCGGTCATTTTTGACCCCGCGACTTATTACGGCGATCGCGAAGTTGACATTGCCATGACTGAACTTTTTGGCGGTTTCTCGGCTGCGTTTTACCAGGGATATAATCAAGAATGGCCTCTCGATGAAGGGTATGAGCGCCGCAAAACCCTCTACAATCTCTATCACATCATCAACCACTACAATCTTTTCGGTGGCGGCTACGGCAGTCAAGCCCAAAGCATGATTCGCACCTTATTAAGATGAATTGAGGTAAGAAAAACAGGGGCAACAAGGCAAAAAAAGCTAAACAAGGCGAAAAGAGACGTAAGGGCGTACCTTGATGGTCGCCCTCTTCGGGCCGTCAATACCCGGTTCCGGGGGTCCCGATTCCCTCACTCCACCGTATAGCCAGCTTCAGTAATCACCGATTTCACCGTCTCATCGGGCTGTTTTGTTTCAATAAAGACCAACTTTGTCTCTAAATTGGCGCGAACTTCAGCTTTGGCATCTAGCTTCTGAATGGCCTCGGTAATGGTACTGGCACAAGCCGCACATGCCATATCTGGGACTTTCACTTCAATTGCCATTGTTTACCAACTCCAAATCTTCGTTAACACCATTTTTAACACCATCTTAGGATGAGACGGCCGCGAGTTGACTCTGAAGCAGTCCTTGAAACAAGCCTAAGCCATCGGTTGATCCCAATTGTGCGTCGGCGGCCCGTTCGGGGTGAGGCATCATGCCTAGCACATTTCCCGCTTCATTGCAAATCCCTGCAATATTATTTAACGAACCATTGGGATTTCCCGATTCGTCCACCGCTCCCGAGGGGCTACAGTAGCGAAAGAGAACCCGGCCTTGGTCTTCGAGTTGAGTTAAGGTCTTGGCATCAGCATGATAGCGTCCTTCCCCATGGGCGATGGGCAAGTTGATCTCATGGCGGCCGGCATAGCCTTGAGTCCAGGGGCAATCATGACGTTCAATGGTGAGGGGGACGCGATCGCAGATAAAATGCAGATCCCGATTACGAACTAACGCTCCCGGAAGCAACCCCACTTCCGTGAGAATTTGGAAACCATTGCAAATGCCTAAAACGGGTTTACCGGCCTGGGCATGATCGAGAACCGATCGCATAATGGCCGAAAAGCGAGCGATGGCCCCACAGCGGAGATAATCTCCATAACTAAATCCTCCTGGAACCACTACCACATCAATATCCGACAAATCCGTATCCTGATGCCAGACTTTGCGAGTGGGCTGTTTGAGGATATCTTGGGTGACGTAGACAACATCGCGATCGCAGTTAGACCCAGGAAAGACAATGACACCGAATCTCATGCTGTTACTCCTTCGGACATGGATTCTGTTACCGCCTGCACCTCAAAGCGATAGTTTTCAATTGTTGGATTGGCGAGGAGGCGATCGCACATTTGATCGACTTGTTGCCTCGCATCAGCGTCATCCGTCGCTGTAACCGTCAGTTCGACATACTTTCCGATGCGGACTCGTTCAACTCCTGTAAACCCGAGTTGTTGCAGTCCTGACTGCACTGCTGTCCCGGCCGGATCTAACACCGAAGGACGCAGGGTGACATAAATTTGAGCTTGATAAGTTTGACTCACGGCAATGATCAAATGCTTGGCACAATGGTAGTAGAGGGGTAGTGGAGGTGCTACCTAATCTACGTTACCGTATCGCGTCCCCCAACGATCCACATTTCACTCCTGAGATCTTGTTCATGAAAACCCGTCGCACCCGTTCCCAAGAGAAAATTATCGCCTTGCTCAATACTCAAGGGCGATCGCTCTCGGCCCAAGA
This sequence comes from Phormidium willei BDU 130791, assembly GCA_001637315.1. Taxonomy (GTDB): domain Bacteria; phylum Cyanobacteriota; class Cyanobacteriia; order Cyanobacteriales; family Geitlerinemataceae; genus Sodalinema; species Sodalinema willei. Next base: position 21,677 of record LSZA01000037.1, on the reverse strand, counting down.
TATTTATGTCAAATTGCGCCAGCAAAATCAAAGTATGGGGTTAGCGACGGTGTATCGTTCTCTGGAGAGCCTCAAACTCGAAGGATTAGTCCAAGTTCGCACCCTCGCTAGCGGTGAATCCCTCTACAGTTCCCGCCAGCAAGACAAACATCACCTGACCTGTCTGCAATGTGGGACATCGATTCCCATCGGGGAATGTCCCGTCCATGATCTCGAACATCGCCTACAAGACAAGCATCAGTTCAAGATTTTCTACCATACCCTAGAGTTTTTCGGACTCTGTGACGCCTGTCTCCAACCAGATCCCCCCGATTAAGCGGACCCCTTAACTGTGATCTCAATCACCGAGACTTGGGGGAATGACGCACAGAAGACCTAGCGTTCTCATCACCCTTCCAGGCTTAGGCGTATCACCGAGTTTGATGAAATGCGTCACGGTCATGATGGGGCGGATCGCCGATAGTAGTGTTGACCGCATTGAACTCTCGGTTAAGATGATGCCCACTCAATTTAAATTTCCCCATAACTCGGTTGATGATCTATTTGCTCAAATTTGGCAATCTGGGTATGTCAGCCTTCAGGCCCGCCACGTTCTGCGTTCCCTCCTATTGGAAGAAGCCTACACCCAAGATGAGCAAGCCACCATTGATCGCCTGCTCTATGCGGTTCGACGAGGCTGGCTCAAAGTCCAGTCCTAGGTTCCCTTTCCAACCTGATCTCAGACATTACTACATCGTTGATCACAGCGCGACTGGCTTCTGTTATCCCGCCAAGAGTCCCCTGAGTGGGGCGATCGCCAAAAAAAGGGACATCCCCAATCGAGGTTGTCCCTTTTTCCAATCTATTTTGTTTCCGAGAATGCGGAACCCGGGACTTGAACCCGGAAGTCCTAAGCGAACACTAGAACCTGAATCTAGCGCGTCTACCAATTCCGCCAGTTCCGCTGATTTAGATGGTGCGGCTTTTTCATCCGCGACTTACCATTGTTTAGGATGTTCTTGAATTTGTCAACCCCATTGAGCGAATTTTTGGCTCAAGACCAGTCGAGGTCTCACTGAGATTGAGAGCAAGTTGGTTTCTAGCCAGGGTCTTAGAGAGCCGTTCGCGAAAGGTGGAGAGAGGGATATCATGGCCGACACCCCCCTTTCCGGTTCATTCACGTCAACTTGTCCGTTGGACAATTAACCCGCGTTTATTTGGCCGCGTCAGTGAGTTGCGTCAACACCTGATTGGAGCGATTGACAAACTGCTTCATCCCGTCGGCGTCAAAGCCTTTCTGAGACATCAACGCCAAATCATAGACATGATGACAAATCAGACTGGCTAACTCCGACGAAGGCGAACCCTCACTGGTGACGATTCCCCCCTGGGCGATGTTCGCTAGATTCTGAATCATGGGGTGTGCGGTGTTCACCACCAAAATATGCTCTTCAGGGAAGTCCGACTGTTCTGGCTGTAACAGGGCCGTCATATCCCGCAGACGACGCATGGCTTCGGGGAGTAACACCATAGCTGGGGGAGAGGCTTGAGCGTTCTCGCCTTTCAAGGATTCGGTGCGAATGGTAAGTTTGGGTTTGTTGAGGGCCGTCTCAAACAACTCTTTGACTTGTTCACTGCGGGTTTTGTTGGTGTTGGGGTCAACAATTTCGCTTTCTGAGTCGCCACTGACAAGGTTCTCATCGAGTTCTGAGTCGACTCGGGAGAACTTGACATCGGAATGGTCCCGTTCGAGGTAGCTGATAAAGTGGGTGTCGATGAAGGAGTCGAGGAAGAGGACTTCTAAGCCTTGGTTTTTGTGAAGTTCGACATAGGTGGCTTGAGTGACAGAATCGGAACAATAGTAGACGCGGTTCTCATGGCGGTCTTTGTTGCGTTCGAGATACTCGGCGAGAGTGGTGTAGGATTCCCCGTTTTGGGTGATTCCCCCGTCGGCGTTCCCAGCGTCGGGGTTAACATCTTGCCAAGCATCCCCTTCGGTTTCGACTTGTACGTTGGCGGTGTCGTTTTGCTCTGAACTTAGGTCAGCGGTGGTTTTGTAGATGACGATGTCCTCGATTTGTTTCTTGAACTTCTCGTCGTTGATGTAGCCGAATTTGACAAAGGTTCCTAGGTCTTTCCAGCATTTGAGATACTGGGGTTTGTCTTCTTTGTAGAGTTCTTTGAGGCGATCGGCGACTTTTTTAGCGATGAAGTCGGCGATTTTGCGGACTTTGCGATCGACTTGTAGGGCGCTACGGGAGACGTTGAGGGGAATGTCAGGACTGTCGATGACCCCACGCATGGGCATTAGGAATTGAGGCACAATTTCTTCGCAATGGTCACTGACAAAGACGTGGTTGCAGAAGAGTTTAATGTTGCCTTTGGTGACATCGACATCGGGTTTTAGTTTGGGGAAGTAGAGGATGCCGTTAATTTCAAAGGGATAGTCGGTTTTGAGGTGAACCCAGAGGAGAGGTTCGTCTTGGAAGGGGTAGAGATAGCGATAAAATTCTAGGTAATCGTCGTCGCTGAGATTGCTGGGAGATTTGCGCCAAATGGCGGGTTGTTCGTTGAGGATTTCCCCTTCAAATTCGATGGGAACGGGCATGAAGTCGCAGTAGGTTTTCACCAACTGGCGGATGCGAGGGGATTCGAGATATTCGGTTTCTTCGTCTTGTAGGGTTAGGGTGATGGTGGTTCCGACGTCTTGGCGATCGCTTTCGGTGAGTTCAAATTCCGGCGAACCGTCACAGGTCCAATGAACGGCTTCTGCACCCTGTTTATAAGATAAGGTATCGATTTCGACGGTTTTGGCAACGATGAAGGAGGAATAAAAGCCTAAGCCGAAGTGACCAATAATAGGTTGGTCGGCGCCGCCGCTATATTTTTGGACAAATTCTTCGGCGCTGGAGAAGGCAACTTGGTTAATATACTTTTTGATTTCATCGGCGGTCATGCCAATGCCATTATCGCTAATGGATAGGGTTTTGTTGTCTTTGTCGGCTTTGAGGACAATTTTAGGATGGTCGGTATCGCCATCAAATTCTCCGGCGTAGGAGACCATTTTGAGCTTTTCAATGGCATCGACGGCGTTAGAGACGAGTTCCCGCAAAAAGATTTCATGGGCTGAATACAGCGACTTTTTGATGATGGGAAAGATATTCTCGGTATGGATTGTAATGTTGCCTTTTTCGAGGACAGTCATAATAGTTTTATGAGGATTGACAAGGGAATAAAAGGAATGGCATAAGCCTATTTCTGATCCTGACGGGAATTGGTCAAAACGACAAGTAGGGAATTGCGAACTTTTCGTGCAATTCCCCAACGGGTTCAGTTCGGATTTCCTCACTTGGCGATGGTGACTCGGGAAATCTTAGGAATCGGTTTTAGTAATGGGTTCCGGTTTTGCGGTGATGAACGGCGGTTTGGATGTCGGGTTCAAAGACGTTCCCGGCGGCGACGGTAGCGTAGACGAGCCAATGGTCGCCACATTCCATGCGTCGTTGCACGGTACATTCGAGATAGGCGATCGCATCTTCTAAGATAGGCGATCCATTCTCGGCGTCACGGGTTTCAACGCCAGCAAATCGGTCTTCGCCGGGGGTAAAGGGTTTGAGAAAGTGCTTCATTAAGCCCAAATGTTGACCTTCGCCGAGGATATTCAGGGCGAAGGGACTCCCTTGATAGAGGAGGGACTCGATCGCCCGCTCTTTGGCTACGGCGACGGTTAAGCCGGGAGGGGTGAAGGTGGCCTGGGAGACCCAAGAGGCTAACATGGCACTTGACAAGTCACCTTGTTTTGTGGTAAGCACGCACAGCGACCCCACTAAACGACCGACGGCTTGTTCGACGTTGCTGGCGGGTTCGCGACGACTACGGACTTTCTTGGCTTTACGGATGGTTTGGGCAAAGTCGGTTCCGGCTTCTTCGCAGGTTTTGAGAATGACCTCGGTGGGTTTAAATTTGACGCGGATGGGGTCGAAAGCCAGTTGATAGCCGCCATTGCGGAGTTTACTCTCTAAAAGGTCGATCGCCTCGCCACTCCAACCAAAAGAGCCAAACACGCCGGCCGGGGTAGTTTTCGGAACGGTGGAGAGAACAATCCCGAGGGCGGTTTGAATTTGGGTGGGGGCATGGCCGCCGAGGGTGGGAGAGCCGATAATGAACCCAGAACAGGTCTCGACAATCTGCTGGATGTCTTCGGGGGGGGTCACTTCGCAGTTGATGGCTTCGACGTTGACGCCGGCTTTGGTGAGTCCTCGGGCGATGGCCTGGCCGATGGTGGCGGTGTTGCCATAGGCGGAGGCGAACAGCAGGGCTACGGTGACATCTTTCTCTTTCTGTTCAGCACTCCACTGGCGATAGGAGGCGGTTAGATCTCGCATTCCATCGCGGACAATGGGACCATGGCCCGGTGCGTAGAAGTGTACTGGGGGCAGTGAGGCCAGTTTTTCGAGGGAGGTGGCCACTTGCCGGGCGTTGGGGGCCATGAGACAGTCGAAGTAGTAGCGGCGATCGTTGGTGTAGACGGATGAGCCTTCGTCGAAGACTTGGTCGCCGCAGACGTGAGCGCCAAAGAATTTGTCGGTGTAGAGGATTTGGGTTTTGGTGTCGTAGGTGGCCAGTCCATCGGACCAGCGCGGGGTGGGAACGGGGGTAAACAGGAGGCGATGACCTTGTCCGAGGTTGAGGGTTTCTTCGCCGCGCATGACTTTGATTTTGGCGCTATAGCCTTCGTCGGCGAGAAATGACCGCAGGGCGATCGCCCCGGGGTTGGAACAGACAAAGATCAGTTGGGGGGCGATATCGAGCAAGGCTTTGAGGGTGACGGCCCGATTGGGGTTGACGTGACCCAAAATCACATAGTCAATTTTGTTGACATCCACCCGGTCTTTTAAGGTTTGCAGAAAAATGGAGGTAAAGGATTCTCCGGGGGGGTCGATTAAGGCGGTTTTGTTGCTTTCAATGACATAGGTGTTGGCGGTGGTTCCTCGTTGGCGAGCGTATTCAATTTCGAAGCGGAGTCGTCCCCAAGTGCGCGATCGCAGGACTCGCGTATTCTCGGCAATGGGTAATACTTGTACGTCTCTGGGTTTGTCAGTCATGGGAGGAAGGGAACAGGAAATAGGGAACAGGGAACAGGAAATAGGGAACAGGGAACAGGCAATAGGGAACAGGGAATAGGGAACAGGGAATAGGGAACAGGGAATAGGGAACAGGGAATAGGGAATAGGGAATAGGCAGTAGGCAGTGGTAAGAGAAGAGGGGACAGGGAAAAGTTCCCCCTAAACCCTTCGAGACTAATTTTGTCGCGGAGGGGAATAGGGGGGGTCTCTATTGGGGGGTTAGTAGTGGTTGCCGACTTTGCGATGATGGACGGCGGTGAGGGATTCGGGTTTGGAGACGCGACCGTGTTCGACTGTGCTATAGACGAGCCAATGATCGGAACATTCCATGCGGCTGGCGACGGTGCATTCTAGGTAGGCGAGGGAGTCAGCGAGTAATGGGGAGCCATTTTTGGCGGTTTGGGTGTTGACTCCGGCAAAGCGATCGGCACCGGGGGGAAAGCGTTTGAGAAAGTGCTTCATCAAATGCTGATAGTTGCCTTCTTCGAGGACATTTAAGACAAAGCGATCGCCGACTTGCATCAGGGATTCAATGGCGCGGTCTTTGGCGACGGCGATGGTTAAGCCGAGGGGTTTGAAGCTGGCTTGGGACACCCAGGAGGCCAGCATTCCACTGGTGATTTCTCCTTTTTGGGCGGTGATGATATAGAGTCCACCGCTTAAGCGACCGAGGGCTTTGTCTAGGTCACTATCGAGGGCTTTCATTTTTTTGATGGCATCTTTGCGGGTCAGCAATTGAGCCATGTCGGTTCCGGCTTCTTCGCAGAGTTGATAGGTTCCTTGACTGGGGGTGTCTGTGATGCGGATGGGGGAAAAGCCGGGTTTGAGTTTGAGGTCGCGGAATTTGCTGACGAGGGGGTCGATGGGTTCGTCGTCGCCGCCGTAGCATTCAAAAACGCCAAAGGCTTGTTTCTCGTGAATGGCGGCCACGAGGGTTCCTAGGCCGTCGAGGGTGGCTTTGGCGACATCTCCTGAGGCGGGAGGGGTTCCGAGGACGATTCCGGCGCAACGGGAGACGAGTTCGTGGACGTCTTGGGGATCGGCGGATTTGAGGTCCATCATTTCTACGGCCACGCCGGCTTTGGTGATTCCGTGGGCGATCGCTTGGGAGAGGCGATCGCTATAGCCATAGTCGGAGATGTAGAAGACGGCGACGCAGGTTTCGGCGTTGGCTTTTTCGTTACTCCAGTCCCAATAGCGTCCGGTGAGTTCGCTGACGTGATAGCGCAGGATGGGACCATGGCCGGTGGCGATGGTTTGGATGTCGCCGAGTTTTTTCATGCGCTTCATGGCGGAGATGACTGATCGCGCGTTTGGGGCCATCAGACATTCGTAGTAGAACCGGAAGTCGGGTTCGATGGGTTTGAGGTTCTCGTCGTAGGTGGCGTCGGAACAGTAGTGCATCCCAAACGCATCGCAGGTGAACATGACCTGGGTTTTTTGGTCGTAACTGAAGATGGTGTCGGGCCAGTGCAGGTTCGGCGCGTTGACGAATTCGATGATATGGCCGTTGCCGAGATCGAGGGTGTCGCCGTTTTTGACGATCTGTTTTTCAAAGGGTTTGTGAACCAGGTTTTCGAGGAATTGAATGGCGACTTTGGCGCCGACGACGGTGGCGTGGGGAGCGAGTTCCAAGACATCGCGCACGAGACCGCTGTGGTCGGGTTCGGTGTGACTGATGATGAGATAGTCGATGTCTTGGGGGTTAATTTGGGCTTTGAGACTGTCGAGGTAGAGTTGGCGAAATTTTTCGTGGGAGGTGTCTACGAGGGCTACTTTTTCGCTTCGGATGAGGAAGGAGTTATAGGTGGTCCCGTTTTGTAAGCCAAATTCAATGTCGAAGCGATCGCGATCCCAGTCGAGGGAACGGATAGCAGTGGTGTCGGTGGCGACGTCCTCGACTTGCATGGTGAGGCGTTTTTGGCTGGGAGCGGCGGCTACGACCATAGTGATGACCTCTCTTATTTTCGTTTTGTTATGGGTCTATTGTTACACATCTGTAACAATTTCAGGCATTAAAACAATCTATTGGTTGTATAAATGGAGATAACAGGGGGGTTGATGTTATCGGCTCTGAAGGTTAATGCACTGGCTGTTTTGGGTGTGTTTGCAAACCTTGTTCCAGAGGTCGGCCCGAGTCCCAGGAGGACCGAAGGAAAAGAGGACGCGATCGCCCATCGGGAGGGTTTGGATTTGCACTTTGCAGACTGGACAAGTTTGGCAATTTAACTCAGACATGGCACTCAAGGGGTTAGAGAATCGGATGCAGGGTTTCAGAACTCTCGTCGTTGAGAGGGTTCATGTCCGAGAAGTCTTCTCCCCGTCCTGAGCGCAAAACGGCGGCTTCGTCTTCCATGGCGGCTTCGAGGTTGAGACTCTCGTCGTCGCTGTGGGGTTGGGGGTCGAGACGGTCTTCGTTGGGGAATGACTCGTCGTCTGGGAGGTCTGCACGCTGTAATAGGGGTGCGTCATCTTGGGAAAAGTCCTGGGACATTTCGTCGTCATCCTCACCGGCTAGGGTGGGGGAGTCGGGGAGATAGGAGGGAGAGTTGGGTTGATCTCGGTTGGGGGGAGTGAGTAAGACGGGATCGACTCCTAATGAGGACTCAAGTGTTTCTAGGGGTTCGCTCATGTTGGCTAACGCTGATAACAACATCTTTTAGAGATTGACTAGAGATTGACGGGCGATCGCGCCTGTTCAGGTCTCGGCTTTGAAGTTTAAGTATCTTTAAAGGTTTTGTTGAGGTTTTGGTCATACAGACAACGGACTGAAAGGTCAAACAAGGTTGAGTGTCCGTTAACCTCTATTATATCGCAGTCCTGTTCAGGGCTAGTCTTGGGATTCTCCTGTGGGAAAGATTGACAGGCTCACGTCGGGGTAGGCTATGATTAGCACTGATGAATCGAGGCGATCGCCATGGACGTTCACAGCAATCGTCAGCAGTCTCTCTCTGATGCAGAACAAGAGGCACTTTCAGACCTAGCTAAGCGAGCTAAGCAAGCGTTAGAGGATGGTGTCATTTCTCGCCAAGAGCGGGATGAAATTGTGGCAGCCATTTATGCGGATGGGAAGGTCTCTGTTGAGGAATGCGCTATTTTTCGCTCGATCCAGGAAAAGATCTGGCTCGGGGAAGTGATCATTGCTGAATGACCGCGATTTAGCAATTGTTGATAGTCGCTAAATTTTATGTTTCTATTAATAGTCTTATTTATAGGATTCAAAATAGCATTTAAAATCAAGATGTTAGTGAGGTAAGCCAGTCTATTAATCAGTAGAAATTCGCTTTTTGTTTATTCTAAATCGTTCTAACACAGGAGAATTAATTATGGATTGGGTCATGGTTTTAACCACCATAGTCTGGGGATTTCTTGGTATTATTCTGCTTTACCTTGGGGTTCAACTTTTTGATAAACTTGACCCCATTGACTACCGTAGCCAAGTTGAACGGGGGAATCTCGCGGCTGGGGTTATTGTCGCGAGTATTATCTTGTCTTTAGCGGCAATCATCGTCAGTGTGATTATTACGTAGCTAGGGTAGATGTATCGAAATTCAACTCACAATTCGGAGTTGACCAAACTGATACTCGAGACGACGGTTGTCATGGAGTCACTGGCACAATCTAGAGAAATAGCACTAGAGAGTCCCGCAAGGTAAGATTGGCCACGTCTGTCAACAATGGCGTGAGCTTTTTAGCTCCCTCGAAGCTTAGAGAGTACTTTGCTCATTGCCATGAGAGTGTTGAATAGGCGAGCAGACTGGCCACAAGGGACTAATTTTGTAGATCATTGTGTAAGCTAAGTCACAGACCTTGCTACATCCATTCTAACTGGTATTAAGTATGTCGCATCCCTCGTTGAATGCCGTCTATCAGCATCTCCAACAGTGGATTGAGGAATTTCTTAGTGTTGGACATCCTCACTTCGCTGGACTTTCTCCCTGTCCTTTCAGTCGTCAAGCCTGGATTGAACATCGTGTGCATGTTCAACCCTGTCAGGGTGATGACTTAGAAGCGCAACTGTTACAAATTGCACAAAATTGGTGCGATCGCCATGATGTTTATATCCTAGCTAACCTCGGCGATCATCCCCTCCCTAATCTCGAACAGCGTGTTGATGCTTTAAACTACCAACTGGGCCAGAATGACGTTGTGGCCTTGGTGGATTCTCCCCATAACCCGGCGACGAGCCTCAGTCATACGAATACAAGCAATCAAAAGTATGTGTTGATTTTGCTTCAGCGACTGAGCCATTTACAAGCGGCGAGTCGCAAGTTAGCCCAGACTGGATATTATGATAATTGGACGGCTGTCGATTTTAGGAATCTTGTTGATTGGCGATCAAAGCTATTACCTCGCCAAGAGGATGAAGCCGAGACTAACCCGTTTCCCTAGTCCATGGCTGTTTCAACATCACTCCGATGACTCAAGAGTCGAAGATCAACTACGATCTCGTCCAGTTTTACGTTCTAGAAATGCCTTTGCTATCAGTGTGATGGCGGCCAAGCAAGCCAGAACAACGGCAGCGGAATAAGAGGACTGAGTTTGATATTGATTGTGCATTTCTTCGACATACAAAGGTAAAGTCTGAGTTCGACCAATGAGATTTCCAGAGACAACAGCAACAGCACCAAACTCTCCCATTGCCCGAGCATTGGTCAGAACAATCCCATAGAGTAAGCTATAGCGAATTGAGGGGAGAGTCACTCGCCAAAATGTTTGCCAATCATTAGCTCCTAAAGTTTTTGCAGCTTCTTCCTGTTCCCGTCCAATTTCCTCTAATACGGGTAGTACTTCTCTGGCTACAAAGGGCATTGAAACAAATGCTGTTGCGATCGCCATTGCAGGAAATGCAAACATAATACGGATTCCCCAAGACTCTAAGGTTGGACCAAACCAACCCTGACGACCATAGAGTAATACCAGCATCAAGCCAGCCACCACTGGAGATACAGAGAAGGGTAAATCGATTAAACTTAACAATAAAGTTCGTCCCGGAAAATGATGATGGCGCGCTAACGCCCAAGCCGTGATGATTCCAAAGACGACATTTAAGGGAACAACCACCAACGCAATTTGCAAAGTTAAGCCAGCAGCATGAAGAAACTCCCGCGACCTTAAGGTGGCTACAAAGGGTTCCCACCCATCGGCAAAAGCACCCACAAAGATGTTAATGGCGGGAATAAAGAGAATCAGACTCACCAAGATGAGTACGCCAAAAACCAGGAAAATTTCTCCTAGGGTCAACTTTGAATTTGCCCCCTGCGATCGCACCGGTTTAATCCAAAACCGAGGATCCCAGACTTCCCAAGACCAATGCAGGGGATTCCACTTTTGAAAAATAGTCAAATTTTGAAAGTTCATGGCGAAGAAATCAGCTAAATCATCACAAGAGAGAACAACAGGCGAGCGCTTATTCAGGACGAGAATGAGTTTGAGCAAGCGATTTATATCAAGCTTGATTTATCCATTTTCCCCAACGCTGTAAGAAATTAATCACCAACAGAGAAACTAAAGACACCAATAACATCACAGAACCAATCACCGCTGCTCCAGCATAATCAAACTGTTCCAGCCGTTGAAAAATCAAAACCGGTGCAATCAAATCCTGAAAGGGAATATTTCCGGCAATAATCGAAATCGAACCATACTCTCCCACAGCACGGGAAAAGCCTAACGCTACACCCGTGAGAATAGCCGGCAATAATGGTGGTAGTAAGACACGACGAAAGGTTTGCCAACGGGACGCTCCCATGCACCACGCAGCTTCCTCCAATTCAGGCTCCAACTCTTGTAAAACCGGTTGAACTGTCCGAACTACAAAGGGAAGAGAAATGAAGACCATCGCTACTAGAACCCCCAGGCGTGTAAACGAGATTTGAATCCCTAAGGGAGCCAATAGGGAACCAATCCATCCCCTCTCGTTATAGACTGTAGCTAAGCTCAATCCAGCAACAGCCGTTGGTAAAGCAAACGGTAAATCAATGCCAGCATCAATAATACGTTTACCAGGAAACTCATATCGGATCAAAACCCAAGCAATACCTACCCCAGCCAACCCATTGAATAGGGCCGCGAACAAAGCAGTACTAAAGGTAACTTCATAGGCCGCCAAGGCAACAGGAGTCGTCGCAATTCGCCAGATTTCTGACAAGCTCAGCCGTTGGGTATAAAGCACGACTGCCGCCAGAGGAAGGAAAAGCATGATGCTCAGATAGCCGCCAATTCCCCACCAGTACCAAGGAATTTTATTGAGAACAGGAATTGAAGGCTTACTAGAGGAGAAAGGAAGTTTATTCATGGTCTTTGGGGACATTTTAATACGCGAGGTAAGATGAGACTAGAGAAAACAACTTGAGCGTGGCTTAAGACAAGGGTTCGAGAAGAGAACAGAGCAACAGTGAGAACGAGAAGCAAGGATTAAACACTAACGACCGATGTTGGCCTGAATATCATCAAAAATTGCTCCATCGGCAAAAAACTTATCTTGGACTGTGTCCCAACCCCCAAGATCTTCGACGGTGAACAGACCACTTAGGGAAGGGTATTTTTCGCTAAATTCTCCAGCAATGGCTTCATCAACGGGACGGAAGCCCACTTCAGCAAATGCCCGTTGAGCCTCAGGGGTATAGAGAAAACGCACAAAAGCTTCAGCAACTTCCCGGGTTCCATGTCTATCTACATTGGCATCAACGACAGCGATGGGATTATCGATGGAAATGTTGCTCTCGGGAATGACGAAGGGTAGCGTTTGTCCCTGTTGTTGAGCTAGGAGTACCTCATTTTCATAGTTAATCAGAACATCTCCTTGTCCTTGTTCATAAAAGATATCCGTTGCTTCACGGGCGTTGCGGGGCAAAATAGGCACATTTTGATAAACCTGTTGCACAAATTCTAAGGCTTGTTCTTCATTGCCCCCATTTTCAGTTTTATGACCCCAGAGGACTAGAAAGTTCCAGCGCGCACCACCGGAGGTTTTGGGGTTGGCAGTGATCGTACTGACGTCATCTCGGGCTAAATCGTCCCAACCTTGAATATTTTTAGGGTTGCCTTCACGGGTGATGATGGTCGCAACAGAACGATGGATAATCGAATTATTGGGGGCTTCATTTTCCCAGCCGGGTTCGATCAGACCCGCATCTTCAATGGCTTTGGTATCCAAGGCTAAGGCTAGCGCCACGACATCAGCCTCTAAGCCATCAATGACAGCTCGGGCTTGAGAACCTGATCCTCCATAACTTTGTTGAATGACCACGTCTTGATCATGTTCAGCCTGCCACTGCTGAGTGAACTGGGGGATAATTTGCTCGTAGGCGGCCCGGGTGACTGCATAAGACACTAAGGTGAGTTCCACCCGGTCTCCTCCACCGACGGCCCCGCCGCAGGCAGAAATCACCCAGCTTAAAGTTGTTCCCACCAGGAATAGGGCAACACTTTTTTTCCAGAGCTTCGATCTCTCGATCAAGCGTCTTAAACCTTGGCCAGTTCTGAGTTTCATGGCTCTTCTCCTTTAATCTACGGTTTACAGGTCGGAATACCGGATTTAAACGTGAGTGTGATTGTAGCACGGTTTTATCTCATGTCAATTATAGTTGAATCAAAAAACATTTGTGATTCACTTGCAATCTAACTTAAGATCGGTTACCTTGGTGACAGAGAACAACAGCAGTGGTTATGGCAAAGCCTGCGGACACTCCAGCAACGGCGACGATTGCGGAGGAGGTAACCCGGAGTAACTATTTATTTCGGGGAATGGATCAGATGGAGCTATCGGAGTTACTTAACTCTGAGGGTGTCGCTCGGCAAAAGCTTTATTCGAGCCGACCGGTCTACACGGCGTTTCGCCCGGATACCTCAACCGACGTCTTATATGTGGTGGTGAGTGGTGGGCCCATCATTGTCCGCAGTACCCCTTTAGATCGCATTGTTGCCTTGACCTATCCTGGAAGCTGTTTCGGGATGCGTAACTTGGCTCTGGCTTATGGGCGAGTGAGTCGTTCCTTTCCTAGTTTGGTGGAAGCCTATAAGACTACGAATGTGATCGAAATTCCGGTTGGGATTGCCAAAACCTTATACACCGAGAACGAGGTGTTTCGACAACGCTACGATTATCTGTTTGAATTGCGGGAGAAATTTCAATACCACCTGCTCAATTGCAGTACCTATCCTCCCCAAGCTGTGGCAACTCTTTTGCGGGCTTTAATCTACCAAGAGCGATCGTTAGGAAATCAACCCCAGGCGGATGGCCTCTATGTCTTTGACTTACCTGTGGATATCATTGCCCACAGTGCACAGTTAAACCATCGTACCGTTGAACAAGTCTTAAAGGGGATGCGTCGCCAAGGACTCATTTTGCCCCCCCAAGATGATGACCTCTCGACAGATACGCTTCGGGTTGCCGATCCCGAAGGCTTGAAAGAGGTTTATAGTGCCACCCGAGATAAGGTGGACTGGTGGCCCCTGAAATAGTCTGAGTCCACAACTTGTATTGATTTGAAATATCTTCCCCAGTTCAGTGTGGGGTCCGTTGGATCGTGGAACTTTTCCCACGTTCTCAATCTCTCGTGAATTTTTTGTAGGCGATCGCGCCAAATTAGCTATGACAATTCAAGTGAACCATCTGGTGAAACGATTCGGGAACTTCCTGGCACTCGATGATATTAACCTTTCCGTTGAGACGGGGAGTCTGGTTGCTCTTTTAGGACCTTCTGGGTCAGGAAAATCAACGTTATTGCGGGCAATTGCTGGTTTAGAACAGCCAGATTCTGGGCAGATTTATTTAGAAAATGGTGATGTGACTCATGCCAAAGTACAAGAGCGCCGTGTTGGCTTTGTGTTTCAACATTATGCTCTGTTTAAACATCTAACTGTTCGTCAAAATATTGCATTTCCTCTTCAGATTGCTCGTCATCCTAGGGGCTATGTCCGTCAACGGGTGGGAGAGTTATTAGATTTGATTAAGCTAGAAGGTTTGGGCGATCGCTATCCAGCTCAACTCTCTGGAGGACAACGACAACGGGTCGCTCTCGCCCGAGCGTTAGCGATTGAACCCCGCGTTTTGCTCCTCGATGAACCCTTCGGGGCTTTGGATGCTAATGTTCGCCAAGACTTACGGCTTTGGCTGCGTCGTCTCCATGATGAGGTTCACGTGACAACATTAATTGTTACGCACGATCGCGAAGAAGCCATGGAAATTGCTGACAGGATTGTGGTGATGAATGAAGGACGCATCGAGCAAGTAGGCAGTCCCCAAAGTCTCTATGATGAGCCTAAAAATCCCTTTGTTATGGGCTTTCTTGGTCCGGTCAATGTTTTGCCGAGCGATCGCATCGCTCCCATTTCCAATGGTCATCAGTCTTCATCTAATCAGCAACTCCTGGTTCGTCCTCATGATATCCGCATTAGTTTGGAACCCGATGAGAACACTCAAGCGGCGATCGTCAGGCGCGTGATTTATATGGGTTGGGATGTTCAAGTTGAGTTATCTCTGGCAGATGAAAGCGTCATCCAAGCCACGTTAAACAGTGATGAGTTCCGCGAATTAGGACTCAGCAGACAGCAAAAAGTGTATCTGTCTCTCAAACAAACCAAGACTTTTCCTGATGCCAAATCAACACATTCTAAAATCCATATTTAGGGCGAGTAGCAATTTGATTCAATTTGACAAAAAGGGACTTCATAATCCCTCCCGAGTCCGAGATCACCTGGCTAACGAGAGGACTTATTTGGCTTGGATTCGCACCTCTTTAGGTTTAATGGGAGTTGGAATTCTTCTTGCTCGTTTACGTTACCTAATTCCTGATTTCTCTTCTGGGAAGGGTCACGGTTTTCTCTTGGGCTTAGCTACGTCGTTTTTAGGTATTATGACTATCATTGCCTGTACCTGCAACTACTTTTCTGACCAAAAATCAATCGACCAAATTAGCTATACTCCTGTGAGCAAGTGGATTATATTTTTTAGTTCATACTTGCTACTGATTGGTTCAGGTTTGATTTACACAATTCTGATTTTGCCTGTTTTGCTATAACGGCTACCTTTGTCGCATTTTTTATTGATTAAAGCCAATGTCTAACACCATCAAGCAAACTATTCACCTTTGCATTCCCAAGAAATATCAACAAGAACCGATGATCTCGAAGTTAACCTCAGAGTATCACTTGGATGTCAATATTTCTGCGGCTTTGCTAGGATCTGACAGCTACAGTAGTGGTTGGTTTGAGATTCATCTTGAGGGAGAAGAAACTTCCATTCAAGCTGCGATCGCCTATCTCACGGACTTGAAGGTTGTAGTGAAAAAAACAGGAGAATGGTGATAGCATATTTGGCTTTTTTGCCAGTTAGTAGCCTTTCTGTTGTCCTGTGGTTTGATTTTGGACAAATCACGCCATAAATAGCGGTAGGGGCAAATCCTTGTGATTTCCCCCTCCTAGCCAGTGTTAATGTTTATATTTGAAAGATGACCTGGATGACTGGCTGGCCAGCCAGTCAATTGGAGTGAGGGGTCAACACCGAATCATCATTTGAGCAATCATCATCTGAAAAATTGCCATGACCCAAGAGCCGAAGACCGATTACGATAGTCCTTGGAAACAACTGCTAGAAGAAAATTTCCAGCAGTTTATGGAGTTTTTCTTCCCCCAAGCGGCGGCAGAAATCGACTGGGACCAACCCGTCATCTTCCTTGACAAAGAACTCCAGCAGGTGGTGCGAGATGCCGATTTGGGGAAACGCCTGGCTGACAAACTGGTGCAAGTGTCCCTGAAGCGGGGGGATGAGGTTTGGGTATTGATTCATGTGGAGGTGCAGAATCAACCCGAGTCGAACTTTGCCGAGCGGATGTTTTGCTATTATTATCGGATTCGCGATCGCTACTCCCGACAAGTGGCCAGTTTTGCGGTTCTGGGGGACGAGCAAGCCTCCTGGCGACCGCAGCAGTACAGCGATGAGTTATTCAACTGTCGGCTGGACTTCCGCTTTCCCATCGTCAAGCTTCTGGATTACCAGAATCGCTGGGAGGAGTTAGAGGCCAGCGACAATGTGTTTGCCATTGTCGTGATGGCTCACCTCAAAACCCAACAAACCCGGCATAATGGGAGAGAGCGCCAACGTTGGAAGTTTGCCCTAATTCGAGGACTCTATCAACGAGGCTTTGAGGCCCAGGAGGTGATTAGTCTCCTCCATTTCATTGATTGGTTGATGAATCTCCCCGAAGAACTGAACCAGCAACTGTGGCAACAAGTCAGTCGGTTACAGGAGGAACAACGTATGCAGTATCTGACCAGCTTTGAACGTCGCGCTAGACAGGAAGGCATTGAACAAGGCATTGAACAAGGCATTGAACAGGGAGTTCGGCGAGGCAAGATTGAATTAATACGTCAACTGTTGAGTGAGCGTCTGGGTTCCTTGGATGCTGAGATGCTGTCTCGGCTGGACCAACTCTCCTCAAGCCAACTGGATGCTCTGGCGCGTCAACTCTTTCAATTCCAGAGTCTCGATGACCTGGATGGATGGTTCGATAGCCTGGACTGCTAAATGCCAAAAAATCAACCCCAGCTCCCCCCAAAACTTCATAAAACAACACAATCCCTTCTAACCACAGGTAGAGGGCAATCTCCGACCTCCTGCGCCAAGATAGCAGCCAACGATTCGGAGAAAGTTCTATGCGTTCCTTGCGAACCCCCTTGATTCTGTTCGGGTTAACTCTACTGCTGACAGGAGTGGCCGGAATTGGACATCAAGGCGATCGCCCAGCAACAGCCACTCAACCCAGCCAGAGGGTCACTCAGGACTCACAGCTGGCTCTGTTTGATGACCTACCCAGTCCCGATGACCTCCCCATTCCCGATATTGATATCTCAGATATCCTCGAAGGCGACCCTCCCCTCACCACCAGCCTCGATGATGTCGTTCGCGAAATTCCCCTCCTCGATGACCGAGATTTCGGGGAACCCCAATCCCTGACTCAATTTCCGCAAACGGATGACGGTGGTTATCTAGCGACCCCTGGGTTATACGAGATTACCCTCGAAAGCTACTGTCTGCGAGCCGGAACTCACGGCCCTGGCGGGGGAGACGGGTACGGATATGCTCCACTCGAAGGCCCCCAAGCCGATATTATTAGCAAGATTCTCCGGGAAGCCGCTAACCATCCCGAGATCGAACAGCGTTCGATTCAAAAGTTGCTCTGGGGGATTATTGCTCAAACCTCGATTCGGGATATGAGTCAGGAGTTGCAAGATGTGGCCCAGACGTTGCTAACCGATGAGGACATCCGAGAACTCAATGGAAAGGCTCTCGCTCTGATTCCTGACGCTGCTAGACGAGAGATTTTTGCCAATCTCCCAGACCCCGTGCGACAGGTGTTAGAGGCGGAGGCGGACCTGCGATCGGCTCTCAGTCAGGCCGATGCCGCCTATGAAGACTTGGAAGACATCGCTATCTTGACGGGAGACGTTCCCCGAGGGGAAGGAAGCCGAACGATTCCTCAGCAACGTTGGTCCTTGCATCCTGATGGCTATTTTGTCCGCTATTTTCCCTCGGGATATCGGCGCACTCGTATGGAGGTGTTGGTTCCTCGGCCGGTGACAGTGGTTCGCGATGATCTCAACCGGATTACAGCCTTAGACTATGACAATGGATATCGCATTGAAACCGATTACGACGATGAGATTGGCGCTATCCCAGTTCCGGGAGAACCGGATCTGCAAATCTATCCGTTTAGTTCGGTGCGCCTAATCCGTCCTGGGAAGATGGTAGAGGTTCGCGATCGCGGCTGGACCTTTGTCGGAATGCCAACGACGGGAGAGGCGGACTTCTCCCAAGAGGCGATTGAGCAGGTGGCCGGCCTTAAAACCACTTTGGCCCAAAGAGGTTCGAATGTGGACTGGCAAGAGGCTCAGGAACGCTATGAACAGGCTCAGGAGACGGCGGAAACGGTACAGGATACCCAAGACCGCTTAGAGGGTAATGTCAGCCGAGAGGATGCTGAGGGAGTTGTGGATTATGACCATTATGAGGAGGGTCTCGATACGGTTGCTGAACAGGATCGTGAGGCGCAAGGAGAATGGTTGGGTGAGCATTTTGAGAATGTTCAAGATGGCTTTGCCTATGCGATTTGCAAGTTGAGGAATCTTGGTACTGCTGGCAGTTGTGGTGATCCTGAACCTGACCCCGATCCTGACCCCAATGGCGATCCGAACTCTGACCCTGACCCTGATCCCCCCGGTACGCCGGTGAATCCAGGAGGCGATGGCGCTGTTCCGGGCAATACCAGTCGCCAACGTCTTGGACTTTCGGGTCGTCCGGCCCTGTAAATATCAGGAACGCTTCTACCATGCAATTTGTTTTATGTCAAGCCTGATGTCCGATTGGTTGCGGTTGAGATTACCGTAGGCGGGAACTTAGACTGCTGATGGTGCGATCGCCGATCTCGGTGGTCGCATCTTCGTCTTTACAATGAGAATGTGCGTGACATGACCGGAGGGAGACGATGCAACCGACTAATCCGAACCAATTTACTGAAAAAGCTTGGGAGGCGATCGCCCGCATCCCAGAGATCGCCAAACACGCGAAAAACCAACAGATTGAAAGTGAACATCTAATGCAGTCCTTGCTCGAAGGTCAAGGACTGGCCAATAGTATCTTTAAACGGGCCGGGGTCTCTGTGGTGGACTTGGCTGACGCCACTCGCCAATTTATTGAAAAACAGCCTAAAGTCAGTGGTGATGGAAGTTCTGTCTATCTTGGACAGAGCCTTGACCAACTCCTCGACCATGCTGACGGCTATCGTAAAGACTATGGTGATGAGTATATCTCCATTGAACATCTCGTCCTGGCCTATCTCAAAGATAAACGTTTTGGAAAACCCACCTTCGAGAGCTTTAATCTTAACGAGACGAAACTGAAAGAGACCATCCAACAAATACGCGGAACCCAAAAAGTGACAGACCAAAACCCAGAAGGAAAATACGACGCTTTAGAGAAATACGGACGGGATTTGACAGACGCCGCCCGCACCGGGAAACTCGACCCAGTCATTGGACGAGATGATGAAATCCGCCGCACGGTACAGATTCTCTCGCGACGCACCAAAAATAACCCCGTGCTAATTGGGGAACCGGGGGTCGGGAAAACAGCGATCGCCGAAGGATTGGCCCAGCGTATCGTTAAAGGGGATGTTCCTGAATCCCTGCGCGATCGCAAACTCATCGCCCTCGATATGGGGTCTCTCATCGCCGGGGCCAAATATCGCGGTGAGTTTGAGGAACGCCTGAAAGCAGTTCTCAAGGAAGTCACCGACTCCGACGGTCAAATTGTCCTCTTTATCGACGAAATCCATACCGTCGTCGGTGCAGGTGCGACTCAGGGGGCCATGGATGCGGGGAACCTGCTCAAACCCATGTTGGCCCGGGGAGAATTGCGCTGTATCGGGGCGACAACCCTGGATGAATACCGCAAGTATATCGAGAAGGATGCCGCCCTAGAACGGCGTTTCCAGCAGGTCTATGTGGATCAGCCCAGTGTGGTGGATAGTATCTCGATTCTGCGGGGTTTGAAAGACCGCTACGAAACCCACCATAACGTTAAAATCGCCGATAGCGCTCTGGTGGCGGCGGCGACGCTCTCGACTCGTTATATTAGCGATCGCTTCCTCCCGGATAAGGCGATCGACCTCATCGATGAAGCGGCGGCGAAATTAAAAATGGAAAGTACCTCGAAACCCGAGGAACTTGACGAAATTGATCGCCGTATTTTGCAGTTAGAAATGGAGAAACTCTCCCTACAAAAAGAGAGTGATGACGCTTCTAAAGAGCGATTGCAACGGATTGAGAGGGAACTGGCGGACTGTAAGGAACAACAGTCTCATCTCAACGCCCAATGGAAGGCGGAAAAAGAACTGCTAGAAGAACGCAAAGGTCTCAAAGAGGAACTCGATCGCCTTCATGTCGAAATTGAAGAGGCTGAGCGCAACTATGACCTCAATCGGGCGGCTGAACTGAAGTATAGTAAATATCCTCAAGTTCAGAAGCAACTCGATGAAACGGAGGCTCGTTTTGCTAATGCTCAAAACAGTGGTGAAGCCCTGTTGCGAGAGGAAGTTACCGAAGCCGATATTGCTGAGATTATCTCGAAATGGACGGGGATTCCGCTGAGTAAGTTGGTTGAGTCTGAGAAAGAGAAACTCCTGCATCTCGAAGAAGAGTTACATCAGCGAGTGGTCGGTCAAGAAGAGGCTGTGACCGCTGTGGCGGACTCGATTCAACGCTCGCGGGCGGGATTAGCTGACCCCAATCGTCCGGTGGCTAGTTTCCTCTTCCTCGGTCCAACGGGGGTCGGGAAAACGGAGTTAGGGAAAGCCTTGGCGGCTTATCTGTTTGACACGGAAGATGCGATCGTTCGCATTGATATGTCCGAGTACATGGAGAAACACAATGTGTCGCGCTTGATTGGTGCGCCTCCGGGATATGTGGGCTATGACGAAGGGGGACAATTGACGGAAGCCCTGCGTCGTCGTCCCTATGCGGTGATTCTCTTTGATGAGGTGGAAAAAGCACATCCTGATGTCTTTAATGTCTTGTTACAGGTGTTAGATGATGGACGAGTCACAGACGCTCAAGGGCGAACGGTGGATTTCAAAAATTCCATCATTATTATGACCAGTAATATTGGCTCTCAGTTCATTTTAGATGTGTCTGGGGATGATGCGGATTATGATGAGATGCGATCGCGCGTCTTAGAAGCCCTGCGGGCCAATTTCCGCCCCGAGTTCCTCAACCGCATTGATGATACGATTATCTTCCATGCGTTAGAGAAGTCCCAGTTACGGGAGATTGTCAAGTTACAGATTGTGCGCCTAGAAGAGCGGCTGGCGGACAAGAAAATGGCTTTGAAACTCTCGGAAGGGGCGATCGACTTGTTGGCGGATGTGGGGTATGATCCTGTCTATGGCGCTCGTCCCCTCAAACGGGCGATTCAACGGGAACTCGAAACCCAAATCGCTAAGGGGATTTTACGCGGGGAGTTCAACGACGGCGATACGGTGTTTGTGGATGTGGAAAATGAGCGCCTGGCGTTCAAACGTCTCCCGGCGGAGTTGGCGACGGTGTAGGGGTTGATGCTTTAATTGAGTTAGAGACCCGGTTTTTGGAAACCGGGTTTTTGGCTTTTGGTTTGATGCGAGAAGGAGATCTCGAGGTGATGTTGAGTTATAAGGGTTATACGGGCAAGGTTGAGGTTGATGCTGACAGCGGTATGTTGTCTGGCTGTGTGTTCAATCTTAGGGATGTGGTGGCTTATCACGGGGCTAGTTTTGAGGAACTGGAACGGGATTTTCGGGGGGCGATCGATGATTATTTGGAGTATTGTCGGGAGTTGGGGGAAAATCCAGGGTAATTGCTTTTTGATAGGCGGGTTTTTCAATCCCTAAAAGGGATTTTGGTGAATTTCGGGCTGGGTTATATCCCACTGTTCCATCTTCGTAGAACTCGTTTCAATCCCTAAAAGGGATTTTGGTGGATTTCGGGCAAGAAAACGGCGTATCTCCCCCCATAGAAGCTCTTTGTTTCAATCCCTAA
>LSZA01000036.1 GCA_001637315.1 Phormidium willei BDU 130791 | reverse complement strand
CATACACCGGTTCCGGGGTTGGCGTAGGCGTAGGCGTAGGAGTCACCGCCGGCAACTTCTCGTCCTCAAAAGATGGGTCTGCCGCCGGTGCAACCTCTTCCGTCGCCTCAGGTGTTGAGGAGGTCGTCGGAGTTGGACTGGGTGCAGAGAACTCCTCAACTTCAGGTGCAGGGTCTGGCTCAGGAGCCGGTTGAGCCTGTCGCCGTTGCTCCTGCTGCGCCCGTTCTTGTCGTTCCCGTTCTTGTTGGGCCTGTTCTTGTTGGGCCTGTTCCCGTTGCCGTTGCACCTGTTGGCGATAGCGTTCAGCTTCCTCCTCATCGCGGGCGACCTGAGCTTCAATGGTGAACTCATCGCGATCGCCCTGATAGCGAGACTGACGAGCGGTTTCGAGAGCGGCTCGGTCTGCCGCTTCACTGCCACTCGACTCAATCAACTCATAATCATAATCCCCATCCTCATTGCGGCGAGCGCGAATCAAGGGATTTTGGCGCACGGTATCCTCTCCAGAATACTCATAGCTGCCTTCACAACCCTCAGCACAAGCTAAACCACTACCATCACCGCCACCTGAACCAGACGTCTCTCGTGGCGGTGCAGAGGGCCGACCTTGGCGACTGGGACTTCCTGGAGAACGAACCGCCGTGCGATCGCCCGAACGACCATTGTCCCCATCCCCTGAGCCTCCAGAATCGTTACCCCAATTCTCAAATAGTCCCGTTGTCGCTGCTCCCGGACGAACAGGTCCCGAACTGACTGCATTAGATTCCCCATTGGATGACCCACCCGACTCCTCTGTTGCTACAGCCTCGCCAGACCCCGAATCTGAGTCGCTCTCGGAACCACTATCGGTTTCGGGAACCTTCGCAGCATCGGTCGCCGCCCCGTCCGTGGTCAATAGATCTGAACTCGCGTCTGAACTGGGGCTATCTTGACGGGTTGCCGCCGACTCTAGTGGTTTAGAGGAGTCAGGAGCGGAATCTGATGCTGTCGTCGACTCAGCCGGGGCCTTCGCCGGCTCATTAGGTTCATTCACCAAGGGGTCTTCAAAGGACTCGTCTTGGGAACTCGGCGAGTCTGGAGCCGTTGACGTTGGATTGGCGGGGCTATCATTAAAACTTAACGCCGATGGAACTCCTGACTCTAAGGTGTTCGTTGCCGAATCACTGACCTCAGCTGGGGTCTCCGCCGGAGCCTCGGTGACCCTTTCTGGGGAATCCGTCATTTCCGGTGCGTCTGGGCGAACCTCCTCAATGACAATGAATTCAATCGGCTCATCGTTTTTAGCGCGAATTGAGTTGGGAGAACCGGACAAAATCCCCAGGGTTAGCAGCACGGCATGGGCGATCGCAGACCCCCCCAAACAGTACAAAAGAACTCGTCTGAGTAGCTCTACATCCTGCAAACGGTATTCTCGAATTGAACTGGCGTGCTGTAGCATGGTGTTCCCTTATTCTGTCCATCACGGCTATCTGGGCTATCCCGGACTCCAGATGACTCTAATTCACGAAAGGCCGTTCAGATGAATCCGCGTTTGGACTCATCTCGGTCAACCCTCAAGCCTTGACCGAGCTTATTATGCTGCTAGTTAGAAACAGATGTCAATAACCAATTGAGAACCATTCGCTAAAATTGAACCCCCGAGCCAAGGTGTACTCGTCCGTCTGAAATTACTGAAACTTTTAACCTGCCAGTGTTTCAGCCCCACTGTCTCTTGGCCGGATTACGAAAAATAGTCGCCGAACTTTGTTGAGCTATTCAGAGGTGAGGTTGTTCTGTATAATTGCTAGATATTTCTTTTAAGTCACACGTCTTGTCCGTCAGGTAATGCTGCCAATCCCCTCATCTCGCCGATCGCATCTCCTCCGTCGGGGGATTGCCCTAATCTTGGGTTTTGCGATCGCCCTCATCGCTGCCTGGTCGAGTCAAACCCTGGCCCAAGGGCCGACCCAAACCCACCTCAGCCAAGATTCCCGCCCAGATTCGATCAATCTCCGTTGGGATGATCATGGTGTCCCCCATATCAATGCTGACGACCAACAGGGAATCTTCTATGGCTTTGGCTGGGCGCAAATGCGCAGTCACGGAGATTTACTCTTACGCCTGTATGGCCAAGCCCGAGGGCGAGCCGCCGAGTATTGGGGAGAAGACTATCATGACGGCGATCGCTGGGTGCGGACCTTGGGCATTCCCGAACGAGCCGCAGACTGGTACGAGGCTCAATCCCCCGATTTTCGGGACAATCTCGATGCCTTTGCCGCCGGAATCAACGCTTACGCCGAAGCCCAGGGCGATCGCCTCTCTCCGGACGTTCAAGTGGTCTTACCCGTCACCCCCCAAGATGTCCTGGCCCACGCTCAGCAACTGCTACACTTCACGTTTATTGTCAATCCCAATGAGATTGCCAAGCTCACGCAACCCAGTCACGCCCCAGAACCTCAAGCCCTCGACTCCTCAGCTCAATTGGGGTCCAACGGTTGGGCGATCGCCCCAGAACGTAGCGCCAGCGGTCACACCCTGCTTTTAGCCAATCCCCATCTGTTTTGGTCGGAACGCTTCCGCTGGTACGAAGCCCATTTGTCGGGTCCCGATATCAATGCCTACGGCGCCACCCTGGTGGGTATTCCTGTCCTCACCATTGCCTTTAATGACGACCTAGGCTGGACGCATACCATCAACACCTATGACGGCTGGGACGCCTATCAACTGGACCTCATCGACGACGGCTATCGTTGGCAAGGAGAACGAGAGACCTTTGAGGAAAGCCAGCAAACCCTCACCATCAAACAGTCAGATGGAACAATGGTCCAGGAACCGCTGCCAATTCGGCGATCGCGCCATGGTCCCGTCGTTCACCAAGACGCAGATAAAGCCATTGCCCTGCGAGTGGTGGGATTAGACCAAGCCGGTGCCTTAGAACAATGGTGGGCCATGGCTCAAGCCCAGACCCTAGGAGACTTTGAAGCGGCTCTCGAACCGCTGCAACTGCCTATGTTCACGATTATCTATGGCGATGCCGCTGGTCATATCCTTCATGTCTTCAATGGGCGGGTTCCCCTGCGAGACCAGGGCGACTTTGACCATTGGTTGCAGATTCAGCCGGGTGATACCCCCGAGACTCTCTGGGACGAGGTTCACCCCTATCAGGACTTACCCCGCGTCTTAGATCCCCCGAGCGGCTGGCTGCAAAACGCCAACGATCCCCCCTGGACGACGACATTTCCTCAAGTCCTCTCCCCCGACGACTATCCCGCCTATATGGCCCCGAGGGGTCCGATGTCCCTGCGATCGCAGCAATCGGCGCGGATGCTGGCCAACGACCCCTCAATCACCTTTGAGGAACTCATTCACTACAAACATTCCACCGACAGCTTATTAGCCCATCGCCTTTTAGATGATCTCCTCCCCCGAGCCGCCCAAGCCGCTCAAACCCAAGAAGACCCCAACCTCCTCGAAGCCGTGGCCGTCCTCAGCGCCTGGGATGGCCAAACCCAAGCCGGCCGTCGCGGCGCCGTCCTCTTTCTACGTTGGGCCGAAACCCTAGGCTTGAATCATCTCTTTGCCCAACCTTGGCAAGAAGACAACCCCCTCACTACCCCCGATGGACTGGCTGACCCCGAGGAGGCTGTGGCCAGGTTGGCGAGCGTCGCTGAGGAGGTTCGCGCAACCTATGGACGCATTGATGTGACCTGGGGCGAGGTGTTCCGTCTGGTTAATGAGGAAACGAATCTGCCGGCCAATGGTGCTGATGGTCCTCTGGGCGTCTTCCGTTCCCTCTGGTTCCGTCCCGGCGAGAACCATCAACACATTGCCTATGGGGGCGACTCCTATGTAGCGGCCATTGAGTTTAGCGACCCAGTCCGGGCCATGGCTGCCCTGAGTTATGCCAATGCCAGCCAACCTAACGCCATTCCCGGTGTCGAAGACCGCTCCTTAGAGCAGTTAAGCCGACAAGAACTCCGTCCCGTTTGGCGATCGCCGGCCGAAATCAACGCCCATCTGGCCTGGAACGAATCCCTGCCGAACCCATTCTGAATCTCATCATGACCCCATCTTCATTCTGCGCCGATATTTCGAGTCAACTCGGGGAAGATCTCATCGGTTACGGCATTCCCACGCCTCTCTACGTTCTCATTGAATGTCCTCGTCCCTGGGCCGCCAACGCCCTAGAGTCGCCGGCCTTACCCCAGGCGTTGCAAACCTATTTGCGAGACTATCCTCAAACCCACGGTCCTATCCGGCCCCTCTTAATCTGTAATCGCGATACCAGCCCCGAGAGGGTTCGAGTCATGATCTGTCGTCAACCGGATGGTTTTGCTCACGAGTATCAGGCCCAAGAGTTCCAGGTGGAGACTCTGGAGGCGGTGTTGCCTGTATTAAAATCGCAGTTACAAGGGCAGTTATCCCCAGATGCGGATCTGTCGGGGGGCGATCGCCCGGCACAACGACGAGATATTCTGGTTTGTACCCATGGTCGTCATGATCGTTGCTGTGCCCGTTATGGTAAACCCTTCTATCATCAGGCCTGTGATCTCGTGGCTCGCTTAAATCTCCCCCATGTCAAGGTTTGGGAAGTCAGTCATATCGGCTGTCATCGCTTTGCCCCCACCTTAGTCGACTTGCCCTCAGCCCGCTATTATGGTCGCCTAACGGTTGACGCCTTGAGTGCTGTTTTGACTCGAACCGGTGCGGTGGAGGTGATGACGGACATTTATCGGGGCTGGGGTCTATTGCCCAATCCCGCCCAGGCTTTGGAACGAGAGTTAATCCTCCGTTATGGCTGGGACTGGTTCGACTATCGGGTCAAATGTCGTCTGTTAGAGGTCAATGAGACGGAAACGGACTGTGAAGTAGACTTGCAGGTTCAGACGCCAACGGGGGAGATTGAAGGGTATCGGGGTCGAGTCATCGAAGATGGCGATCGGACCCTCTCTTTAATCGTCTCCTGTGGTAATTCTCAACCCTCTGAGTTAGCCCCATTGCTGGTTAAAAATCTAAATAAGGTGAGCTATAAATAACTCACCTTATTTAGATAACTCAAATAATTTAAGCGGGCTTTTGACAGCGACAATAGACTTTCCCAGGTCCCCAATCATGACTGTCAAAATCAGCTTGAGCATCATACCATTCAATCCCCGTGAAACCAACTTTCTTGAGTCTATCTTCCAGGTCGGGAATAGTTTGGCTACGGCCGATTAAACATTGGTCAGTGCGACGCCAGAGGTCATCCTGAACGGCTGTGAAAATCGTTAAATGCACCTGACCCAATCCATCCTGATAGAGCCGCCCAGCTGCCCAGGCATAGTCATCGGTAACACTTCCCGTTAATGACCCGTTCCAGGTGTCTGCTTGATAACGTTCTTTGAGGTTAAAATCAAAGATAAAATATCCCGATGGTACGAGATTGTTAAACACATTTTGAAACACCTGTTGCAGTTCATTCAAGCTCAAAATATGATTCAATGAATCTGAGGTTGAAATAATCGCTTGAACCGGTTGACTCAAGGAAAAAGAGCGAGCATCTGCCAACAAAAACTCTACGTCTGGTGCATTTAAACGCGCATAACGTAACATTTCTGCCGAGCCATCTAAGCCTACGACTTGATAGCCACGACGACAAAGATCAGCGGCTAAGTGACCGGTTCCACAACAGAGATCGAGGAGAGAAGCTGGGACAGGAACCGTCGAAAAAAGAAGATGACTCAGGGGTTTAATCGCTCGTTGACTGAGGCGATCGCCGATATTTTCATGATAAATTCGGGCATAAACATCATACTCACAATAGCGAGATTGAGATGATTCAGACCTGGGTGAAGATTTAGAAATCATAATGACAACTCAACAGAATAAACTACCGAGACGAATTAGCTAAAACAACAGCATCGCGATCAGGAACTAAGGTTTCCACATGACGAATGCTAGGTAAACAATAGCCAATGACTCCTAAGCTGAATAAGCCTACAGAAGTAAGGGCATAAAATAGCGCCATACCTGACCCAGTACCCGTGCTAAATATAGGACCTAAAATAGGGGCAAGCGCCCCCCCAGGCGACAACGCTGGCTCAAACACAAAATCCGCTAACGGACCTCCGATTAAAAAACTCACCGGGGACGCTAACTGCACCGTCGTCCAGCGAGCCGCAAACACGCGACCTTGCATTTCTGGGGGGACTTTAGACAGCCAAATGGCTTGTTGAGAACTCCCTAACAGGGGAAAATTAAGGGAGGAGAAAAACTGCATTGGCAGCCAGAGAGAAAGTCCTTGACCAAACGCAAACAAGGTTTTACTCAAACCGGCCCCCATGATTCCCAATAACACCCCATGAATGCGCGGTTTAGGTCCTCCCCAGGTCATCATCACCAGAGCGCCGGTGACCCCTCCTAGACCCGCCGCTGTCCCCACGGCCCCAAACACGGCGGCATCGTTGCCACTACGGGCTAAAATTAGGGGCGCATAGACCGCATCCCCCAAATCATGGATGAGTTGAAACAGGGCCGCCATGATTAAAAATAGCCGTAAGTTTGGGCGTTGGGCAATATAGCGAAAGCCAAATTTCATGTTGTGACAAATGCCTAAATCCATCTCCGCTTGGGAGCGGGAGGGTTGGGGAATAGATAGCCAAAGTACCGTTGTTACCGCAACGGCAAACGTTGTTAAATCTAGGGCGAAAATGCCTGTAAGTCCCAGAAATGGATAGAGACTTCCGGCTAAAGCAGGGGCAAGAATACGAGAGCCATAACTGGCGAAAAATTCTAAACTACTGGCACGACTATACTGGTGTTTGGGAACCATTAGAGCCACCGAAGCCGAATAGGCTAACTCTTGGATTTGAGCAAAAGCACCATTAATAGCCCCGGTAATATAGAAATGCCAAATCTGTAAATGTCCGCTGCTATGGAGAATCAGGAGTGCAATGGTGGACAGGGCTGCGATCGCATCTCCAACAATCATTAACCCCTTGCGATCGCAGCGATCGACAATTGCCCCGGCAAACGGTGAAATTAACACCTGGGGAACTTGAATAAAAAACCAGAGAAACGATAAGGCGCTGGCCTGTTCCGTAATCTCCCAAGCCCAAAGCATGATAGCAAAGTTGGTCATGCGGCTCCCCAACAGAGATACCGCTTGACCGGTCCAGAGGGTCAAAAACGATCGCACCCCCCGAAATCGGGCAAATCGTCCCATGGCTAGGAGTCCTCCACAACCGGGACGAGGGTTTCAAACAAATCGTCCAAGATGTCATGAACCCCCAGCAGATTCCAGCCGTTAATCCAAGTTTCGTCTGGAACTGAATAGACGCGATCGCGTTCCACCACGGACAATTGCGACCAAAGGGGATGACTCGTAAACTGATCGAGAACTTCGGTATTCTCCGAGTCCGAGACAATCAGAAACATCACATCAGCATCCAACTCAGGGATAATTTCCAAGGAAATGCGTTCCACCAATCCTGGACGATCCTGCAAGGGGGGACGGGATAGCCCCACATCCTCCAGAATAGTTCCAATAAAGGAGTCTTTAAGATACACTCGCACATGATCGCTGCGAACGTTGACCACCGACACCGTGAGTCCCTGACGGCCATCGCCGAGTTGGTCTTGTAACTGGCTAACTCGCTGGTTATACTCCTCCAACAACGCCACCCCCGTCTCGGATTTCCCCAAGGCTTGGGCGTGAAACTTAAAATCCCGTTTCCACAAGGGTTCTGGACCGAGAGTTTGCCAATTTTCCGAAACGACTGTGGGTGCAATCTGAGACAGTGGCTCATAGAGGTCAACCCGATTATCCATCAAAATTAAATCAGGATTAAGTCCCAGGATGCGTTCTAAGTTTGGTTGACTCGGATGGCCGACCACCGCCACATCTGAGGGAAGCGACAGATACTCGGGAATCTCTCCATCTAAGCTGGTGGTGGCAATAGGGGTGACTCCCAAAGCTAAACTATTGCCCAAGGATCCTGGATCTAGGGCCATGACTCGCTCAAACTCCTCGGGAACACAGGTTTCACCGACGGCATGGCGAATTAAGCGACAGTCTCCCTCCGCCTGAGGCGATCGCTCTGAAGGCGCCGCACCACAAGCGATGACCAGATAACTGGTTGTCAGAAGTAAGCCGAGTTTTAACCAGTAATGCGATCGCATAAGAAGGGAACAGGGAACAGGGAACAGGGAACGGGGAACAGGGAACAGGGAACAGGGAACGGGGAACAGGACGTAGGGGCGTACCTTGGTCACTAAGCGATAATCGAAGTGATGGTCGCCCTCTTCCGGCAACTTGCTACCAGGTCAACCGATAGCCAATACTGAGGGTTCGTCCTCGTCCAGCACTGTTAAAGGTTTCTGAAAAACCAGAAGTACGTTGAGAATAGGCTGGGAAGTATTGTTCATCCAATAGATTCTCAATGCCAATCTCTAAGGTCCCATTGCCAATATCAATACTGCTAATGAGATCGAGGACAAAGTAACTCTCAATCGCCGTTGGATCAACGTCGTCGTCAAAGGCATCACTACGATTGCCCACGAGTAGCCCTTGTAAACGATTACGCCAGCCAGGTAGGGTTTCGTTTTGAATGTAAGCTGTTAGCTTAATCGGCTGGATACGAGCACTACTGAGAGCCGTATAGTTGTCATCATCGTTGAGGTCTGCCTCTCCTTCTGACCAACTCACGGTTCCGCCCAACGCCCAATCCTCAGAAATTTGGGCATCTAAGGTCGCTTCAACGCCATAGACTCGCTCGGGAGCGCGTAAAATATCAAAGAAGCCAGTTTCTTCATTGAATTGAAAGCTCGATCCGAGATCGGACTGGTTATAAAATCCGGCGATCGAGGCTTGGACATTATTCCAAGTCCCCCGGAGTCCCAGTTCAAACTCATCGACTTTTTGGGGTTGGTTGACGGTCACATCAGAATCCACCGAGAAGCCAGGATCGGGAAATCCTAACACTAAGCCAAAGTCGGGAACGGTGAATCCTTGAGCAAAGCTACCAAAGACACTGACATTTTCACTGATGTCATAGACGAGTCCAGCATTAAAGAGAACATCATCAAAGTTCTTATCTCCCCCTTCAATGAAATCGCCAAAAAAGGTGGTATAGTCCCCCACATCCATGCTCACATTCTCGTAGCGAACGCCACCACTGAGCCGTAGAGGGTCAGCCGCTTGCCATTGGAACTGGGCAAAGAGTCCTAGACTTTCGAGATTATAGCGGGGAACTAAAACCCGTTCTTCAATGCGCCGATTCACTCGACCATTGCTGGCATCGAAATCGTCAGGATCGAAGAGATTAAAGGTATTTGAGGTTTCTTCTTGGTCGTAATCCGCCCCCCACAAGAGGTTGAAATCTTCGCTCAAGGCGGTATTCATGCCCAAGCGTCCGCCCCAGTTTTCTGAGTTCAACTCCCCTTGGAAGATGCCAAAGGCCCGGGGACGGCGATCGCGGGGATCGGCACGACTGAGGTTATCGCGGTAGTACAGTTGTGCGGTCAACTCGCTATTGAGGATATTCTCATGGCTGTAGCTTAGGTTCAATAGGGTATTGCGGTCGGTCTGGGGTCCGCCTCCCTCGGGAAATTCTAAGCGACCGACATCTAAGGCTCGTGCTTTTTGTTCTCCGGGAATTTCGTCAACGATGGGGTCAGAAATAATTCCGGTATTACGCTGATCCTGGAAATAGTTTGCTGATATTTGCAGTCGTTGTTCGTCGGTGAAGTTGAACCCGAAGCGACCAAAGATATTAACACTTTCTGAGTCGTCGGTTCCTTGAATAATCGGAATGAGATCTCCTTCCGCGTCGAAAGAGTTTCCCGGATTGGCGATGGATGCCGAGAAGGTAAAGTCGGTAATCCCCTCTCGTGCTGACACGAATTGTTCTAGGGAGACTCCTAAACTTTCGCTATCGAGATTCCCTAAAGCACCGGTGGCTCGAATGCTACTGGTGAGAGAGAGATCCCCTTCGTCGGGTTGCCGGGTAATAATGTTGATAATCCCACCGGTGGCTTCTCCTCCATAAATGGCACTGGGTCCACGAACCACCTCGATTCGCTCAATGGCGTTGGGACTAATGGTGCGCAGTTCCCGGTCAAAGTCACGGTTATTGACGTTGAGGGGAACTCCATCAATCAAAATTGAGGCGTTACGACCCCGTAGGGAGGCGGCGGTAAAGGCTCGATCCGATGAAGGACCAAAACCGGGAACTAAACGACCGAGAATATCGTTGAGGTTTTGACTAACGTTGATTTGTTGGTCAATTTGCTCTCGATCAATAACGGTCACTGATCGAGGGATATCCACGGTTTCTTCAGCGGTTCGGGTCGCTGTCACCACAATTAGTAAGGGTTCTTCGTCGCTTTGGGGATCTTCGACAACCTCTGGGGACTCGGGTTCGGGGAGGTCAGTATCGCTGCGTTGGCTCGGAGGCGTCACTTGGACGGTCAATCCAGCATCGGTTGGTACCAGGTCAGCCGTCGGAATCCCTGTTTCGCCGGTGACTAAAATCTGTAGGCGATCGCCCTCGGCCTGTTCAAATTCAACGGACTCAATGCCCTCGATGGGATTGCTCTGATTTGAGACTAATCCCGGTTCAAGCTGCACATTAATCAACTCGATAATCAGAGTATTCCCGTCACCAAAGCTGAAAACCTGCGAGGGGGTCAGTTCTGTGGCGGTGTTAATCAGAAGCTCTAACCCCGTTTGCGTCGGGGCCAGCTTGATCGCCGTAATCGCGGTTGTTTGGGCCTGAGCCGGATGGCTGGCCATGGCCGCCGCCACGGTGGTTAGCCAAAATCCAGCCCAAAATTGTTGTTGTTGCATCGTCTCCACACACCAGGTTAAGGTCAATGATTCGGAAGCGGCGTTGGGCAAATCAACATTCGCCCAACGGCACCCCAATCGAGATCGCCCCCACAAGGGCGACCTGAGTCGTTATAAGGAATCTCTTTTATTAACTGTGGCGATCGCCGACATCAAAGCGAAAAACCACAATTGCTCTAAACAAGAATAGGTTTCATTAAAGATGGCTCTTGGGGGCTTGTCAAGTCTCAATCCTGGAAATATTTTTTCTCATGTCCAGAATATCACCCCCTAATACTACAAAAAATACAATATGTCAATACCCTACTGGGGGATGTTCTGGAGTTTATCTCTCATTTAATTACAGACTAAGATAGTTTTTGCTGATTTTTTAGAAATAAAAGTATCAGTGTATCAAATAAAAAAAGCCACTCGACTCAGTTTGACGGCTCGAAATCGGAGCTTGACAGGGTCACTCCTTCCCTCTAAACCTCAAGCATGAATCATCAAAAAAACCTGACATAGACTGGGGTCTATCCTCCAAATCCGGCGATCGCCCCAGCCCAACTTGATGATTCCCTAGCCGCTCACTCCCCACAGTTCCCTGGAATCTTCTAACTAAAAATATCTTGCAAGAGCCTTGCGATCGCTTAGGGGGTATGATTTAATCCTTGTTGATAAAGATTTTTGTTAAATTTCAACTACCCCTAGCGGGGAATCCCAGAGCCAGATGGCCTTAACGATGCAGTTTAACCCTGCATCAGACGCGACGACAGAGAATCTAGCCCAGCCGTCTCAACCTTCCATCACAAGACTTCTAGCGAGTCGTCGCCCCAGTATCACCCAAATCCTGTTGCCCAGATACCGGTGTCCTATCAAGGACGCCCCCAACTTAGTCTCTGTCAACAACTCACCCTGAACGATTAATAAATCCTCCCCAACCATCGCAACCCATCCTATCCCGACCATCTACCATGACCGACCTGTCCTCCTCCCCATGGTCTTTGCCCCCAAACAAGGACACCTGGGTCGCACACCTGCGCCATCAAGCCTCTCACCGGCCCAACCAAACCGCCTTCACCTTTCTTCAAGACGGAGAACTGGCCGCCAACTCCTGGACCTACGGTGACCTCGACCATCACAGTCGCACCATTGCCGCTCACCTGCAGGCCCTGGGACTCAGCGGAGAACGAGCTTTACTGCTATACCCCGCCGGACTCGACTATCTCGCCGCCTTCCTCGGCTGTCTCTACGCCGGCGTCGTAGCCGTCCCCGCCTATCCACCCCAAAATGCTCGCAAAACCCCGCGCATTCTCAGCATTGCCCAAGATGCCGACCCCAAAATTGCCCTAACCAACCAAGCCATGTTGCCCAAACTGCAACAGCTCATGGGGCAACATACCATTCAACAATGGCTCGCCACCGATAGTCTCAATCCAGCTCTGGGCGACCAATGGCAGCCACCGGATATTAACTCAGACACCCTCGCCTTTCTGCAATATACCTCCGGGTCTACCGGTCGTCCTAAAGGAGTCATGCTCACCCATGGCAATCTCCTTCATAACGCCCAAGAAACCTATCGCATGATGGGCCATTCCCCCCAGAGTTGCTTCGTCTCCTGGCTACCCCTGTACCATGACATGGGACTCATCGGCGGCATCTTGCAACCGCTTTACGGCGGGTTTCCCTGCGTTCTCATGTCCCCCGTCGCCTTCCTTCAACGTCCCTATCGCTGGCTCAAAGCCATCTCCGACTACCAGGCCACCACCAGCGGCGCCCCCAACTTCGCCTACGACCTCTGCGTCGACAAAATTAGTGCCGAACAGAGACAGACCCTTGATCTTACCCATTGGCAGGTAGCCTTCAACGGCGCTGAACCCGTGCGGGCCTCAACCTTAGAACGGTTTCGAGACGCATTTGCCCCCTGTGGCTTCCACGACAAAGCCTTCTACCCCTGCTATGGTCTGGCCGAAGGAACCCTAATGGTCTCCGGAACTCCACTACATCAACCCCCGCGCGTCCATCGAGTGCGCCGTCAAGACCTTGAACAGCATCAGGCCAGTTCCTTAGCCCCCGAGGATCCCAACGAAGCGGGTCAAGCCTTAGTCAGTAGCGGCATCTCCCTAGAGAGGCAAACCGTGGTAATTGTCAACCCCCAAACCCATCAATCCTGTGCAGCAGGAACCGTTGGGGAAATTTGGGTCAAGGGACCCAGTGTGGGACAAGGCTATTGGCAGAACCCCTCGGCCAGTGAGGAGACCTTTGGCGCTTATCTCCGGGATAGTGGCCAGGGACCATTTTTGCGCACGGGAGATTTAGGCCTATTGCACCAGGGTCAACTTTTTGTCACCGGTCGCTTGAAAGATGTCATCATCCTGCGCGGTCGGAACCTCTATCCCCAGGACTTAGAACAGACCGCCGAAACCAGTCATGAGACCTTACGCCTGGGGGGAAGTGCCGCGTTGACCGTTCCCGTAGCTGGACAGGAGCGGCTGGTGATTGTGCAGGAACTGGACTTTCGCCAGAAGCCTGAGTTACCGCCGGTGATGAACGCCATCCGCGAGGCCGTTGCCGCCAGTCATGAGGTGGACGTCTATGACGTGGTGCTCATCAAACCGGGAACCCTGCCCAAAACTACCAGTGGCAAGATTCAACGTCGCGCCTGTCGCCAGGCCTATCGACAAGGAACCCTCTCGCAACTGGGCCAAAGTCGATTGGCTCAAGCGGACTCGGACATGATGGCCGGGGCGGCCATCAGCCGTCAACAGCTTCTGTCCCGAGACCCTGAGCAACGGCGATCGCAGCTACGCCAATGGCTACAACAGCAAATTGCCCAGTCTTTGGACGTTGCAGCTTCCATAGTGGACTGGGAGCTACCCCTGACGGCCTTGGGGTTGGATTCTCTGCGGGTGATGGATCTCAAAAACGCCATTCAGCGGGATTTAGCCATCGATCTGCCCATCGCAGACTTCTTTGACAACATGAGCGGCGATCGCCTGGTGCAACAACTCCTAGACCAACTGGACCAGCCCGAGAACAATGTCTCTAAGACGGCCCCTGAGACCACCAACGCCGCCACGCGAGAGTTTCCCCTAACCCCGAGTCAGCAACAAATTGCCTTTCTGCATCAACTCCAACCCGACAGTGCCGCCTATACCATTGCCATTGCCCTGGATATCCAAGGGACTGTTGACTCAGTGCGACTGCGAGAGAGCCTAGCGGCCATCGCCCAGGGTCATCCCTTGCTGCGTAGTTATTGGCCCCAGGGCAGTTCCCAGCTAGTGGCTTGCCCAACCCTAGACCTGCCCTGGACTGATGTTGACCTGCGATCGCAGCCCAGCCAGCTCGACGCCGAAAGTCAAACCTTGGCCCAACAGCCCTTTGATCTCAGCCAAGCCCCCCTGTGGCGACTAGGATGCTATCAGCTTAGTGACCAGCACCAGCGGTTACTACTCGTCATTCACCACCTAATTTTTGACGGTCGTTCCGCCGCCCAATTCTTCCGGGAGTTAACGAGGGAGTACCAACAGCGCCTCGGGGATGACACCATGGCCTCCATCGTCCCCATTCTGCCCCCATCCCCAGACACGCGATCGCCCATCGGCGATCGCCAACTGAACTATTGGCGACAACACCTGGCCGGCGAACTGCCTGTATTGGAGTTACCCAGCGACAAGCCACGGCCCGCCGTGCAACGCTTTCATGGCGCTCACGAGTCCCTGGAACTGCCCTTAGACCAAGTCGATGCCTTACAACAGCTTGCCCAAGACGAAGGCGTCACCCTGTTTATGGTGCTGTTGGCCGCCTTTAAAACCTGGCTCTATCGCTATAGCGGTCAAACCGACCTACTCGTCGGCGCTCCCTGGCGAGAGAGCCCGTCCTGCCAAGGCATCGGCTGTGATATCAATACCCTGGTGTTGCGCAGTCAAGCTGATCCCGAACTGAGCTTTCGCGACTACCTACGACAGGTGCGGCAGGTGGCGCTCGATGCCTATCGCCATGCCCAACTGCCCTTTCAAACCCTAGTCGAAACCCTGCAACCGGAGCGGGATGCCAGTTATAGCCCTCTCGTACAGGTCATGTTTGACCTGCAACAATTCCCTCGCCAGCTCACTTGGCCCGACGCCACCGTCCACCTAAGCCGGGTTAATACCAACACCGCCAAATTTGATCTCACCTTGTCCCTGATTGACCAGGGTCAAGGCATTCAAGGGGACTGGGAATACAATCGCGATCGCTTCAGCCCGGAAACCGTCCAGGCCATGATTCGTCACTTCCAAACCCTATTGGCGGGAATTGTAGCCAACCCCGATTGTCCCTTGAGTCAGTTACCCCTGTTGAGCGACTCCGAACGGCAACAGATCCTAGAGGATTGGAATCAAACTGACACGGCCATTCCTGATCAACCGGTGCAACAGCTCTTTGAAGCCCAAGTGCAGCGTACCCCCGAGGCTGTGGCCCTGCGCTATGACCCCGAGGACTCCGAGGCCGTGGCCCTGACCTATCAGCAGTTGAACCAACAGGCCAATCAACTAGCTCATTGGCTGCAACAGCAAGGATTAGGAGACCATCCCTTAATTGGCATTTGCCTGCCGCGATCGCCCCAACTCCTGGTGGCCCTACTGGCGGTCTTGAAAACCCGACGGGCCTACGTTCCTCTCGACCCCAGTTATCCCCCCCAACGGCTCAGTACCATGATGGGCGATAGCCAAATCACCCATTGCCTCACCAACAGTTCAGTCCTGGACGATTTGAGCGAGTCCTGTCCAGGTCTCGGGTCAATTGCCCTGAACCTAGACCATCGCGCCGGGGCCATTGAGAGCGCCTCAGACGAGAACCCTCAGCCGAGCGGTAGCCTCAAGGATTTGGCCTATGTCATCTATACCTCCGGTTCCACGGGACAGCCCAAAGGCGTTGCCATCGAACAGCGGGGCCTCGTCAACTATCTCACCTGGTGTCAACGGGCCTATCCCCTCGATCGCGGTCAAGGCACGCTGGTGCATTCCTCGATCTCCTTTGACATGACCCTCACCAGTCTCCTGGCTCCCCTACTGGCGGGACAAACCGTAGAACTGCTGCCCGAAAGCTGGGGTCTTGAGGCCCTGGTGCGGGGCCTGCGTCGCCGTCCCGGTCAAAGTCTGATTAAAATCACCCCAGCTCAACTGGACTTACTGAGTCAACAACTGACCCCTGACGAGTTGGCCCATTGCACTCATGCCTTCATTATTGGCGGCGAAAATTTAGCGGCTGAGCGGCTGCGTCCCTGGCGCGATCGCGCACCAACAACACAACTGATTAACGAATATGGTCCCACGGAAACCGTCGTCGGGTGCTGTGTTCATACCGTAACAGACCAAGATCCAGATTCAGGACGAGTGGCCATTGGTCGTCCTATATTCAACACCCAGCTTTATGTCCTCGATAGCCAACTGCAACCGGTTCCCATCGGCGTCGTGGGCGAACTCTATATCGGCGGAGCTGGGGTGGCCCGAGGCTATTGGGGGCGGCCGGATCTGACCCAAGAGCGGTTTATTGCCAATCCCTTTGATGATGGGCGATCGCGACTCTATAAAACCGGCGATCTGGCCCGCTATGGAGCCGATGGTCGCCTGGACTGTCTCGGTCGCTGCGATCGCCAAGTGAAGCTACGGGGCCATCGCATCGAACTCGGAGAAATTGAAGCGGTCATCCGGCAACAAACAGGGATTCGCGAGGCCCTGGTCCTCACCGAAACCACAGAAGCTGGAGCGAAGCGGTTGTTGGCCTATGTGGTTCCTGAAGGCACTTGTGATCTCGGTTCCCTGCGCACTCAGTTGAGTCAGCACCTGCCTGACATCATGATTCCAGCGGTGTTTATCTCCCTCAAGGAACTGCCTTTAACCGTGAATGGCAAAGTCGATCGCCGGGCCTTACCGACCCCTGGAGGCGATCGCCCGCAACTCTCAACCCCCTATCTAGCACCCCAAGGGCAATTAGAACGAACCCTGGCTCAGATTTGGCAGGACGTTCTCGAAATCGACCAGGTGGGACTTCAGGACAACTTTTTCGACCTGGGCGGTCATTCCCTGCTCCTGGCCGAAGTTCACCAACGGCTGCAACAGCAATTGAACTGCTCCCTGGCCCTGATGGATTTATTCCGCTATCCCACCATTGCCGCCCTAGCGGCCGCCTTGGACTCCTCCCCAGACCCCTCTGACAATGCCCATGATGCCAACGCGGCCAAAGTCCGGGGTCAACGACAAAAAGCTGCTCTACAACGGCGCAAACTGCAACTGTCCCGTCATCAATCATGAGTTATCGTCCTGACGACATCGCCATTATTAGCCTGGCCGGGCGGTTCCCCGGCGCCAACACCGTCGAGGAATTTTGGCAAAACCTAGCTGCCGGAGTGGAGTCGGTGCGCCGGTTCGAGCCAGCCGAGGTTCAGGCCGCTGGGGTCAGTGACGCCCAACAGCGCGATTGCAACTACGTCCCCGCCGGCGCCCCCCTAGCCGATATTGACGGCTTTGATGCCCAGTTCTTTGGCTACAACCCCAAAGAAGCCAGCCTCATGGACCCGCAACAGCGTATTTTCTTGGAACTGGCCTGGGAAGCCCTAGAGCGAGCTGGCTATGCCCCCAATCACTATCCTGGTTCCGTGGCGGTCTATGGCGGTGTTAGCAGTAATGACTATTGGCGCCAGTTACAGCAACGACCAGACCTCACAGCAGCCGTAGGGGATTATCAAACTCTATTGGGCAACGACAAGGACTTTCTCAGCACTCGCGTCTCCTACAAACTCAACCTCACGGGACCCAGTCTCACGGTTCAAACGGCTTGCTCTAGCTCCCTGGTGGCAACGGTCTTGGCCTATCAAAGTCTGCTGACCTATCAATGTGATTTAGCCTTAGCCGGGGGAGTTTCTATCCATAGTCCCCAAACCGCCGGTTATTGCTACCAACCGGGAGGGATTTTCTCTCAGGATGGCCATTGTCGTCCCTTTGACGCTCAGGCTCAGGGGACTGTCGGCGGTAATGGAGCCGGGATTGTGGTCTTGAAACGTTTAGAAGAGGCCATGGCCGATGGAGATCCCATTTATGGAGTCATTCGCGGGGCGGCTCTGAGTAACGATGGGGCCGCCAAAGTGGGTTATACGGCTCCCAGCGTTGGAGGTCAGGCGGCGGCGATCGCCCAAGCCCTGGTCCTAGCGGAGGTAGAGTCAGAGAGCCTGTCCTATGTAGAAGCCCACGGAACGGGAACTGCCTTGGGAGATCCCATTGAGGTGACCGCCCTCAGTCAAGCCTTTGCTAGCTCAACGCGTCAGTTTTGTGCCTTGGGATCTGTCAAAGGCAATATCGGTCATTTAGATGCAGCAGCGGGCATTGCTGGACTGATCAAAACCAGTTTGGCATTGCATCATCGACAACTGCCCCCCAGTTTGCATTTTCAGCAGCCCAACCCTCAAATTGACTTTGCCAACAGTCCCTTTTACGTCAATCGGGAGTTAAGCCCCTGGTCTGGCCAAACCCCTCGACGGGCGGGAGTCAGTGCTATGGGAATTGGCGGAACCAACGCCCATGTGGTTTTGCAAGAGGCCCCAGAACGGTTACCATCAGGACCCTCTCGTCCTTGGCAACTCTTGCCCCTCAGCGCCAAAACCCCCCAAGCGTTGGAACGGGCTCAGCAGAACCTGTTGGCTCATTTGCAGACCGACAACAACCTGAATTTGGCTGATGTGGCCTATACCCTGACGATGGGGCGAACGGCCTTTGAGCAGCGGCAGATCTGGCTCTGTGGCGATCGCGCCGATGCCATCACCCAGTTACAAGCTACTGCCCCAACCCCAATACCGACTCAGGAACGGGTCAGTATCGCCTTTCTCTGTCCCGGCCAGGGGTCTCAATCCGTCGATATGGCGCGGGAGCTGTATGAGCAGGAACCTCGCTTCCGGGAGGTGGTGGACGACTGCTGCGAGCAGTTGTGGCAGCGGGAAGGATTGGATCTGCGATCGCATCTTTACCCAGACCATCCCGGGTCAGAGACGGCACCACAGCTCAACGACACAGCCCTAGCGCAACCCGCCTTATTTGTCATCGACTATGCCTTAGCTCAGCTTTGGCTAACTTGGAGCATTGAACCCCAAGCCCTCTTAGGTCATAGTTTGGGGGAATATGTAGCCGCCTGTCTGGCGGGGGTCTTTTCCTTGGCCGATGCCCTAACGCTGGTGACCCGTCGTGGGCAACTGATGCAGGGGATGCCCCCAGGTCGGATGTTGTCCGTACCTCTGGCCGCTGAGGATCTGGCGCCCTATCTCGGAGACGAGGTTTGGCTAGCGGTTCACAATGGACCTAAACTCTCGGCGCTCTCAGGAACCCCCCTGGCGATCGCCGAGTTAGAGGCTCGTTTCCAAGCTGAGGGACTCCCCTATCGCCTGCTGAAGACCTCTCATGGCTTCCACTGTCCCCTCATGGCCGCCGCTCGGGAGCCTCTGATGGACCTGTTGCGGCAGATGTCCCTCCAAGCTCCTCAACGGCCACTTCTATCGAATGTCACCGGTACCTGGTTAACAGCAGACCAAGCCCAAAATCCCGACTACTGGGCCGAGCAACTCTCCCAGCCGGTGCGCTTCCATCAAGGCCTACAGACCCTCTTACGAGAGCAACCAACTGTACTGTTGGAAGTTGGCCCCGGCCAAACCCTCACCAGTCTGGCTCGTCAACAGAGTCAGACCCCGGTCTATCCCTCCTTAACCCATGCCAAAGCCACCGACTCAGATTTGGCGCAACTGTTGCAGAGTGTGGGTCAACTTTGGCTCAGGGGTGCAACCGTGAATTGGACAGCGTTCTGGGCCGGACAACAGCGGCGGCGAGAGGTGCTGCCGACCTATCCCTTTGAGCGACAACGCTATTGGTTGGAGGCGCCCTCTTCACGGCGATCGCAACCCCTCCCCTCCCCAGATCCCTCTGAGAAACGCTTACCTATCGACCAGTGGTTTTATAGCCCCAGTTGGAGCCGCGCCCCCCAGCTCGAACCTCCGTCAGACCTACAGGGCCAAACCTGGGTCTTGTTCCTAGAAGGGGAGTTATTCATAGCCCTCAAACACCATCTTGAAGCGGTCGGGGCTGAGGTCATTCTCGTGCAACCGGCGGCTGAGTTTGCCCATCAGGACTGGGGCTATTGCCTGAACCCCGAGCAGCCGGAGGACTATCGTCGCCTGGTGCGATCGCTCCTAGAGCATCACAGTTACCCAGATACCATCGTCCAAGGGTGGAGTTTAACGGCTCCGACGGCTCAGGAAATGACCTTGGACCGAGGCGTCTATACTGCGCTATATCTGAGCCAAGCCTTAGCCGATTTACCCGATCCCCTGACCCTCTGGTGTCTCACCCATGGCGTCCATGACATTACCGGCAGTGAACCCCTATCTCCTCAGCAAGCCCCCCTCGTCGGCGCGAGTTTAGCCATTGCCCAAGACCTGTCTCACCTCAATTGTCACGCCCTCGATTTAAGTCTGCCGGACAAGGCCACTCAAGAGGACTGGAACGCCCTGGCCGAGAACCTGGTGCGGGAGTTGGCACACCAGCCCACAGAGCCTTGGTTAGCTCATCGGGGGGGTCATCGCTGGTTGCCCGGTTTCTTGCCCTCACCCCTGCCTACCGTTGCGGAATACCCAAAACGGCTACGTCCTGGAGGGGTTTATCTCATCACCGGGGGGCTAGCCGGACTCGGCCCCGCCTTAGCTGAGAGCCTCTGGCAGAGTGTTGGCGCTAAACTGGCGTTCCTGGAAGCAGAACCATTGCCCCCAGAGGACAGTCTTGCGGCTGATGAGACGGCGAAGAAAAAATACCAGGCCCGGCAACGATTAGAAGCCTTGGGAGCCGAGGTGTTTGTGGTGGTGGCCAAGGGTCAGGACTGCTCATCTTTAGAGGCGGCGCTGACGGCCATTGAAGCCCATTTTGGCGGTCTTCACGGCGTTCTTCATACCGCTGAAACCACCGCTGAAGCGTCGTTTCGTCCCCTGGGACAGACTCGCAAAGAGGATTGTCAATGGCAGTTTGCCCCCAAAGTCATGGGACTGCCTCCTTTGGCCCAGGCCCTAGCCGGGCGATCGCTTGACCTGGTCCTCGTACAATCCTCCATTGCCTCCCAGTTAGGGGGCTTCCTGGCTCATGCTGGGGCCAACTGGTTTGTGGATGCCTATGTACAGGCCCAGAATCGACGGCAGTCGACTCCCTGGCTGGCGGTGAACTGGGAAGGTTGGCGCTTCTGGGAATCTCCCTCTCAGGCCACGGCGACCCTCTCCCCCGAAGAAGGTCAAGAGACCCTACGGCGCATCCTCAACCAAACCCATTTGTCCCAAGTGGTCGTCTCTAGCCAGGAGTTAACGGCGCGACTGCATCAGGTTCACCACCGTCAACGGGCCAGGACTCAGGACAAGTCAGCCCCGCCACGAGACTCGGCCAGCAGCAGCATTGAGCAAACGGTGATGGCCATTTGGCAAGACCTATTAGGCCTCGATGCCATTGACCCCCATCAAACCTTTCTAGAGTTGGGGGGCCATTCCCTACTCGCGGTGCAGGCCATCTCCCGGATTCGCGACGTCTTTGACCTGGAGTTACCGCTACGGATTCTGCTGATTGAACAGCCCACCGTAGCCGGACTGGCGGCGGCGATCGCCGAGCGGCTACAAACCCAGTCCCCGGAAGAGGACGCCGATCTGGCGGTAGTCCAAGACCTGCTGGATGATTTCCAGGATCTCTCCCCCGATGACCTTGACGAACTGTTGACACATCAATGAACGATTTATCCAAACGACTGGCGGCCCTCTCTCCCCGTCAACGGGCTTTACTGAAAGAGAAACTGGCACAACAGAAACAGACCCCAAAAGCAGCCTCTGACGCCCAGGCGGAGGGGACTCTGGCGCAAACCGTCCCCCTATCCTTTGCCCAGCAACGACTGTGGTTTCTTCATCGTCTCGCCCCTGACTCGCCGATGTATAACCTGGCGGCGGCGGTTCGTCTGCGGGGATTTCTAGATCAGACGGCCCTTGAACAAAGTCTCAATGAGGTGCGGCGACGCCATCAGGTGTTACGCAGTCGGGTCATGGAAGTGGGAGGACAACCGCAACAGGTAATTCATCCCTGGCAGCCGCGATCGCTCCCTCGGGTAGATTTACAATCGTTGACTCCCTCGGCTCAGGCCCAGGAACTGGAGCAGCGATCGCAGGCCCTCGCCCGTCACCGCTTTGATCTGGCCCAGGACGAACCACTCGCCTGGCAACTGCTACAACTGGCCCCCGACGACCATCAGCTCTTGATTGTCCTGCACCACATCGTCAGCGATGGCTGGTCCAAAGAACGCCTCATTCACGAGGTGGCCGAGATCTATCAAGCTCAAGTGAGTCCGCCTGTAGGGGCGAAACAGGGTTCCCCACTTCCCCCTCTCCCCTTGCAATATGCCGATGTGGCCCGCTGGCAACGGCAGCGAGACCAAGATCCTGAGCAGTTGGCCCATTTGGCCTATTGGCGGCAACAACTGCACCAAGTCCCTCCCCTAGCCTTACCCATCCTGCGTCCAGCGGTGGACTCCCCTGAGGCTCCCGGCGCCTTGTACTCGGCTCATCTCTCCCCGGACTTGACGATCGCCCTCAAGCAGTTTAGTCAAAAGCAAGGTGTCACTCTGTTTATGACCCTGTTAGCAGCCTTTAAGGTGCTGCTATGGCGCTACAGCGGTCAAACGGATTTGGTCCTTGGCGTTCCCACGGCGGGGCGCAGC
Source organism: Phormidium willei BDU 130791 (assembly GCA_001637315.1). Taxonomy (GTDB): domain Bacteria; phylum Cyanobacteriota; class Cyanobacteriia; order Cyanobacteriales; family Geitlerinemataceae; genus Sodalinema; species Sodalinema willei. Next base: position 14,240 of record LSZA01000036.1, on the reverse strand, counting down.
CGGGCCGATTTTGAACCCCTGATTGGCTGTTTTATTAACCCAGTGGTGCTGCGCAGCGATCTCTCGGGAAATCCTTCATTTCGGGAGCTTTTGCAACAAATCCGCGAGACAGCCACCCAGGCCTATAGTCATGGGGACATTCCCTTTGAACGTTTGGTGGAAGAACTGCAACCCGATCGCACCACAACCCCCCTGTTTCAGGTAATGTTTGCTCTGCAAAATCTGCCCCGAACCCAGCTAACGTTACCTCAGTTGAGTTTCGAGATTCATGAACTGCATCCTGGCAGTGCTAAGTTCGATTTGACCGTGGCCCTCCATGAGCGAGACGGCGGCTTGACCGCTAACTTGGAGTATCGCTGCGATCGCATTCACCCCAACGCCATCGCCCGTCTCTGGAACCATTACCAAACTCTCCTCACAGATGTTTGGGCTCATCCAGATTTCCGGTTATCGCAATTGTCCTGGCTCTCGCAGTCAGAACAACAACAACTCTTGCAAGAGTGGAATCAAACCCAGACATCGTTTCCAGAATCGACCCTGGTGGGATTGGTAGAAAACCAGGTACAACGCACTCCTGAAGCCGTAGCGGTCTTGTTTGAAGACCAACAGCTTACCTATGGGCAACTCAATGACCAAGCCGAACGCTTAGGACAACAGTTACACCAGTTGGGGATTGGACCCGAGATGCGAGTGGCTGTGGCGCTGCGGCGATCGCCACAACTGTTAATTGCCCTATTGGCCATCCTCAAAACGGGTGCGGCCTATGTTCCCCTAGACCCCAACTATCCTCAAGACCGATTAACCTTCATCCTCCAAGACAGCCAGCCAGCCTTAGTCCTGACTGAATCCCAGGTACGCCCTCAGTTGCCGCAATTGCCCGAGAGTCCCGTTTTGGATATCGAGTCGTTAACCCCTGAACCAGGGCCTCGTCAGGATTGGTCTTCGCTCCGTTCTCCCGAGGCCTTGGCTTATCTGATTTACACCTCCGGGTCTACGGGACAACCCAAAGGAGTGGCCATTGAACAGCAGTCCGTGGTCAACTTCCTCCAATCCCTTCAGGCTCACTTACGGCTCAGCGAGGGCGATCGCCTCCTGGCCATCACCACTCTCTCCTTCGATATCGCCGTCTTAGAACTGTTCCTTCCCCTGACTGTTGGCGCTCAGGTGCAGATTCTCCCCGACTGCGTTAGTCGTGATGGCTCACAACTGGCTCAGGTTCTCAACCAGAGTCAAGTCACGGTCATGCAAGCCACCCCTGCCACCTGGCAAATGTTGTTAAGCGCCGGTTGGTCTGGAAAAGACGGATTGACGCTCCTCTCTGGGGGAGAAGCGCTCTCACGAGATTTAGCGGCGCAATTATTGAACAAAGGCGAGGCCCTTTGGAACCTTTATGGCCCCACCGAGACCACCATTTGGTCCACCGTGGAACGAGTCGACAATGCCGAGGAGACCATTCCCATCGGTCGTCCTATCCACAACACCCAAGTCTATGTCTTGGATAACAACCAGCAACCCGTCCCCATCGGTATTCCGGGGGAACTATATCTCGGCGGTGCGGGGTTAGCGCGAGAGTATTGGCGACGACCGGGGTTGACCCGAGAGCGGTTTCTGGACTCAGCTTGGGGTCGCCTCTATCGCACCGGGGATTTAGTGCGTTACCGCGAGGATGGAGTGTTAGAGCATTTAGGTCGCCTGGACCATCAAGTGAAACTGCGGGGATATCGCATTGAGTTGGGAGAAATTGAAAGCCAACTGCGATCGCATCCCCAGGTCAATAATGCCGTTGTTATAGCGCGAGAGGATGAGCCAGGACAGCGCCGTTTAGTGGCCTACATTGTCGGTAACCTCTCCCAGGAGGACTTAGGCCCCAAGCTGCGCCGTCATCTCCAAGCTCAGCTACCGGACTATATGGTTCCCAGCCTCTTCGTCGAGTTAGAACAGTTGCCCTTAACGCCTAATGGCAAGGTCGATCGCCGAGCCTTGCCGAAACCATCCCGCCAACCCTCCCAGCAACTGGTGGCCCCTCGCAACGACTTGGAACAACAGTTGGCCGAGCTTTGGGCAAACCTCTTACAGAGTCCCCTTCCCAGCATCCATGACAACTTCTTCGAGTTAGGGGGCCATTCCCTCCTAGCGACTCAATTGATTGCCCAAATCCGCGATCGCCTTCAGGTCGATATTCCCCTGCGTCTTCTCTTCGATCATCCCACTCTGGCGGAGTTCGCCAGCCAGATAGAACGCCAGACACAACAGGGAGTATCACCCTCGACCCCAGGCCCCGGACTGATTCGTCGTGTTTCCCGCGATCGCTACCGTTCCCCCCAAACCCAGCACTAGACCCAGTTACAGACCCAGGCCCAGTCATCATGACCCTAACTTCTCCTATTCCCTCCACGCCCTCATTACCCGAGGATGTCTTCGTCTTTCCCATGTCCTCGGCCCAACAGCGACTCTGGTTTTTCGATCGCCTAGAACCAGGAGATCCCGCCTATGTCTTGCCCATTGCGGTGCGGCTGTGGGGGTCTCTAAACCCTGAAGCCCTCAAAACCAGTTTGCAGCAGGTGATCCAGCGTCATGAAATTCTGCGAACTACCTTTACAACCGTTGATAACCAGCCAGTGCAAGTCGTCCATCCCCAGGGAACCTTGGCCTTCAACTCATTAGATCTTAGAGGTCAAAGTGAAGCGAGCATTCAGCAGGCTATCGACCGAGAATGCGATCGCTGTTTCGACCTCACCCAAGGTCCCCTGTTGGCTACAACCCTGATTCACTGCCAACCTGAGGAGGCAATTCTAGTGCTGGTAATGCACCATATCATCGCCGACGATTGGTCCTTGGGGGTGTTGTTACAGGAGTTGGCCGCCCTCTATCCCGCCGCCGTGGCCCAGCAGCCTCTGACCTTGCCAGAATTGCCGATTCAATATGCCGATTTCGCCGTCTGGCAGCAGGACCAACATCAGCACTGGGAGAGTCATTTAGCCTATTGGCGAGAGCAACTCGCAGACTTGTCTCCTCTACAACTGCCGAGCGATCGCGAAGCGTGCGGGACCCGCCATCGTCCCCATTCGGGTCACCGCCGTCCCCGACGACAGAGCCAATCCCTCTCCCCGGAACTGAGTCAGGCGCTACGAGAGATGAGCCATACCGAGGGAGTGACCCTCTTTATGCTCCTGTTGGCGGCCTTCAAGGTCTTGCTTTATCGCTATAGCGGCCAATCGGATCTGGCCGTAGGGTCTCCCATCGCCAATCGCCATCAGCCGGACATTCAGCCTCTGCTGGGCTTCTTTGTCAATACCCTCGTTTTGCGATCGCAGCTCGATCCCCATCTGAGTCTAAGGGAGTTGCTGACCCAGGTGCGCCAAACCACCCTGGCGGCTTACGACCATCAAGATCTCCCCTTCGAGAAACTCGTCGAGGCCCTACAACCCGAACGCCGTCTCCAGGAAACTCCCTTATTTCAAGTTTGGTTTGCTCTCCATACCCTTCCCATCTCCCAACCTCAGCTGGGAGATCTCAGCCTAGAACCCCTGACCTTGAAGCCCCGTTCCCTTCACTTTGACCTGAGTTTAGAGGTGGTTGACGAGACCAGTCACCTGACGATGGTTTGGGACTATGACGGCGATCGCTGGGATGATGCCACCCTAGAGCGTTGGCTGAACCATTGGCAAACCCTGCTGACGAGCCTTGTGGCTCATCCTGATGTGGCGTTGAGTCAGCTTCAGTTGCTTCCCCCCTCGGAACAGGCCCGTTTAGACACTTGGCATTCTGGCCCCGTTTTAGAGCGTCCCGATTGCAGTATCCAGGCCCTAATTGAGCAACAGGTGCAACGGACTCCTGAAGCGATCGCCCTAGTCAGTGACGTAGGTTTGTTGACTTATCGCCAACTCAATCAGCGAGCAAATCAACTGGCTCGTTATCTGCAACAGCAGGGGTTGGGGGCCAACAGTTTGGTGGGATTAGCCATCGCCCAATCTCCTGAGTCCATTATTGCCATCCTGGGCATTCTCAAAGCTGGAGCCGCCTATGTGCCATTGGAACCCACCTATCCCCTGGCCCGCTTGCAGATGGTCGTCGAAGAAAGTCAAATTCACTGTTTAATTGCCCCGGACAGGCATCCTCTGGTTGACGCGGTTGGAGAGATTCCCCATCTGGATTTGGCAAGGGTTTGGCCCGACATTCAAACTCAATCTGGGGAAAATCTGCCCCAGTATCCGCCATCGCATCATTTGGCCTATGTGATTTATACCTCTGGGTCCACAGGACGACCGAAAGGGGTCATGATTGACCATCGTGCCTTAGTTCACTTTATTCTCTCGATTGCCGAGGTCTATGACGTGCAGCCGAGCGATCGCCTTTTCCAATTTGCGGCCCTCGGTTTCGATACCGCCGTCGAGGAGGTTTTCATGACTTTAGTCCGGGGGGCAACCTTGGTCTTGCGCCCTGGTATCCAACGAGAGAGTATTGCCGAGTTTCTCAGTTGCTGTCAGCGCGATCGCATTACGATTTTGGATTTACCCACCGCCTTTTGGCAACAACTGGTGGTTCAATTGCGTGATGACGGTCTGATGTTGCCCTCAACCCTACGCTTCGTCACTGTTGGTGGGGAGGCCCTGTTACCGGACTATGTCATGGCCTGGCAGGCCTTGGCACCTGAGGTGCGATTGGTTAATGGCTATGGCCCGACGGAAATCACCGTAGTGGCGACGACCTGTGAGTTGAACCAAATTTCTAACCTAACTCCCCAAACACCGGTTCCCATTGGTCGTCCCCTGCCGAATGTTCAGATTCGGGTTCTCGATGCCCAGCAACAGCCGGTTCCCATCGGCATTCCCGGAGAACTCTATATTGGCGGTGTCAGTGTGGCCCAGGGCTATCTCAATCGACCGCAACTGACCGCAGAACGGTTTGTCCGCTTAGAGTCAGACCCATCGCTGCGCTTCTATCGCACCGGCGATCGCGTCCGCTATCGTCCCGATGGCAATCTGGAGTTTCTCGGTCGTCTGGACCATCAGGTGAAGCTACGAGGGTATCGCATTGAGTTGGGAGAGATTGAGGCGGTTCTGGTGCAACATGAGGCGGTGCAACGGGCGCTGGTGTTGTTACAAGATGATCCTGGCTCGTTGAAACGCTTGGTGGCCTATGTGGTGTTTAAGGATGATCCAGAAGGGGATGCGATCGCCAAGTTACAGGAGTTTTTGGCGCAACAGTTGCCTGATTATATGTTGCCTGGGGTCATTGTCCCCTTAGCTGAATTACCCTTGACGGCGAACGGTAAGGTCGATCGGCGATCGCTCCCCGCACCTCCTCCTGCCACCGCTAAGACTGAACAACGGTCTCCCCAAACGCGATCGCAGGAGGTATTAGCACAAATTTGGTGTGAGGTGTTGGCGCTCGATTATGTAGGCATTGATGATAACTTCTTTGCCCTCGGAGGAGATTCGATTCTCAGTTTGCAAGTCGTTGCAAAAGCTAATCAATTGGGCTTACAATTAACCCCAAAGCAATTGTTTGAACACCAAACTATTGCCGAATTGGCCGCCGTTGCTGGAACCACAATCACAGAAATAGCCGAACAAGATGCAGTAACTGGACGAGTTCCCTTAACTCCCATTCAATATTGGTTTTTTGAGCAAAACTTTCCTAAGCCCGACCATTGGAATCAAGCGGTTCTCTTAGACTTAAATGAGCCGCTTCCCTTAGCCCAACTTCAGCGAGCCATCAACGAGATCCTTGTTCATCATGATGTTTTGCGATCGCGGTTTCTGCCGACGGAAAAAGGCTGGTGTCAAGAGATTCTTCCTCCAGAGTCGGTTGAGGTAACCATCCAGGCTATTGACTTATCTCACCTATCCCTAGAGGACCAAACCATTGCCCGTGATAATCATAGCGATCGCCTGCAAGCGAGTCTCAAGGTGCAGCAAGGACCCTTGCTACAAGTTGCCTATTTCCAATTTGGAACGCAGCAGTCCGATCAACTCTTAATTGTCATTCATCATCTCCTTGTCGATGGTGTCTCCTGGCGCATTTTACTCGAAGACTTAGATCGTCTTTGTCAAGACACAGATGCCGCATCCTCAGACATCTTGCCGCCAAAAACAAATTCATTTCAACAATGGTCAATGCACTTACAAAATTACGGGTCATCCTTACCCCTTGAAACACTCTATCAACAGTGGTATCCTCATAGTCTTGCTCGAAATAGTCCCACTCAACAAAATACTTTTTTGCCGAGAGAGCAATCTCAGTATCTGGCAACAGTTCGCCAGCTAAAAACCGAACTTAGTCCCAGAGAAACTCAAGTCTTGCAAAACATTCAGCACTATCGCCAAATTCATATTCAAGAAAGTTTGTTGGCGGTGTTACTGTTGACAATCCAAGACGAGACCGAGGCTAACCATTGTTGCCTGGATCTCGAACATCATGGACGCAATCCAAAAAATTCTGACCTAAATATCTCCAGAACCGTAGGTTGGTTTACGGCAATTTATCCCGTTGAGTTCCATCTCGAACATCTCACCATCGAGACCGCCATTGAAGCCGTCAAAGCGCAACTTCAAGAGCGTTCAAGCTCAGCCGTTGATTATGGATTACTCCGTCAACTGGCTCCCCCCTCTCTGGCTGATAAAATCCAGCAACACATTCAGCCTAACCTGCTCTTTAACTACCTGGGACAATTCGAAGAACAGCCGGGACGTTGGCAGTTAGCCGCAGACCAAGCGGGAACCAGTGTTAGTCCTGAGAATCCTCCCAGTCATGCCTTAGAAATCAACAGTTTCATCACCGGGGGACAGTTACATCTGACCTGGACCTATAGCACCGCTTTAGTGTCATTTCCCATGAGCAAGTTTTGCGATCGCTATCTACAACGATTGCGCCATTACTTGAATGACCAACGCCGCAATTTATATCAGACGAAACCACCCGAGGAGAATCCCACCTCAAACCAATTTGGATTTGACTCCAAAACCCTCAATTCTGAAGATTTCAAGACCATCCTTGCCACCGTTGAATTTGATAGTTGAACTTAATGGGTTTAACAATCAAAAATTGCCCTATTGACACTCTGAATTAAGAAAGAGTTCCCCGCCTGTTCCCTATTCCTCACCCGTGATCATGAACCACCCCACCATCGAAGACATCTATCCCCTGTCTCCCCTGCAACAAGGACTCCTCTTTCATAGCCTCTATGCACCCGAATCAGGCGTGTATGTCGAACAATTAGCTTTGGAGATTCAGGGACAGTTGGACTGGGAGGTCCTAGAAGAAGCTTGGCAAGCCAGCGTCGATCGCCATGGGATTCTCAGAACCGCCTTTGTCTGGGATAACCTAGACCACCCCTTGCAAGTCGTGGGCCGTCAAGCGCGGCTGCGTCTACAGCAAGAGGATTGGCAGGCCTTAGATCCCCAGGAGCGGTCAGTGGCGCTGGTGCAGTGGCTTGAGGGCGATCGCCGTCGGGGATTTGTCCTCTCGAAAGCGCCCCTAATGCGCTTGACGCGGTTGCATCTGGGACCCAATGAGGATTATTTAGTCTGGACCCATCATCATCTTCTCCTGGATGGTTGGTCTGCGTCACGGCTACTCCAGGAGGTTTGGCAACAGTATCAGGGACGTTGTCAGGGGAGGACGCCATCGTTGGCCCCGGTGCGACCCTATCGCGACTATATCGACTGGTTACAGCGGCAGGATACTCGGGCGGCCCAGGGATTTTGGCAAGCCTACCTACAGGGAATCACAGCGCCAACTCCCCTACGCTTGGGGCCGGCGGGGTGGCGCGATGGCCTCAGTCATGGCCAGGAGACGCGATCGCTCAGCGCCGCAAAAAGCGAGCAATACCGCCAATTTGCCCGACAACAGGGTCTCACCGTGAACACCTGTCTTCAGGGGCTTTGGGCGCTGCTCTTGGCTCGCTATAGCGGTGTATCTGAGGTGGTGTTTGGCACGACTGTGTCCGGGCGATCGCCTCAGTTACCGGGGTCTGAGACTATCTTGGGACTGCTCATCAATACTCTCCCAGTGCGCTGTCGGGTCACTCCAGAACAGCCTCTGATTCCTTGGCTACAAGCACTGCAACGGCAACAGGCCGAAGCGCGTCAGTATGATTACACTCCCCTGACCCAGATTCAAGATTGGAGCAATTTCGACGCCAATACCCCCTTATTTGACAGTCTTCTGGTGGTGGAAAACTACCCGGTGGCCCTGCGTTCAGAGGACGCGGATATGAGCATCCGTCCGATCCAGGCCATTGAACAAACCAATTATCCACTGATGATTGTCGCCGAACCGGGCGATCGCCTGACCCTCAAGTTTATCTACGATCGCAGTCAGTTTGGAGACGAGGCGATGGCTCGTTTAGCCACCCAAGTTGAGACCCTGTTGTCGCAAATGTTGGAACGGGACAATCCCCGTTTGGGTGAGTTGGAGATGCTATCCCAGGAGGAACAACAGCAACTCTTGCAAGAGTGGAATCAAACCCAGACGTCTTTTCCAGAATCGACCCTGGTGGGATTGGTGGAAGACCAAGTCCAGCGCACTCCTGAAGCTGTAGCCGTCTTGTTTGAAGACCAACAACTCACCTATCGGCAACTCAACGAGGACGCGGAACGCCTGGGACAACAGTTACACCAGTTGGGGATTAGACCCGAGATGCGGGTGGCCGTGGCGCTGCGGCGATCGCCACAACTACTCATCGCTCTTCTGGCCATCCTCAAAACGGGTGCCGCCTATATTCCCCTAGACCCCAACTATCCCCAAGACCGGTTAACCTTCATCCTCCAAGACAGCCAACCGGCCTTAGTCCTCACTGAATCTCAAGTCCGTTCCCAATTGCCACAATTGCCCGACATTCCCGTTGTAGACCTCGATGGGATCAACCTTGAGACAGCAACGGGGACATTCAGCCAAACTCCCACCCCAGAGGCTTTGGCTTATCTGATTTACACCTCCGGGTCCACGGGACAACCCAAAGGAGTGGCCATTGAACAGCGGTCCGTGGCCAACTTCCTCCAGTCCCTCCAGGCTCACTTACGGCTCAGCGAGAGCGATCGCCTCCTAGCCATCACCACTCTCTCCTTCGACATCGCTGTCTTAGAACTATTCCTACCCCTGACTGTCGGCGCTCAGGTGCAAATTCTCCCCGACTGCCTCAGTCGTGATGGCTCACAACTGGCTCAGGCACTTAACCAGAGTCAAGTCACCGTCATGCAAGCTACCCCTGCCACTTGGCAAATGTTGTTAAGCGCCGGTTGGTCTGGAAAGGAGGGATTAATGCTCCTCTGCGGCGGAGAAGCGCTCTCACGGGATTTAGCGGCGCAACTGGTAGGCAAAGGCGAGGCCCTTTGGAATCTCTATGGCCCCACCGAAACCACCATTTGGTCAACACTTCACCGGGTACAAGCCATTGACGAGACCATTCCCATCGGTCGTCCTATCCACAACACCCAAGTCTATGTCTTGGACATCAATCAGCAACCCGTCCCTATCGGCGTTCCCGGTGAACTATATCTCGGCGGCGCAGGGTTAGCGCGAGAGTATTGGCGACGACCGGAGTTGACCCGAGAGCGGTTTCTGGACTTAGCTTGGGGTCGTCTCTATCGCACGGGGGATTTAGTCCGCTATCGCGAGGATGGGGTGTTAGAGCATTTAGGTCGCCTAGACCATCAAGTGAAACTGCGGGGATATCGCATTGAGTTAGGAGAGATTGAAAGCCAACTGCGATCGCATCCCCAGGTCAATAATGCCGTTGTTATAGCGCGAGAGGATGAGCCAGGACAGCGCCGTTTAGTGGCCTACATTGTCGGTGACCTTTCCCAAGAGGACTTAGGTTCCAAGCTGCGCCGTCATCTCCAGGCCCAGCTACCGGACTATATGGTTCCCAGCCTTTTCGTGGCGTTAGATGAATTACCCTTAACCCCCAATGGCAAAATCGATCGCCGGGCCTTACCAAAACCCTGCCGTGACCTTTCTGCTAGCACAACAGTCTCACCTCAAACCGACTTAGAACGTCAAATCGCCACTGTCTGGCAGGATTTGTTGAACCTGGAGGAGTTGGGACGAGAGGAGAACTTCTTTGAGTTGGGGGGTCATTCCCTCCTAGCGACTCAGGCTATCTCTCGCCTACGACAACGCCTCGAGCAAGATTTGCCCTTACGACTGCTCTTCGATGCGCCGACGGTGGCCCGTTTAGCGGCGGCCATCTCCCCTGACGAGTCTAAGACAGAATCCGCCTCCCCGGTCCTGCCAACCCTGCGCCGCTGCGATCGCCAACAGCCACTACCTCTCTCCTTCGCTCAGGAACGGCTTTGGGTCCTCGACCGCCTTAACCCCGGCGATTGCAGTTACCTCATTGCCACAGCCATTGATATGCAGGGACTCGTGCAAGTTGAGGCGCTGCAACGGAGTTTAGATACCCTGATTGTTCGCCATGAGAGCCTACGCACCACCTTTGTCATGGTCGATGGTCATCCCCGACAAGAGATTGCCCCCCAGCTAACGGTTCCCATCATCACGGAAGATTTACGTCATCTATCTCCCGAAAAGCAGGCCCAGTGGGTTCAGCAGCGGCAAGATGAGTTGGTCCAACACCCCTTTGATTTAGAGACAGGTCCCCTGTTGCGCGTCCGGCTGTTGCGGTTGGAGGACGAGCGATCGCAACTGTTGGTCTGTCTGCATCACATTATTACCGATGCCTGGTCTCTGGGAATTCTGATTCGGGAAATGACCCACTGTTACGAGGCCTTTGCTCGTCAAGAGTCTCCCAGCTTGCCTCCATTACCGATTCAATATGCCGATTTTGCGGTCTGGCAACGGCACTGGTTGCAGGGACCGTCGGACGCCGCCAGCGGCCAGTCACGACTGGAGTCTCATCTCAACTATTGGAGGCAACAACTTCAGCCTCCCTTGCCGGTGTTGTCCTTGGGAGAGACAACCACCTCTAGCAATCGGGGTGCTTTAGAGAGTTTTCAGTTGCCGGCATCCCTGTTGCGATCGCTCCAGCAATGGAGTCAACAGCGGGGACTGTCTCTGTTTATGACCCTGTTGACGGGGTTTTATCTCCTCCTCTATCGGGAATCTCGACAAAAGGACATTGTCATTGGCACAGATATTGCCAATCGTAATTATCAGGAAGTCGAACCACTCATTGGCTTTTTTGTCAATATTTTGCCGCTCCGTTTGCGACTATTGGGAAATCCCACCATCGAAGACCTGGCGCAATGTATTCGAGGCGTGACCTTGGGGGCTTATGCTCATCAAGACTTACCCTTTGCCAAGTTAGTGGAGGCATTAAATCCCACGCGATCGGTGAATAGTACGCCTCTGTTTCAGGTGTTGTTTGTTCTGCAAAATACTCCATCGACGTCCCTAAGTTGTCCGGGGTTACGCTTAACCCCTCAAGAGGTTGATAATGGCACAGCCAAGTTTGACGTAGCACTGTTTTTCACCGAAACCGAAACGGGGTTAGAGGGACTGTGGAATTACCGCTGCGATCGCCTAACTCGCGAGCAGATTCAACGCTTCTCCAAGGACTTATCAGACCTATTCAACACACTCATCGATCAGCCTCAACAGCACCTCGATGACATTTTGCCAAAAGTCTCTAATGTTGCACCAACCATGAAACAGACTAAAGCCAAAACAAGTCAACTCAAGACAAGTAAATTCAAAAAATTCAAAGCCGTTCAACCGAAACCCGTTGATAGCCTCAATCAAGCCTTAATTAAAACTGGACAACTAACCTCAGATTGCCCCTGTCCTCTCGTCATTCAACCGCAACAGAACAACGTTGATTTAGCTGATTGGGCGCAAAATAATCGCCCTTGGCTGGAGACGCAGCTACAAAACACCGGGGCGATTTTATTCCGGGATTTCTCGGTTACATCTGCCTCAGAGTTTGAACAAGTCGCGCAAGCGATTTGTCCCCAACTGTTTGCCGAGTACGGTGATTTACCCCGAGAAGATGTTGGGGGTAAAGTTTACGGTTCAACTCCCTATCCCGCCGAACAAGCCATTCGCTTTCACAATGAAAGTTCCCATCTACCCCGTTGGCCTCAAAAAATTTGGTTTTGTTGTTTACAACCGGCAACAACTGGAGGAGAAACTCCAATTGTAGATTGTCGAGAGGCTTACCGTAATTTAAGTCCCGAACTGCGGCAGGAATTACAGAGTAAAAAACTCATGTATGTGCGCAACTTTACCGATGGCTTAGATGTGAGTTGGCAGGACTTTTTTCAAACTGGCGATCGCCAAGTCGTCGAAGCCCAATGTCAGCAACAACAGATTCATGTAGAATGGACGGAACGAGGACTACGGACTCGACAAATTCGTCCGGCGATTGTCCCACATCCAAAAACCCAAGATTGGCTTCTTTTCAATCAAATTCAGCTACATCACATCGCCTATTTAGAACCAAGCGTGCGGCAATCTTTGGTCTCTTTATTTGGTGAAGCCTATTTACCACGCCATGTCTATTACGGTGATGGTTCTCCCCTCGATGACCGTGTTTTAACAGCATTAGACGCCGCCTATACTGCTGCTAAAATTCAATTCTCCTGGAAAAAAGGAGATATTTTGATGCTCGACAATATGCGCATGGCTCATGGTCGCAATCCCTTTTCTGGCTCTCGCAAAATTGTCGTCACGATGGGAGACATGATGACAGATTTAGACCTATCCTTTACCTCTTCAGCGAACAAGTCTATTGCCCAAGTTTAAGACCCAGTTTAAGACCTCAAGAATCTATCCTCAAAATCAATACCATGTCCCTCAACCATCCCACTCAAACCTCAACCCTTGCCGGCTTTCGTCTTTCACCCCGACAAGCTCGAACCTGGACGTCGCAACGGCATTGTCCTGGCTATGGAGTACAAGTTATTTTAAGTCTTGAAGGCAGCTTAGATCAGTCTCGACTCCAATCAAAACTTCAAGAAACTATTGACAAATACGACATTTTGCGCACCCAATTTCATCGCCGCCCTGGCATGGCATTACCATTGCAAGTGGTTGAATCTCAAGGACAAATTCACTGGCAAACCTCAGATTGGACAAATCTGTCTCATGACGAGCAACAAAAACAGTTAAACGCTCAAATTAACTCAGTTCCCAATTCAGAAGAAACCCTGACCGGTTTAGCTGTTGATTGTATCCAACGTACTGACAACTCCTATTGGCTACGCTTGGAACTTCCGGCATTGTACGCCGATGGCACAACAGCTTTAAAACTGGTACAAACCTGGCTGTCAAACTATCAACAGCCAGAGACTCCTGAGAACAGCGTTGACAATGATGATATTATTCAATATCTACAAGTCTCCGAATGGCATCACGAACTCCTAGAAACCCACGATGATGACTATCAAGCTGGGGTTGCCTATTGGCAACAGGATACATTGCAACAAACCCCCGTTTCCCGACTTCCCTATGGCTTAGTGGTGGGTCAATCTTCGACCTGGCAACCGGAGATTTTGACTGTAGAAGTTTTGCATCAAGAAAGAGTTGCGATCGCCCATCTTTCCGAATCTCTAAATGTCTCGATTTCTTCCCTATTCCTCACCTGTTGGCAAGCCTTAATTGCTCGCCTAAGCGGTGACCGTCACTTTCTCATGGGAGTTGCCCTAGATGGACGCAGTGAAGCTGAACTAGAGGACGTTTGGGGACCTTTGACAAGAGATTGTCCGCTGCTAACTCCAGATTTCAATCAATCCTTAGCACAAGCCGTTCACCAGGTTGAAACGGATTTAGATCTGGCGGCTCAATGGCAGGAATATTTTAGTGAAACCCTTAAAACTCATCCATCTCAAATGGGGTCTAATAGCTATTTCCCGGTTCGTTTTCAGGGGTTTTCTCCCCTAACTTTGGAGAATTCGGGGAATCTGACGGTTTCCCTAGAGACATTACTCGATCGCAGCGATCGCTTTGCCCTCAGTTTATCATTTACTCAATACAATCAACAGCTTCAACTGCAATTCCAAGGCGATCGCAACGTCATTTCTAAAACGACCTTAAACCGCCTAGCCAACCACTATCAAACCCTCCTCACCGCTGCCATTGCACAGCCTCACCAACCCCTCAACCGCCTCCCCCTGCTGACAGACACCGAACAGCAACAACTCCTAGCACAATTCAACCCCTCCCCAACCCCTCCCAGCCAAGACACCCTACCGCAACGCATTCAACAACACGTCGAGCGAACCCCGGACAACATCGCCGTTATTGCCGCCAACCAACACCTCACCTACCGCCAACTT
>LSZA01000035.1 GCA_001637315.1 Phormidium willei BDU 130791 | reverse complement strand
AGGCCAAAACCAATAACGACCTAGAACGCCGGGCCGATGGAGAAATAGGCTCGGAAGTCGCCGCGATCGTTGACCCCAGCGGTGACTCGTAAGGTGTCCACAACGGGGACATCTAGGTCGAGGAAGTGTAAGCCGACACTAAATCCGAAACCGTCGCCGGGTTCGTTACGTACTTCAGACGGACGACCGATGACATCAGAGGCGGTGTCGAAATCCGAGACGTATTGAACCCCGAGACTACCGCGCAATTCCTCAAAAAAACCGCCGGGCGTAACGGCGATGGGGAAGCGGTATTCTAACCGGGCTTGAATGAAGCTGCTCGCGGTTCCGACGTCACCTTGGCCATAGCCTCGGGCGGAGTTAAATCCCCCGAGGTTGAAGGCTTCGTAACCCGGGACATCTCCGAGAATCGTCCCGCCTTGGAGTCCTAAAATTAGGGTGCGGGGTCCTTCGGCAAATCCGAAGAGGTTGACGGGGAGATATTGGACATAACCGGCACTGAGACGGTTGAAGTCAAGGGTGCTGTTTCCGGTGGGAATCGATTGCTCGGTGCCGAATTGAAAGACGTTACCCGAGAGGGGGAAGCCATATTCATCGCGACTGGCGTTGTCTTGTAGGGCGAATAGACTTAGTAGTACGATATCGTCTTTACCATCGTCGCTGGCGGAGAGTTGATTGCCTTCTTCGTCAACGGGAAAGAGGTCGTCGTCGAAGGCCCGGTTTTGGATACGGATTTTTTCGTAGCTGAGTCCGGGCATTAGCACGGTGGTGCGGCTGACAGGAACGACGACTTGGCTCTCAAAGCCAAGCCGGTTCACCCAGGGTTCATGTTCATCACCAATGGGTAGGAAGACTTCGCGGACATCTTCGTCATCGTCGTCGCTGAGAAAGGCGTTGTCGCGGGTGTTGTTGAAGTTGGCTGAGAGGCGGTAGCCGACTCGCCGGCCGTCTCCATTTTCATCGCCGCTGAAGGCGGCTTGAGTATAGGTGACATCGGCTCCAGCGAGAAATTCTCCCCCCTCACCGGTGAAGACAATGGAACGCCCCTCTTCGTCCCGGTAGCCGAGACGGAAGCCGGCAGAGATTCCTTCGGCACTGTCGATGCCAAAGTCACCGCCGAGGAAAAAGCCGGAACGGAGGCGTTCTAAGATTTCGGGGGAATAGACTTCTGGCCGCTGTCTGGGAATTGGACCGAGAATGGGGATGAAGCGAGTGGGACTTTCGGATTCAAAGTTAAAGCCTTGGGCCAGTTGGGGGGCTTCGACTCCGGGTGTTGGGTTTAATGATGAGGTGGGCAGATTGGACGCTGATGAGACCGTCGAGGCCAGGGCCGGTGGGGTGCAGACGATCGCACCCAGGACAATTCCCCAATGGATTGGGAATTTCGACGGATTGAGTTGGATGGGCATACAGTCACTCCCCTAACCAGGTTCTAATGGGTTTTCTGAGGGGTTGCAAGGAACGACCCTCAGGTATACCCAAGATATTACCGACTCTTGGAGGTGGATGGGTGAACTCTCGGGGAAACTGTAGCAATTTGTTGAAAATTTTGGGCGTTAGGCACGTTGCAACAGGGCCGCTGGATTGGGAATGGAGGCGATGAGTTGACGGGTGTAGTCTCGCTCGGGTTCGCGATAGACACGGTCGGCGGCGCCAATTTCTTCGATTTTGCCTTGGTTCATGACCATGATGCGATCGCTCATAAATTTGACCACGCTCAGGTCATGAGAGATGAAAATATAGGTTAGACCAAACTCATCTTGCAGTTCCCGCAAGAGATTTAAGACTTGGGCTTGTACGGAGACATCGAGGGCTGAGACGGACTCGTCACAGATGACAAATTTAGGATTGAGGGCTAAGGCCCGGGCGATACAGATCCGTTGTCGTTGTCCGCCGGAAAACTCGTGGGGATAGCGTTTGAGACAGTCGGCGCTGAGTCCGACTCGTTCGAGAAGCCAAATGCAGCGTTCCCGTTGTTGGCGAGGGGGTCCACCGACCTTGTGGATTTTGAGAGGTTCGGCGATCGCCGCCCCGACACTCATGCGAGGATTGAGGGAACTAAAGGGATCTTGGAAAATCGCTTGAATGTTACGGCGTAGGCCTTGCAGTGGCTTACCTTTGAGATGGGTAATGTCTTGACCTTCAAAGACCATCCGGCCACTGGTAGGTGCAATTAACTGTAATAAGGTGCGAGCGAGAGTGGTTTTTCCGCAACCGGACTCTCCGACAAGACCGAGGGTTTCTCCAGGATAGACATGGAAGGAAATGCCGTTGACGGCCATGGCGTAGCGTTGGGTTTTGCCAAAGAGACCGCCGCGCACCGGATACCCGACTTGGAGATTCTCGACTTGCAGTAAGGGCGGTTGCCGCTGTAGATGAGCCAGGCGTTGGGCCATCTCTAGGTCTGAGATGCGGTTTTCAGGATTGGTCAGTAAGGTCAGGTGAGAAGACTGAATGAAATTTGAGTCGGAATTATCGGTTTCTGAGGCTTCTTCGGGCGCTGAGGGGTCGCTTTGGGACTCTTTAGGAGAGGGCCTCCTCCGTTCTGCAACCTGAGGTTGTTCCTCGTGGGCGGGCGGTGGCGAGGTCTGCGCTTGGGCGGTCATGAAGTCGGCAATGGTGGGGAGACAGCGCAATCGTAGTTCCGTTTGGGGGCGACAGGCTAGAAGTCCCTGGGTGTAGGGATGTTGTGGACGGGAGAAAATGTCGCTCAGGCTGCCGGTTTCGACGATTTTGCCCTGATACATGACGGCGACCTGATCGGCGATTTCGGCAATGACGCCGAGATCATGGGTAATGAAGATCATGGACATCTGATGGCGCGATCGCAACTCCCGCAACAGTTGCAAAATCGTCGCCTGAACCGTCACATCCAGGGCCGTGGTGGGTTCATCGGCAATGAGGAGAGCCGGGTCACAGGCGATCGCCATGGCAATGGTCACCCGTTGCAGTTGTCCCCCGGAGAACTGATGAGGATAGCGGTTGAGCAGGCTCTGTTTACGCCGTTCTATTTCTTGCAAGACTTGTCGCCGTCCAGGAGCCGCCCCCGCCCCTCCCAGAGCCGCTAACACCTCCTCCTGAAGCTGCTCCTCACCAGGGAGTAACTTCACTTCTTGCAGCCGGGCGATCGCCTGTTCTTGGGCCTCAGCTTTAGAAATTTTACGATGTAGGCGAATGGCCTCAACCAACTGAAAGCCGATGCTATAGACCGGGTTCAAGGCCGTCATCGGTTCCTGAAAGATGGTGGCGATACGTCCCCCCCGATAGCGTCGCAGTTGCTTGGGGGGCAAATTTAAGAGGTTGACGCGATCGCCCACCACCGGGTCCCTAAACCAAATCTCTCCCCCCGTTACCTCACCCGGAGGACTCGGCACTAATCCCATCACCGCCAGAGAGGTGACGGATTTCCCCGATCCTGACTCGCCCACAATGCCCAGAGTTTGACCCCGAGGAACCTGAAAACTGACATCATTGACGGCATGAACCAAGCGTTCACCGGTTTGAAATTGAACCCGAAGATTACGAACCTCCAGAACCGTCGGATCAGGGGAAGCGTCTGCGTGCATAGGGACTCAGGGGGGGGGACTCAGGGATGATGAACTCGAATCGAACCTGGGGAAGCGGGCCGGCGAATGAAGCCGCTATTAAAACCTAATTTAATGGCCAGCCCGACTCCCGAACTGTTTATGATTCACCCTTTTGCAAGTATTGTGCGCCATCGACGACGCGAGCCGATTCGATGCGATCGCCCCGGCCGAGGTTTTCGAGAACTTCAGCCCCTTCAACCACATAGCCAAACGCCGCATAGCGACCATCAAGCAAGTTCAGCCCCGCTGGGGTTAACTCCGGCTCAAACAGGAAGAAGAAGAACTGAGACGAGCCACTATTGGCATCGAGATCCCGATGGGCCATTCCCAGAGTTCCAAAGGCGGAAAACGGCAGCACCGGCTGTTCACGATAGAGGCCAATTTCCTCGAGGGTAAAGCCATAAATCGGTTCATTCTCGCTACGAACTCGAATTTCTAGGGGAATCGTGCGATACTCACCGGTTTCAGGGTCCACAAATCCATCCTCAGGCCCCGGCGGATCACCGGCCTGTAAGACATAATTGGCTTCAGCCCGCACAAAGTCAATGCCATCATAGAAACCCCGCTGCACCAAATCCACGAAGTTTCCGGCGGTAATCGGGGCATTATAGCCATCCACCACCAGGGTTAAGTCCCCTTGACTGGTGGTCATTTCTACCGTGGCGCGTCCTTTAAGTTGGGGTAAATCGGCGTATTCTTCGGGAATCTCAAAGGGGAACTCGCCCACCATTAACGACTGCAACTCGCCCAAGGTGTTGAGAATCTTACGGCGAACAATCCAAGCGTCTTCACGATTTTGCGTTTCTGCAACCGCTTCCAACTCACGAATCTGTTCATCGAGGCGTTCTAAATACTCCTGTCCCGCCTCCCGTTGCGAGGGAACCACCGTCTCTAGGATTTCATCCCGGCGGTAGGCCAGCGTGGATTTAGCCCCGCGCACATCCCGACTCACCGCAGACCAGCGTTTACGAGCGCGAAGTTGTCGCCCAATATCCTCAATTTGTTCTTGAATCCGTCGCACCGAGTCATTCTCGATGGGGAGAGCATATTGTAGTAGGGCCTTTGGATCGGTCACCGCATCCCCTTGGGGCATCCGGCTTTGGCGATAGTTCTGGCGGTCTCCCCCACCATCATCACTATCCCACCAGGCGGCACTAAGTCCCAAGGAGAGGGGAAGCAGTAGGGTGACGAGGAGTGCGAGTTTTAGCCAGCGTTTCAGTACAGTCATACGTATGGATTAAGTGCAGGTTTTTATAAGAAAATTGATTTGAAAGGACACTCGGCAAGCCCCAGGAGCCAGCCGTAACGCCAAGAGTCATTATAGCCCAGGGGATCAACCGGGGAGATACAGAAATGGTTCCTGTCCCGGTGTTCCGGCGCTCCCTGAAGAGGGCGCCCACAAGGGAACGCCCCTAAGTTGTTTTTCCCCTCCTGGGAGGGGCAAGGGGTGGGTTCTTCTTAGAACCAATTAGAAATCGCCGCGAGTCTGTAACGCCGTGGTAAGTTTCTCAATCACGTCAGGAATTTGCAAGGCCCCTAACTCCCCAGACGCACGAGTGCGGACACTGAGAGAGTTGGATTCTTGTTCTTTCGCCCCGACAATGCACATGACGGGAATTTTCGCCTTTTCCGCATTGCGAATCTGTTTCCCCAAGCGCTCGTTACTGGTATCGGCTTTAGCACGAATGCCAACGGCTAGCATTTGCGCTTCGACATTTTTGGCGAAGGGTAAAAACTCCTCGCTGACAGGTAGTAACCGCACCTGTTCGGGGGCTAACCAGAGGGGGAAGTCTCCGGCGTACTCTTCAATCAAAATCCCGATGAGACGCTCCAGAGAGCCAAAGGGGGCGCGGTGAATCATCACGGGACGCTGACGGGAACCGTCCTCGGCCACATACTCTAGTTCGAAGCGTTCGGGGAGGTTATAGTCCACCTGAACGGTCCCGAGTTGCCAGTCCCGTTCGAGGGCATCTTGGAAAATGAAGTCCAGTTTGGGACCGTAGAAGGCGGCTTCTCCGGGGGCTTCAAAGTAGCTCATCCCCCGCGATTCCATGGCTTGGCGGATGGCGTTCTCGGCTTTGTCCCAAGCGGCGTCAGACCCAATATATTTGTCAGAGTCCGCGTCGCGGGTGCTGAGGCGGGATTTGAAGTTGGTTAAACGCAAGCTTTGGAAGACCGTTAGAATCAAGTCCACCACGCTGAGAAATTCGGCTTCGAGTTGGTCGGGGGTGACGAAGAGGTGGGAGTCGTCTTGGGTAAAGCCGCGCACCCGAGTTAGTCCGCCGAGTTCCCCGGACTGTTCGTAACGATAGACGGTGCCAAATTCGGCGTAGCGGATGGGGAGATCTCGATAGGAGCGCAATTCGTTTTTGTAGAGTTGCACGTGGAAGGGGCAGTTCATGGGTTTGAGGACGAACCCCCGCTCATCTTCGATCATCGAGTCCTCGTCGGACATCATGGGGAACATATCGTCTTTGTAGTTCTGCCAATGGCCGGAGGTTTTGAACAGGTCTACACGGGCGATGTGAGGGGTGACGACGTCTTGATAGCCCCGTTTTTGTTGTTCTTGTTTGAGGAAGTCTTGCAGGGTGGACCGCAGCAGGGTTCCTTTGGGGGTCCACATAGGGAGTCCCGGACCGACGACATCGTTGAAGACAAACAGGCCGAGTTCTTTGCCGAGTTTGCGGTGATCTCGTTTGAGGGCTTCTTGTTTGCGGCGTTTGTATTCTTGCAGTTGTTCTGGGGTTTCCCAAGCGGTTCCGTAAATCCGTTGCAGTTGGGGGTTGTTGGCGTCGCCGCGCCAGTAGGCCCCGGCGATGCTTTCGAGGTCGATCGCTTTGGGGTGTAGGTCGCCGGTGGTTTCGACGTGGGGACCGGCACAGAGATCCCACCATTGGTCGCCGAGGTGATAGACGGTGATGGGTTCTTCTTTGATGTCGCCGAGGATTTCGAGTTTGTAGGGTTCTTGGATTTTCTCAATTCGCGCTTGGGCTTCGTCTCGGCTGACGACTTCTCGGGTGACGGGGAGTTTCTTTTTGATGATCTTCACCATCTCTTTTTTGATGGCTTTGAGATCTTTCTCGGTGAAGGGTTCGGGGCGATCGAAGTCGTAGTAGAAGCCATACTCTGTCCAGGGGCCGATGGTCACTTGGGTTCCGGGGAACAACCGTTGTACTGCCATCGCCATGACGTGGGAGGCGGTATGGCGAATCCGTTTGATGGAGTCCGACTCGCTGGTACGAGGAAGGCGAATCGGCTGTTCGGCGTGTTCGCTGACAGGAGACTGGGAAACGACCATGGACGAGTATATGGGTAGTAGTGAAAGAACTCTTTGATCCTAACGCAAATGTGAACCTGGCTTGGGGTGAGTTTGCTCAGAGTCGATCCGGGATGGGGATGGGGTGATGCGTCAACCGGAGACTGACGAACTGGCATATTTCGGATTGGAGTCACGAAAATGGCTATGATTTGGGCAGATAGTCCGTTGGAGTGCCATGTTATGAACCCTAATCCTGATCCGAACTCGAATCCTAACCCTGATCCAAGCCGAAATCTCTCGCCTATGGAGCGCGATCGCCTCTATACGGAGGAAGACCGGGTTGAGATCTCTCAACGTTCTTTGATTCTCTCCCGCATGATTCGCATTATTTCCTATTTGGTGAGTGCGTTATTGGTGTTGTTATCGTTACGGTTTTTACTTCGCCTCAGTGGGGCGAATCCTGAAAATTTGTTTGCTGATTTTATTTATAGTCTGTCAGATCCGTTTTTTGCTCCATTTAGTAATTTGTTTGCGAATCCTGAAGGCTTGGTTGGGACAAATGTTTTTGATGTTAATATATTGGTAGCCATGGGGGCTTATGCGTTGCTCGGCTGGCTCGTCATTCGCTTGATTTACTCGTTTTTTGCTCCTCAATAAGCATCGGTTTGTGGGGACAAAACTATTTTTTTCTCTAAGGCTCAGGTTGGGGAGACTGCGGAGTTTGGGCTTCAAAGTAAGGCTGTGTTTTAAACCCGGCTATGTTGCCAATGAGGGCTTGAGGAAATTGGCTTAACTGGCTGTTGTAGGCTTGTACTGCTTCGTTATAGCGCATTCGTTCGACGGCGATGCGGTTCTCAGTTCCGGCAATTTCATAACTGAGGTTTTGAAAGGCTTGGGAGTTTTCTAGGTTGGAATTGTTAGCTGTGGCGTTCTGAAATTGCTCGATCGCGGCTTCGACTTCGGCGATCGCAGCCTGTTTTTCGTCGATACGACTGGCTTGGAGATAGGTTTGGCGCGATCGCTCTAATTGCTCAATCACCTCCTGTTCGGCGGCGGCTTGGCTGCGGGCTACGCTGACGAGGTTGGGGATGAGATCGGCTCGCCGTTGCAGTTGGTTTTCGACTTGAGCCCAACGGGCCTGCACTTCTTGGGCGCGGTTAGCTAGTCCATTATAGGCAGCCATGCCCCAAATCGAGAGGATAACCGCAACCCCAACGGCAATCCATTGGGCCGTTTTGCGCCGTTCTTGGGCCTTTTCTTGTTGTTGCTGTTCTTGCTCTTTTTTAACCTGAACGTCCTCAAGGGCTTTTGCGATCAACTCCGGTGGAATTTGCACCTCGGCTCCTGCTTCTTGGAGTTCGGCTAAGGAATAGCTATTCTGAGACTCGCTGTAGTAGCGAGAGGCGAGTTCTAGCACCTCGGGAGCGAGGTCGTCGGGGATTTCAGGGGTATTCTCTTGATTTGGGGGATTCATGGAGGTTTCTCACGATCGCTGTTTTTATCACAAGAAAATATGGATTAACTCATAAAAAGTTTACGAAATATAAAATATTGCCAGCATGGTTCGGAAGAATGCCAGGATTGAAGTGACGCGGCTTAAATGAGATATTTCGGTAGAATTTCAGGGTGACTGCTTTCAGTTTAACGGATGTTGGCTGAGGCAGCCAGATTCATGATAAAGCGCGGCATTGACGTAAGCAGAGCATTCGTGATGATGACGATCTCCCAGTTACGACAGTCCCTCAAATCACGGTTGGCGATCGCAGCGCAGTTGGTCTATACCCAGGTTAGACAACAGGGGTTAATTGTCTTATTTGTCCTATCCCTGGTTGGATTCCCTCTGGCGGGTGACGCCATAGCCGTTGGGGTTGAACAAGTGGTTAATCCTCAACAGGAGTATGGGGGTTGGGTCACGGATATGGCTGATGTTCTCAGTCAGGAGACTGAACAGGCGCTCAATCAGAAAATTAGTGAGTTAGAGTCCCAAAATGGAACCGAGATCGCCGTGGTAACGGTTCGGGATACGTCTTCTGAAGCTACGCCCAAAGACTTTGCAACGCGATTGTTTAACCACTGGGGCGTGGGCAAAGCGGATGTGGATAATGGGGTACTGTGGTTGCATTCAGTGGGCGATCGCCGCGTGGAAATTGAAACGGGTTATGGAGTTGAAGGGATCTTGCCGGATGCTCAGGTGGGCCGGATTATTGATGAGGTGATCATTCCTAAGTTTAGGGACGAGGAGTTTGATGCAGGAACCCGAGCGGGAGTTGAAGCGTTAGTCACAATACTGTCTGAGGAGGAGTTCCAATTTCCTGGAGATCGGTCTAATTCTGTCTCTGATGGTTTTTGGGATAGAGATGGGTCTGGCTTTGGTATCGCCACTGTGGTCTTTTGGGGAGCCTCGGCGTTCGGCTATGGGAGTATTCGTCAGCGGTTGAAGCAGCCGATTGAACTCGACCCCAGGGGGCGATCGCGGGTGATGGGGAAAAGCGATGCAACCCTCTATGGAGGAGTTCTGTTTGGGGCAACCCTCTGTGGCTTTATGCTCTCTTTGGGGGTGTTCATTCCCCTGCTGATGTTAGATTCTTCCCGCACCTTGGCTTTCATTGCGATCGCGCTCTTGTTGGCGGTGACTGGGGTGACAGCCATTGTCAGAATTGGGCAATTTATCCTTCGTTCTTGGAGGGCGAGTTTTGAGAAAGAGGGGAGCGATCGCTATCTAGGATTGCTGTCGATCCCTCTCAGGCTGTTTCTGGGAGGATTTGTCTTCTTGGCTGGCAGCATGATCGTTATGGTCATCGCTGGAGCCTTGTTGGTGGAGGTTTGGGGAGATGACCTCGGACTGGTTTTACTGGGTTCCCTCGTCGCGGCCTTGGGGATGGGTTGGGTAGCTTATACGTTGACTCGACCTTGGCTTGATGCCACACTCAAACGGGTTTGTCAAACCTGTCAAACGCAGTTGGTTCCCGTTCCCGAGTCGGAGGTGACAGCACAACTCAATCCTCACCAGAACGTCGCTCAAGACCTTGGGAGTACTAAATTTACGGGCTTACGTTGTCCTAACTGTTGCCCGGAACCGTCCGAGTTTCATCTACGTAGCTATATTCTCAAGTCGGGGGAATTCACTGAATGTCCCAATTGTGAAGAGTTTACGGTCACGCATGAGACCAAAACTGTCGTTCAACCCACCTATCAGTCCACGGGGCTACGTGAAACGACCTATACCTGTCAGGCCTGCGATTATTCTAAACAAAAACAAACGATTATTCCTCAACGCACTCGTTCAACATCGACCGGTGTTTCCGGTGGAAGTAGTGGTGGCGGTGGCGGCGGTGGTGGTGGTTTTGGTGGCGGAAGCAGCGGTGGCGGGGGTGCGGGTGGTGGCTATTAGGGGTATGAACTAGGATGATGAACGGTTGATCCTTGCTAATTGACAATTGCTAATTGACAAGTGAAGATTTATCGTCAAGAATGGGCCAGCTTCCATTGTGGCTTAAATATCTGTGGCTTAAACATCCTTCGTTACGTTTGTCCTATATAATCTGGCGACTGCTCTTCATGCTAACTCTTCTAGGCTGGATTAACTGGGTTTGGACTTGTGGCGATCGCCAATTGAAGAGGCTTGTATTAAGCCTAAACTCAAGCCTAAACTCACGCATGACCTGTCGAGTGTTATGTCGTCGAACGTTCAGGAGGCCTGATAAACTCTGGCGGGCGATCGCCGCGATTCTGTTGGGATTCAGCTTTGTTCTGGTTCCTCAACTGAGTGCGGCGAGTCGTTTGGGGTTCGCCAGGGGATCTGGTTTAGAAATATTTGGATGGATCGATTTTATTGATCATGAAACAGAGATTAACCGGTTTCGTTTCTTTGACTTTGATGCGGTTTGGATTTTAGGGAGTACGGCCGCCGTTTGTTGGCTTATTTCTCTGTTAGTGTATTCAATGACTCAGGAGAAATTAAAGCAACCCACTCAAATTGCTCCTCGGGGAGAATCTCGGATTCAGGCTTCGGCTGATCATGGGCGTTATTTTGAAATTTTTGGCAAAGCTGGAATGGCGGGATTTCTTCTATCTTTGGGAATATTTTTACCTCTGGCTCTCCTTAACTTAAACATAGCCGTTGTAGCGATCGCTGTCAGTTTAGGAATTGGTTTTGTCCAGGCAATTATTAGCAGTATTAAAGTCGTGATTAGCGCTAGAAAAGACGCTATTGATAAACAGGGGAAAACCCCATCAATGGCACTCTTTATCGGCATCTTCACATTAATTGTCTACAGTATTATTCCGTTTATCTTGGCCTGGATATTCTCAGCCGCCTTCTCTGTCCTGACTACAATGTGGGGATCTGAAATTAATATCATCTTATTTTTTAGCGTCGTTGCATCCTCTGTCAATGGTTGGTGGACAGCGGTTCTCGCTGAAAGCTGGATAGAAAAGAATCGAAGATTTATTTGTAACATGTGTGGAACTGAATTGGTAGGCGTTGAAGAACCTCATCTACATGAGCGTCTCAACGAAGCTCAAAGGGTCGCCAAAGACTTATCGAGTACCCAATTTAAAGGCTGGAACTGTCCCAGTTGTACCCGTCATTCGTCGGAATTTCATTTGCAAAGCTGTGTTATCAATCCCTGGATGTTTGACGGCTGTCCAAATTGCCAAGAATTTACCGTAACTAAGACATTATCGACATTGGGACCCTCTCTGAGTTCCAACAGGAAGATTCAGCAGACGACCTATAATTGTCAAGTCTGTGGGTATTCTAAAGAAGACCATCGTATCAACCCGTGAAACGGGAGACAGTTACTTGAGTTTGATGACTTGAGTTTGATGACTTGAGTTTGATGACAACGGGGAGGGGAGAGACGAGAAGCGGTGAGATGGGGAATTGGCCTTTAACGGTGTTTGACAGTTGTTGATTCATCGGTTAGCACTTGAGAGACGGTGTACCAGTACCCTCAGTGGATATGCCAACCGGTTAGGATTGGGAATTATAATTGAAATGCTGAATTTTTTGGGTTGGGTTGATGGGGTTTATGGACATGGCCGCCAATTCATAAGGCTTGTCATCAGGCTTTGCATAAGGCTTAGACTGAACAGCCAGCGTTGCGTGTCGTGGCGAGGGTTCAGGAAAACTCATCAACCCTCGATGGTGATTTGCGGGGTTGTGCTGGGTTTGAGCCTAATTCTCTTCCCTCAGCTAAGTTATGGATGGATGACGCCAGAGGTGGTTTCTCAGCATCCGTCATCTCGGCGTTGGCTGGAGGAATCCACTGGGAGGATGAGTCAGAATCGGGAACAACAGGGGTTTGGGCCGCTGTGGCGGCTACAAGGCGTTGAGTCTGAGACGAGTGAACAACGGATGGAAGAGATTGAAGACGCACTCGAATCACCCAGAACTGTTACAGATAATGCTATACTCCTCAAAAATTTCTTGATGCTGTTACGTTCGAGTAAAGCACCTGTTCAACTCAATTTTTTTGAGGTTGGGTTACTCGGCTGCGTGATTTTAGCATTTTGGGGACTCGCTATTGTCGGGGTAAAACATCTTATTCCCCAGCTACGGAGTCGAATTGAATTAGACCCAAATGGGCGATCGCAGGTTCCAGGAGACCGCGATCGCGCTCTCTATACTTCAGCAATTCTCAAACTGGGATGTTGTGCGTTCTCTCTCTCGATGGGACTCTTGACGGCAACAATTTTTATCGACCCTTATTATAATTTAGCTGGGATTATATGTCTAGCCATTTTGGCGATTCTTATCATCAAAGTTCTTATTTTTTGGGGTCAAATTATTGCTAAATCGACGGGTCGTTACTGGAGAATTGCTCTGAATCGAGAGGGATTTTATTGAACTCTCAGCCTAGCGGTATTCCCGGTTCGCTTACTGGTGCGGGGGATGGCTGTAATTGTTGTCAGTTTAATTGTTTTGGTAATCTTCATCAATTTACTCTTTCTCCTGTATATCTTTTGGGGAGATCATATATTCTTGATGGCGGTTCTCTATGGTATAACCTCATTGGGAATCATGTGGATTGTCTATGACCTCACCCAACATTGGATTCAGTCTAGGATTCACTTTGTTTGTCAAACCTGTCAGGCGGACTTATTACCCGTAGCCCAGGAGCAAGTTGAGGATGGGTTGACTCAGCCGCAAACGGTCGCTCAACAACTTGGAAGCACCTCATTTCAAGGCTTGAATTGTCCCAATTGTACGCCAATTTTGTCTCACTTTCATTTAAGAGGTTATCGCTTAGTTCAGAACAAGTTTGAAAACTGTCCCAATTGTCAGGAATTGACGGTAACCTCTACGACTGAGGTTTTGGTTCATGCTAGCCGTCGCAGTACTGGACTTCAAGAGATGACCTTCCAATGTCAAGCCTGCGATTATTCTAAAACAATCTCGGTTACGATACCCTCAAAATCTCGGAGATAGGGTTCAAGATCAGGAAAATTTATGGCAGATTACATCCGTCGCCGTGGGGGCGAAAAATCCCCTCCTGGGAGGGGCTAGGGGTGGGTTCCCCTACAATTTTGTATACCCGGCAAAAAATCTAAATCCAGAAGACCCTTAGAAATTCGAGTGAACTGTTAGGATTAAAACCCACCTCGAACGAGGAAATACGCCCCCCAAACGGCACATAACAAAACCACAATAATGGACCAAACCGGATGTCCATTGGGCGGGGTTTCTCCCTGAGAACACTGTATTTGATCCACGTCAATCCAAGGCGTCACCCCACGACGGAACCAACCGGTCACGACGACCTCCTGTTCGCAGGCTTCCAAAGGGCGCAGGGGTTGCGGTAAAACATCTCCGAGAGGGCCAAACCGACTACAAATATGAAGGGGAATTTGCCAATCGTTGAGGTCTAAGACAAGATCCTGTCCTAGCCAGTTTCCGGTTCCTGTGCGTCCCCGCAAGCGGCCCGAGAGTTGCACCGGTAGACTATCGATGGGGAGAGCTTGGGGATTGGTGAGCCATTTTTGCCAGTCGGGATTTTGATGGTAGAGATTGGGTTTGAGATCGGGGAAAAAGGCGTTAAAGCGCAGGACTGTTCCGATCGCAAATCCGCCCATCGTCAGCCCCAATAACAGCCACCAGCGATCGGTGTATAACCAGCCGACGTAGCGCAGGCCAAAGAGGCGGTCAATCCAGCCAATCAGGGCCGGGCCGAGGGCGAACCCTATCCCGATCGCCGTGGCGAAAAAGGGCGCTCCTTGCAGGCGAAAGAGGCCGGGAGTGCGGATATGGGGTTTAACGGGGGTGGCGTCCGGCCAGTTGAGGAGGGGGGAAACTTGCCAAAATTCGGCACAGCGCTGGAAGCGATATAAGCGTCGCCCGAGGAGGGGATGGGTTTGGTTGAGATTCAGCCAGGGAGCGTAGGGGCTTTTTAAGTGCCAAGAGAAGAGGGTTTCCGGGGCATCGTGGTGGAGTAATTGGCCCGAGATTTGGGCCTCGCGATCGCCCAAAGGAGTCAAAGCTTCCCAACTTTCGTAGAGGGGGCGACTCTCGGGGTGCTGATGTCGGTGTTCGCCAATGGCTTGGGCGAGGGACAGTAGCGATCGCGTCAGGCCGTTGGGATCCCCGCTCATCTCTAAGGCGAGGCGATCGCTATAGCTGTGACGCAGGCGGGAGAGGGCAAAAATGGGATAGCGCCAGAGTTTGAAGAGGCCATAACTGAGGCTGGCGACTAGGGCGGCCAGCCAAAACCCGGTTTGATAGAGGATGACGAGTGCTGACTGGGAGGATTTTGAGGCGCGATCGCGCAGCCAATCCCCCAAACGACTACTCTGGAGATAGAGACTATAGGGCAATTGCAAGATCGCCAGGAAGCCGGACAGGGCCAGGATGTCTTGATGACGAAGATGGGCCAGTTCGGCGATGACTAAGGTGGCGATCTCCTCTGAGTTGAGGCGGTTGAGAAGGCCGCGACTGATGGCTAGGCGGCCATAGCGAGGCAGGTTTCCATAACTGAATAGGATTGGTGCATCGTCGGCAATGAGGCGTAATTGTGGGATGGGGATGGTCTGGTTGCGGCAATGTTGACGCAGGGCTTGTTTGGCTTCGGGGCTAAAGGTTCCCAGTTGAGTCAGGGAAAAGCGACGACTCCCCCAGTTTAGGTGCACGATCGCATCTAAGAGCCAAGGCGAGATGGCGGTGCAGAGAATCAGGAGTAGGGCAATCTGACCGTTGTAGTTATTGAAAAAGGCTTGAACTGGACGAAAGAGCCGGGTTCTAATAAAAACTTCATTAATTGCCGTCAGCAGCCCATGTAGGGGCAGGGAGATGCTGATAAAGAGCAGAATGGCGGTCAATACCTCTAGCCCTCGCAGTCGTCCGAGGGGAGGTGGTTTGAGCGATCGCCGCTCTTGGGGGCGCTCTCGGGGCTTATCCCGCCAGTTTTCAGGGCTGGGCGGGGTTGGGGGACTCTCGCTCGTCTCGTTGGAGGGAGGCGGCTCGGGGTCGGGGTGGCTGGGGACTTCGGGGGCAGTTTCGGGGGCGGTGTTGTCTAGGAGAGTGAAGGCCAGTTCCGGTTCTGGGGTGGGAGGGCTGTTGCTCTGAGGGTTGTAAACCTCTCGTGGGTTGGGGGAGGATGGCTCGGGGGACTGGTCTAGGGGAATAAACCCCAGGGCTTCTGAGGCGGGCGGTTCTGGGGCGCTGGGGGTCAGTTTTTGGAGGGTTTGGCTGGCCCAGGTTTGGACTTTGGGATGGGGGTGTTGACAGAGATCTTGGCACAGGGCGATCGCCTCGCGGTCCTGGCCTGTTTTGCGATACAAGGAGATTAAGGCTCGTTGGGCTTTGACCTGTTGGACGGGATGGGGGCTGAGACGGCAGACTTGTTGCAGGGAGGCGATCGCCGCTTCGGACTCACCCCGCTGCATTTGGGCCAGTCCTAACTGTAAGAGGTATTTGGCTGAACGGGGGGGACGAGGAGGAAGGGGAGGAGACATAAGCAACTGTCAGGAACCGCCAATCTCCTCTACGATAACGCTGCTGCTGGGAGGTTGGGCTAATTTCCCCCGTAAGTTGGCCGGGTGGGGGTCTAAGATCCTCGCTGGATTTCTTGGAAGATTTCTTCTAGGATTTCCGTTGCGCCTTGGTTACGCAGTTCGTTGGCGAGTTGTTCTCCGAGCTGTTCAGCGGTGGCGGTGGGTCCCTGAATACTATCTTTGATGAGTGTTTGACCGTCGAGACGGGCGACCATTCCGGTTAGGATGAGTTGGTCGCCGTCAATGCGGGTGTTGACGCCGATGGGAACTTGACAGCCGCCTTCTAAACTACGCAGGAAGGCTCGTTCGGCTAAGCAGCGTTGAGTGGTGGGGGGATGGGCGATCGCCTGGAGGAGTTCGAGGATTTCTGGGTCGCCGTCGCGACATTCGATGCCTAAGGCCCCTTGGCCGACGGCGTGGAGGGAGACGTCGCTGGGGATGACTTGGTGGACGCGATCGCCCATTCCCAAGCGTTCGAGGCCGGCGACGGCGAGGATGATGGCGTCGTATTGACCCTCATCGAGTTTGGCCAGGCGGGTGTTGAGGTTTCCGCGAATGTCTTTAAAGGTCAGGTGGGGGTAGTGATGGCGTAATTGGGCTAGACGACGCAGGGAGGAGGTTCCGACAACGGCGCCTTCGGGGAGGGTGGCGAGTTGTTTGTCTTGATGTTTTTCATGTACCACTAACGCATCGGCGGGATCTTCGCGTTCGGTGATGCAGCCGAGGATGAGGCCGTCGGGGAGGTTGGTGGGGAGGTCTTTGAGGGAATGTACGGCAAAGTCGGCGTCGCCGCTGAGCATTCGCACTTCGAGTTCTTTGGTGAAGAGGCCTTTGTCGCCAATTTTGGCCAGGGCCACGTCGAGGATGTTGTCCCCTTGGGTACTCATGGTCTGAATGTCAAATTGGTGACTGGGGTGGGATTCTTGCAGGCGATCGCGCACCCAGTGGGTTTGCACCAGGGCGAGTTGGCTTTTACGGGAGGCGATGCGAATGGTGCGATCGGCGGCGGACACGGTAGAAGTCATGGATTCGGTTGTTAAAGGATTGTTCTTAATACGCCCAATCTAGGATAGCGCAAGTTCTGGCTCAATCCATGTTGGCGAAGGGGGAGGCTGGAGGGGAATGGGAGGCTCGAAATCAGGTTACAGTGAACTGTGGGGTATCTCATATCCCCCTCGGTTTTTGCTAAGGCTTCCCGGTAGGCTAACGATTATTATGGCAACGGTTCGACTCAATCAGATTACACGACGCTTTGATGGGGTGAGTGCCATTGAGGATATTAGTTTTACGGTTCCTGATGGCGAGTTTTGGGTGTTGGTGGGGGCTTCGGGTTGTGGGAAATCGACGATTCTCAGAACGATCGCGGGGTTGGAGATGGCGACGTCGGGGGAGTTGTTTATTGGCGATCGCCGGGCCAATGATATCCCGGCTCGGGAGCGGGATGTGGCTATGGTGTTTCAGAATTACGCTCTCTATCCTCATATGACGGTGGCTCAGAATTTGTCCTTTGGCCTACGGATGCGGGGGATGGAGAAGAAACGGATTTGCGATCGCGTGACTCAGGTGGCGGAGATTTTAGATATTGCCCATTTGTTGCAACGGAAGCCGAAACAGCTTTCAGGGGGTCAGCAGCAACGGGTGGCTCTGGGTCGGGCCATTGCTCGTCAACCTCAGGTGTTTTTGTTGGATGAACCGTTGAGTAATTTGGATGCTCAGTTGCGCGATGAGATGCGATCGCAGTTGAAGGGGTTACATCAACAGTTGGGGATTACGACGATTTATGTGACTCATGATCAGACTGAGGCGATGACGTTGAGCGATCGCTTGGTGGTGTTACATGAGGGACGGATTCAACAAATTGGTACACCGTTGGAGGTGTATCACCGGCCCGAGAATCAAACGATTGCTCGGTTTTTGGGCAGTCCACCGATGAATTTGGTGACGGCGACTTATCGGGAGTCTGGCTTTGATGTGGGGGGTCATGGGTTGGTCGAGGATGCTCCCTTGCGGCGATCGTTGTCACAGATGACGGCGGCTACGTCACCGGCCACTCTGGTTTTGGGGATTCGGCCCGAAGATATCCAGCTCTCGTCTGAGCAACCGGGATCTCTGCCGCTGCGAGTGGGTCTCACGGAACCTCTGGGACGGGAAACGCTGATTCGGGGGGCGATCGTCTCTCAAGGGTCGGCGAGTCACCACGAGACTCTCAATTTCTTTGTCCCGGCTAGCACTCAACCGGAGCCAGGGGAGGTGCTGTGGGTCCGCTTTCCTCCTGAATGTCTCCTCTGTTTTAACCCCATCACTGAGAAACGGATCGCGGCTGAATGAGGCTCAGGGGTTGTTGCCAATGGGACGGCGATCGCCCCGATAAGACTTGACAGTTTGGCCAAGGGGGAGGTGTTGTATGGTGAGAGATGACCTGTTGCTGTGGGTGGGGGAAATTCGCGAGAGTCAGTCGGTTCTCGAACGGTGGCAAGGGCTGTATGAGTCCTATGAGGGCCAGTTGGGTGAGCCGAGTCAACGGGATGTACGGGATGCCGTCTTGTTGGCGGAAGTATAATGGTCGGTAAATTCCCTAATTTGAGTTTCGAGGCGATACGGGAGATGTTAGATATTACTCAGGTGCGTGTTCAGGAAATACGCAGTTTTATGTTGACTCGGCGCTGTGGGGAGCTGTCTGATGGGAACTTGGAACTATCATAGGAGCGGACGATGAAAACCATTGAAACTCAACAAGCTAAACAGCAATTAGATGAGATGATTGACCAGGTTATCATAGATGTTGAACCAACAATCCTACGGAATCAAAAGGGTCAAGAAGCGGTTTTGATGTCGTTAGAAGAGTTTAGTGCTTGGCGGGAAACGGTTTATCTTTTGTCAAATCCAGCCAAGGCCGCTCATCTTCTTGAGTCCATCCAGCAGGCTGAGTCAGGTCAGACTGTTATCAAGGAACTTCTGGATGAATGAAGGTAAGTTTTACTGAGTTGGCTTGGTCTGATTATCTCTGGCTACAAAAGAAGGATAAGAGGCTTTTAAAATGGGTCAATCTTCTGATTAAAGATGTGATGAGGGATGCCTTTGAGGGGATTGGCAAGCCAGAACCTTTGAAGGGAAATTTATCGGGTTACTGGTCAAGGCCGATTGATGGGGAGCATCGTGTGGTGTATCAGGTGGTTGGAGATGAAATTTTAATTGTTTCCTGTCGGTTTCACTATGAGAGATGACCAGGGAGGTTCAGTTGTGAGTCGAGAAACATCAATGACATTGAAACTCATGCCAATTTTGGAAAACGGCGATCGCCTCACTCGGACGGAGTTTGAGCGACGCTATCAGGTGTTGCCAGAGGTGAAGAAGGCGGAATTAGTCGAAGGGGTGGTTTATATGGCATCGCCAGTTCGTTATCAGCAACATGGAAAACCCCACAGTCAAATTATCACCTGGCTGCAAGTTTATGCGGCTGCCACCCCAGGGGTTGAGGTGGCGGACAAGACAACGGTTCGTCTGGATTTGGACAATGAACTTCAACCTGATGCGCTCTTGCGCCTTGAGGAGGGAGTGGGGGGACGCTCTCGGATTTGTAGGGGCGAAAAATTTTTCGCCCCTACTATCTTGAGGGTGCGCCGGAGTTGATTGTCGAGATTGCCGCGAGTACGGCCTCCTACGACCTCCATGATAAGTTCCGGGCCTATCGTCGCAATGGAATTCGGGAGTATCTGGTGTGGGTGGTTCTGGAGGAGGAGTTTCGCTGGTATGTGCTGGAGGAGGGGGACTATCGGCGGCAGGAGCCGGATGGGGCGGGTTGTCTGAGGAGTCCGTTTTTTCCGGGGTTGGTGCTGGATGTGAAGGCGCTGTTGGTGGGGGAGCTGGGGCCGGTGTTGATGAGGTTACAGGAGGGGATGGGTTCGCCCGAACATGAGCGGTTTGTGGGGGCGTTGGGGTCGGGTCAGTGAGGGGGGTTGGCGGAGTTTCTCGTTATCGCTTCGCGGCGACTGGTAACATGGGAGAGTGAGTTCATCCTCCCATTAAATAGCCGAATCATCCCCTATGTTAAACATTCGTTTAACGACCCATATCGGAGACGATGGAATCTTGAACGTACAGATGCCCTCGGACGTCAGGAACACTGAACTCGACGTTTTGGTGGTATTCCAAGCGACGACCTCTCCAGGACAAGACCGGGTCGCCAAGGACCGCGAGTGGCCCTCAGGTTTCTTTGAAAAAACTTGGGGAAGTTGTGCGGATGATCTCATCATCATTGATGAAGAAGGAGTGTCTACAGAATTAGATGATCCGCCGGAAGACTTGTTCGCCAATCAATCCATTTAAGTGCTGTATTGACTCGATACCAATGTTGTCGCCATGTACTTGAATCGGCGATCGCCAATCCTACGGACTAAATTGGAAGCGATCGCAGTCATGAAAATTGTAGGGGCGAAAAATCCCCTCCTGGGAGGGGTAGGGGTGGGTTATCCCTCCTGGGAGGGGTAGGGGTGGGTTATCCCTCCTGGGAGGGGCAGGGGTGGGTTATGCCCCTACCGCATCTTTCTGTTGGAACCGAACTTGGTGGCAGAGTTAATTCCAGGCCTACCCCCGGACTGCCGTTTTGACTATTTTGTCCCAGTCCTGAAGGAACGGGAACGCCGCTTGGATGGGTTGTTGATGCCCCTGGGTGATGACCCGAGTTTACCATTGGTGTTTCTCGAAGCCCAGATGCAAGGAGACCCTGGGTTTTATCGCCGTTTTTTTGCCCAGGTGTTTCTCTATCTGGAACAGTATCAGGTGACGCGACCTTGGCGGGGTCTACTGTTGTTCCCTCGCCGCACTTTGAATTTTGGGGAAGAAGACCCTTATCAAGGGGTGTTGGCGACTCAGGTGGAACGGTTTTATTTGGAGGATTTGATTCCGTTAGAGGAGTTGACGCCGAATTTGGCCTTGTTGCGATTGTTGGTGTTATCGGAGGAGGAGGCCCCGGAGAAGGCTCGTCAGCTATTGGCGCAAGAAGCGACGGAGCAAGAGTTTCGGCGGCGGCTGGATTTAGTCGAGAGTATAATGGTCGGTAAATTCCCTAATTTGAGTTTGGAGGCGATACGGGAGATGTTGGATATTACTCAGGTGCGTGTTCAGGATACGCAGTTTTACAAGGATGTGTTCCAGAAGGGACAGGAGCAAGGTTTGGAACGGGGTTTGGAACGGGGTTTGGAACGGGGTTTGGAACGGGGTTTGGAACGGGGAGAGTCTGAACTGTTGCTGCGTCTGTTGAGTCGGCGCTGTGGGGAGCTGTCTGAGGAGCAGCGGCAACGGGTTAAGGACTTGTCGGCGCCTCAGCGGGAGGCTCTGGCGGAGGCGTTGTTGGAGTTTAAGGGGATGGAGGATTTTCAGGCTGGGTTGGCCGGTTTGGCTTAGGTTCGATGGTGTTGGCTAGCCGCTGAGGATGTTGGCTGGAGTCGTCAGTTGCGACTCTAGCCAGACCCCCCCGGTTGGCATCCCTCCCAAGAGGAGATTTTAGGGAGGGTTTGGGGTACAATAAGGGGTGATGTGACCGGTCATCAGGAGTCAGCGCGGTGAAGACCCCCAATGCCAATTTTGACCAACCCTGGAAAGAGGCGATTGAAGATTATCTCGAACAGTTCCTGGAGTTCTTTTTTCCCCAGGTTCATGCTCTGGTGGATTGGAGTCGCGGCTATGAGTCCCTGGATAAGGAATTGCAACAAATCAGTCCCGGTGCTGAGAGTGGGGAACGAGAGGGGGATAAACTGTTCAAAGTTTGGCAAAAAAATGGCGAAGAGGCCTATCTGCTGATTCACGTTGAGATTCAGAGTCAACGGGATAATCTGTTTGAGGAACGGATGTATGTGTATCATTACCGCTCCTTCGATATCCATAAGAGGGTGATTAGTTTGGCAATTCTTGGGGATGACCAGCCCAATTGGCGACCGGCAGGGTATGGCTATGAGTTGGCGGGCTGTTCCCTGGAGTTTAAGTTTCCTCAGGTGAAACTTCTGGATTATGAGTCTCAGTGGTCGAGTTTGGAAAACTCATCGAATCCCTTTGCGCTGCTGGTAATGGCTCATCTGAAGACTCAGGCGACGCGAGGGAATGCACAAGACCGCGAAGGCTGGAAATGGACGTTGGTGCAATTGCTCTATGAACGCGATTATACTGAGGAGGAGGTGATTCGCTTCTTTCGGGTGTTGGATTGGATGATGACTTTGCCGTCGGTGTTGCAGGAGAGTTTTGATAGCAAGCTACGTCAGTATCAGGAGGAACGAAATATGCCGATTCTGAGTAATATTGAACGTCGGGCCTTGGAGACGGGTCGTCAGGAAGGTCGTCAGGAAGGTCGTCAGGAAGGTCGTCAGGAAGGTCGTCAGGAGGGACTGCTGGAGGCGACTCGGGTCGCGATCGCCGAGGTGCTGAGGGCGCGGTTTGGTCCGGTTCCGACGGCTGGGTTGGAACGGGTGAATCAGATCCGGGATGAGTCCCAATTGCGACGGCTGCTGCAAGGGGCGGCGTCGTTGGAGTCTTGGGGGTCGTTTGAGGACCTGTTAGACGAGTTGGGGTAGGTTCAGTCACTCGGTGACACTCGGTGTCTTAATCTGAGTGGGTTGGTTGATAGAGTGGGGGGAATCTGTTGCGATCGCCCTCATGAAAACGGATAAACTGTTTTACCGAATTTTCCTGTTGGAACCGAACTTGGTGGCGGAGTTAATTCCGGGCCTACCCTCGGACTGCCGCTTCGACTATTTTGCCCCAGTCCTGAAGGAACGGGAACGTTGCTTGGATGGTCTGTTCCACATCCTGGTGCATCCTGGTGCATCCTGGTGCATCCTGGTGTTATGGCTCTGCCATGACACCGACCTGGGGCGGCTCTGCCGCCTGATCTGAGCCAGAGAATGCTCGTCGCCTGTTGGCGCAAGAGGCGACGGAGCAAGAGTTTCGGCGGCGGTTGGATTTGGTATGTAGGGGCGAACCCTTGTGGTCGCCCATGGTTTGTAGGGGCGAACCCTTGTGGTCGCCCTCCCTAATTTGAGTTTGGAGGCGATACGGGAGATGTTGGATATTACTCAGGTACGTGTTCAGGATACGCAGTTTTATAAGGATGTGTTTCAAGAGGGTGAGTCGGCCCTGCTGCTGCGTCTGTTGACTCGGCGCTGTGGGGAGCTGTCTGAGGAGCAGCAGCAACGGGTTAAGGACTTGTCGGCCCCTCAGCGGGAGGCCCTGGCGGAGGCGTTGTTGGAGTTTAAGGGGATGGAGGATTTGCAGGCTTGGTTGCAGCAGTCGTCTGTCTAGAGTCGTTCGAGAATGCCGGGAGGTTCGGCTGTGAGTCGAGAAACATCAGTGACGTTGAAACTCATGCCAATTTTGGAAAGTGGAGATCGCCTTACTCGTACTGAGTTCGAGCGGCGCTACCAACGAATGCCTGATGTTAAAAAAGCAGAGCTAGTCGAAGGAATTGTTTACGTGGCATCTCCATTAAGGTATCGCCAGCACGGTCAACCCCACAGCGATATTATGACGTGGTTGGGACTGTACCGGGCGGCCACGCCTGGAGTCTATTGCGCTGACAATACAACAGTTCGTCTGGACTTGGACAATGAACCTCAACCCGATGCGCTCTTGCGCCTTGATGAGGGAGTGGGGGGACGCTCTCGGATTAGCGAGGACGACTATCTTGAGGGTGCGCCGGAGTTGATTGTCGAGATTGCGGCGAGTACGGCCTCCTACGACCTCCACGACAAGTTCCGGGCCTATCGTCGCAATGGAGTTCGGGAGTATCTGGTCTGGGTGGTTCTGGAGGAGGAGTTTCGCTAGAGGAGATTTTGTGACGCCAGATACTCGGTATCTTGGCAACACCGCGTGTCGATTGGGGGGATGGCGTGGGAAACTTTTGTGGGGGGATGGCGTCGGGAAAACTGATGCTGATAGAGTGGTGGGATGGGGCTTGTTCGGCTTGGACCTCTGGCTCTGTTGGTGTGTTGTTTTATGTTGGCTCCCTTGCTGGGTCGGAGTTTGGATGATGTTTGATGGTAAAGCGATTTTAATTACAGGTGGGACTGGGTCTTTTGGGAAGCATTGTGTGAAAACCTTGCTGGAACGCTATTCTCCCAGTAAGGTGATTGTCTATTCTCGGGATGAGTTGAAACAGTTTGAGATGGCACAGGTGTTTGATGCACCGGCGATGCGCTACTTTTTGGGGGATGTGCGAGATGTGGAACGGCTTAAGTTGGCAATGCGAGATGTGGATTATGTGATTCATGCGGCGGCGCTGAAGCAAATTCCGGCGGCGGAGTATAATCCCATGGAATGTATTAAGACGAATATTTACGGAGCCAATAATGTTATTGATGCCGCTCTGTCTCAGGGGGTGAAAAAGGTGGTGGCTCTGTCCACGGATAAGGCCGTGAATCCGGTGAATCTTTATGGGGCGACTAAGTTGGCGTCCGATAAGTTGTTTGTGGCGGCGAATAATATTACCGGGACGTTAAAGACTCGTTTTTCCGTGGTTCGCTATGGTAATGTTTTGGGGTCGCGAGGGTCTGTGGTTCCCTTTTTTAAACGCTTGATTGGGGAGGGGGCGACGGAGTTGCCGATTACAGACCCCCGGATGACTCGCTTTTGGATTACGCTCCAGGAGGGGATTAATTTGGTGCTGAAAAGCTTTGAACGAATGCAGGGGGGGGAAACCTTTGTCCCTAAGATTCCTTCGATGAAAATGACGGAGATGGCCACAGCTCTAGCGCCTCAGTTGCCTCATAAGATTGTGGGGATTCGACCGGGGGAAAAATTGCATGAGGTGATGTGTCCTGGGGAGTCATCTCATTTGACTCTTGAGTTCCCAGACCATTATGTGATTATGCCGACGATTGAGTATTCCTATAAGACGGATTATCGGCGCAATGCTTTGGGTGAAACCGGTAGTCCGGTGGCTGATGGATTTGTGTATAGTTCGGATACTAATACCGATTGGTTGACGACTGAAGCGTTATTGGAACGGTTGGGCTGATGGCAGAGTATATTCCTTATGGTCGTCAGGATATTTCCCCTGAGGATGTTGATGCGGTGGTGCAGGTGTTGCGCTCGGACTGGATTACTCAGGGACCGGCAATTGCTCGCTTTGAGGAGGCGGTGGCTGAGTATTGTGGGGTGCGCTATGCGGTGGCGGTAACCAGTGCGACAGCGGCGCTGCATTTGTCCTGTTTGGCGGCGGGGTTGGGACCGGGGGATAGGCTCTGGACTTCGCCGAATACCTTTGTGGCCTCGGCGAATTGTGGCTTGTATTGTGGGGCTGATGTGGATTTTGTGGATATTGACCCCCACAGCTATAACCTGAGTGTGGCGGCGCTGGAGGAGAAGTTGCTGGAGGCTCAGGGGCGGGGACGGTTGCCGAAGTTGCTGGTTCCGGTGCATTTGGCGGGACAGTCTTGTGAGATGGAGCAGATTGGGGTCCTGGCCCGTCGCTATGGGGTGACGGTGCTGGAGGATGCGTCTCATGGGATTGGCGCTCGTTATCAGGGAAAGTCGGTGGGATGCTGTGCGTATTCGGATATGGCGGTGTTTAGCTTCCATCCGGTGAAGATTATTACCACGGGGGAAGGGGGAATGGTGGTGACGAATCGGCAGGATTTGTATGAACGGCTGATTCGGTTGCGGACTCATGGGATTACTCGGCGTGAGGATTGGCTGACGGAGGCGAGTCATGGCCCTTGGTACTATCAGCAGTTGGAGTTGGGGTTTAATTATCGGATGACGGATATTCAGGCGGCGTTGGGGGCGAGTCAGATGGGGCGGTTGGATGAGTTTGTGGCCCGTCGTCGGGATTTGGCGCGTCGCTATGATGCGTTATTGCAAGGGTTGCCGATAGGGTTGCCGGTGCAGGGGGCTGAGATGGAGTCGAGTTGGCATTTGTATGTGATTCGCTTGCAGCTGGAGAAGCTGGAGAAGACCCATCGGCAGGTGTTTGAAGGGTTGCGGAGTGCTGGGATTGGGGTGAATTTGCACTATATCCCGGTTCATACTCAGCCGTTTTATCGGCAACGGGGCTTTACTTGGGGGGATTTCCCGGAGGCGGAGCGGTATTATGGGGAGGCGATTAGTTTGCCGTTGTATTTTGGGTTGACGGAGTCGGCTCAGGATAGGGTGGTGGCTGTGCTGCGGGAGGTTTTGGGATGATGATTTGATGGGGTCTGTTGATGAAGTCTCTTTTGTGTCATGACCGGTATGATGGGGGAACTTGTTCTATTGGGGAGTTGTTGGGCTAGTTTAGGGAGTTGTTGAAATCAAAGACTTTATTCTAAAATTTTTGTTGTTTTATGAGAATTGCAATTATTCCGGCACGGGGAGGCAGTAAGCGGATTCCTCGCAAGAATATCAAAGAGTTTGCTGGAAAGCCCGCCGTTGCTCACCCGATTCAAACGGCAAAAGACTGTGGATTGTTTGACCATATTCTTGTTTCTACGGATGACTTAGAAATTGCAGATGTCGCTC
Organism: Phormidium willei BDU 130791; assembly: GCA_001637315.1. Lineage (GTDB taxonomy): Bacteria > Cyanobacteriota > Cyanobacteriia > Cyanobacteriales > Geitlerinemataceae > Sodalinema > Sodalinema willei. The sequence continues at coordinate 10,543 of LSZA01000035.1, read as the reverse complement.
GTCAGTGGGGGGCTGAGGTTCCGTTCGTAAGACCTGCTGAATTAGCGAATGATTTTGCGGGAACTACGGAAGTGATTGCTCACGCAACAGAATGGGCAATTGAGCAAGGCTGGGACTTGGACGCTGTTTGTTGTATTTATGCAACGGCTTTGTTGTTACAGAGCGATGATTTAATTCAGGGATGGAACTGTTTAAACTCCGGGGATTGGTCTTATGCGTTTTCTGTGACCGACTTTACTTCGCCAATTTTCCGGGCCTTTCAACAAAATTCAGAGGGCGGCATTGAGATGTTTTTCCCCGAACATTTCGATAAACGGTCTCAGGACTTGCCTGAGGCTCTCCATGATGCTGGCCAGTTTTACTGGGGTCGTCCCGAAGCTTGGTTGGAACAGCGACGCATTTTTGAACGGTGGTCAACTCCGGTGATGATTCCACGGTGGCGCATTCAAGATATTGATACTGAAGAGGATTGGCGGCAAGCTGAACTGATGTGGAAAGTAATTTCTCTCAAGGCTGATGTCTAAACGAACTCTTGTTATCGCCGCTCACCCTGATGATGAAGTCCTCGGATGTGGTGGGAGCATCGCCGCCCAAAATAGTCAGGGAAACTCCGTACAGGTGATGTTTTTAGCTGATGGGGTGTCCTCCCGTGGGGGCGAAGCGTCCGCCGAACTTCAACGCCGTCATGATGCCGCTCACACCGCCGCTGAGTTGTTAGGAATTGAATCCGTCAGTTTCGCTGACTTCCCCGATAATCAACTGGATACGGTTCCCCTACTCAGGGTTGTCCAACGGATTGAGGAGAGGATTACCCAGTACCAACCGGATACGATTTTGACTCACCATGCGGGGGATGTGAACATTGACCATCAGTGCGTTCATCAAGCCGTTATCACCGCCTGTCGTCCTCAGCCGGGATATCCCGTGAAAACCTTGCTTTTCTTTGAAGTGCCATCGAGTACAGAATGGCAACCCCCCGGTTCCGCTGCTGCGTTCTTGCCAAACTGGTTTATTGATATTTCTGATACCCTTGAGCGTAAACTGGAAGCCCTCGCCGCCTATAGCGAAGAACTGCGAGACTTTCCCCATCCTCGTTCCGTTGAGGCGGTTGAGGCGTTGGCTCGCTGGCGGGGAGCAACGGTGGGAGTTAGGGCGGCTGAGGCGTTTGTTTTGGGCAGGCGGATTGAGTGAGTCTTGTGTTAGGCTGTCTCTAATGTGGCGTTTTAGGATAACAACCCATGCCTACGTCCCTGAACAAGATTCTGAATGAGATTGAGTATCCTGATTCTGATGGATTACCCATGGCGGAGAGTGACGCGGCGCGGGATTATTTAATTTATGGAACCGAGAGCCTGAAACTGCATTTTCAGCATCGCTCAGATGTCTATGTTTCGGGTAACTTATTTGTTTACTATGAACGGGGTAATCCGAAAGCTGTCGTTGCTCCCGATGTCTTTGTGGTGTTTGGGGTTGAGGATAAACAACGGTTATCGTATAAAGTCTGGGAAGAGAATTATACACTGCCCAGTTTTATTTTGGAAATCACCTCAAAAAGTACTCGCAGTGAAGACCAAGGCACGAAAAAAGGCCTTTATGCCTATTTGGGCGTTCAGGAGTATTTTCAGTATGATCCCACCTCAGATTATTTAAGTCCCTCACTTCAAGGATTGCGTTTGCTGGATGGTAATTATTTTCCGATTCCTCCCCGAGAGAATGAACCAAGCTTAATCCTGTTTTCGGAGGTGTTGGGGTTAGAGTTACGACGCTTGCAGGACGGCAGTTTTCGCTTTTATAATCCTGAGACGGGAGAACGGCTCGGGAGTTTGAGGGAAATCGAGACATCCAGACAAGCGGAACGGGAAAAATCAGAGAAAATGGCGGAGCGATTACGGCAATTGGGCGTGAACCCTGATGATTTGTAGTTTGAGTGATGATGAAAGTTGTTTTTCGGGTTGATTCATCTGCACAAATTGGCAGCGGACATCTCATCCGCTGTCGAACTTTGGCGGAGGAGTTACGGCGGCGGGGGGCTGAGGTGCGCTTTATCTGTCGCGAACATTCGGGGAATTTGATTCATCTGCTCAGTCAAGCCGCCTTTCCGGTGACGGTTCTGCCTCCCCCTCCCGAGAGTTCAGCAGAGATGGGAGAGGACTATCAGGCTTGGTTGGGCGTCTCTGGGGAAACCGACGCACAGGAGACTCTGTTGGCCTTGGGAGGCGAGTCTGCTGACTGGTTGGTGGTAGACCATTATGGACTCGATGCCGTTTGGGAGCGGCAGTTACGTCCCCAGGTGAAACAGATTTTGGTGATTGATGATTTGGCAAATCGTCCCCATGATTGTGATGTGCTGCTAGACCAGAATTATAGTCATTTGGGGGAACGGCGGTATCAGGGATGGGTTCCCCACTCCTGTCGCTTGCTCCTTGGCCCCCGTTATGGACTATTACGCCCCGAATATCCGCTCTATCGTCAAGCCCTCTCTCCCCATCGGGGACAGGTGCGGCGGGTGTTGGTGTTTTTTGGGGGGACGGATTCTCAGAATATGACGGGGAAGGCGCTGGAGGCGTTGTCGTCGTCGGAGTTTGAGGAAATATCCGTGGATGTGGTGGTGGGGGCGAACAATCCCCACCGGCGAGAACTGGAACAGTTGGTGGAGGCTCGTCACTCGGCGGGGATTGGAGAAACGAGGCTCTACTCGACTCGGCCCCATTTGGCGGACTTGATGGCTCAGGCGGATTTAGCGTTGGGGGCGGGGGGGACAACCACTTGGGAACGCTGTTGTTTAGGACTGCCCACGGTGGTGGTGAGCATTGCTGAAAACCAGGTGGCGGCTTGTGAGGCGTTGCAGGCTGAGGGGGTGATTCAGTATTTGGGGACGGCGAGTCATGTCAGCGTCACTCGGTTGAGAACAGTTCTCCGTGAGTGGTTGGGGCAGCCATCGCGGTTGCAGGACATGTCAGTACAGGGGCAACTACACGTGGATGGACTGGGAACTCAGCGAATCGGTACGATTTTAGACACTTTACCAACACACAGTTATGTTTAAGAAAGAAGAATTTAATTTACGTTCACTAAATTCCTCGGATAAAAATCTAATTTACCAATGGAGGAATAAAGAACGAATTCGCCAAAATATGTACACAGATCACATTATTACTCAAGAAGAGCATGAGCTTTGGCTCTCAGGTGTTTTAGAGGATTTATCAAAAATTTATCTCGTTTGCGAGTTCAAAAACAAGCCAGTTGGATTGATTTATTTTACGGATATAAACGAACATCACTCCCGTTGCTATTGGGGATTTTATCTAGGTGAAGATGACTCTCCCAGGGGCTGTGGTTTTGTCATGGAATATCTAGCCCTTGAATATCTTTTTAATACCCACAAAGATACTATGGAAATCCGTAAGCTTTGCTGTGAAGTTTTCGGATTTAATACTGCGGTTATCAAGCAACACAAGCGTTTTGGATTTAAAGAAGAAGGAAAGTTGAGAGCGCACTTTTATAAAAATAAAAAATACGAGGATGTTGTGCAAATGTCTCTTTTTAAGGAGGATTGGGTGGCTCTCAAAAAAGCCATATCTTCTAAGTATTTTAATGATAACAACAACTCTACCCCCCCCTAATTGATTTTATAACTAAAAGCTCCACAAATAAACTTTCGCTTGCCATTCTCTCAGATGCGGATAGCTGGCTCAATGATAGTCTCCCCCAACTCGTCCTAGGCTGGTTGGAGGAGGGGCATCGGGTTCTCTGGACTCATGACGTCAAGGATTTGCGGGGAGGGGATTTATGTTTCTATCTCAGTTGTGGGCAACTTGTCCCCGCCTCAGTTCGTCAAAAGTTCCAGCATAATCTTGTGGTTCACGAGAGCGATTTGCCCCAGGGGAAAGGGTGGTCGCCTTTGACTTGGCAAATCCTGGAGGGGCGCAATTGCATCCCGGTGACGCTGTTGGAGGCGGTTGAACGGGTTGACAGTGGCGATATTTATCTGCAAGAGTGGCTGAAGTTTGAGGGAGGTGAACTGATTGATGAGTTACGTCAGGCTCAGGGGGAGGCAACGTTGAGGCTCTGTCGCCGCTTTGTCGCCAATTATCCAGGAGTCTTGCAGCAGGCGAAACCCCAGCGGGGCGGAGAGTCATTTTATCCCCGTCGCAGACCGCGAGATAGCCAACTGGACGTTCAGGGGTCTCTGGCTGAACAGTTTTCTCTGCTACGGGTGGTGGATAATGAGCGGTATCCGGCGTTTATTGACTATAATGGTCGGCGGTATGTCTTAAAGGTGACGACATCGAGTTAGGTTTGTGGAGAATCCGGAAATTTTATGTTGAAATGGGTCTGAAGGCTCCATGAGGTTAGGGCGACCACAAGGGTTCGCCCCTACGACGATGGGGTTGGATTTTTATATTTTGTGTTAGGGGTTAGCTAGGAGGGGGAGGAACTTGGTGATGAACAAGGTTGAACAGCTTAGTAAAGTTGAAATCATTCGGCGAGATAGCTTGTCGGGGATTTTGCCACACCTACAAAGCCTGTTGGAACTTTGTTATCCCAAGCCTCCCAAAGATGTATTTTATCGTGTTTTAGAGCAATATAAAACAGGTTTCCCTGTCTATGCTGCGGTTAGGGAAGAGCAAGAGATTATTGGATTTGCTTATTTATGTCCGAATAGCAAAGGGGGAACGTTGGAAACTTTGGCAGTACACCCTGATTTTCAAGGATTGAGGGTCGGGTCGAAGATAGTCGAGGAGATTTTAAAAAAACATCTAGGTGTTATTCAGATTACGACTAGAGTTCCTATCTTTTTTGAAAAGCTAGGATTCGAGCCGGTTTTTACCTTGCCAGATGAGTCACATTTCATGATATGTCCTAATTTTGAAGTCTAATAAACCGTCATGCCAACAGCTATTCAAATCTCCCATCGCACAGTTTCTCAACAGCATCCCCCCTTTATCATTGCGGAGATGTCTGGAAATCATAACCAGTCCCTTGACCGGGCCTTAGCCATTGTTGAAGCTGCCGCTAAAGCTGGGGTTCACGCTCTTAAACTCCAGACCTATACGGCGGATACGATGACCCTGGATTTAGATGAGGGAGAATTTTTCATTGACGACCCCAACTCTCTCTGGCACGGTCAATCTCTCTATCAACTCTATCAACAAGCCTATACTCCCTGGGAGTGGCATGAGCCAATTTTCAAACGCTGCCAGGAACTGGGCATTATCGGCTTCAGCACCCCGTTCGATGAAACCGCTGTTGATTTTCTGGAATCGCTAGAGGTTCCCTGCTACAAAATTGCCTCCTTTGAGAATACGGACATCCCTTTGATTCGCAAAGTAGCCAGTACAGGGAAACCGCTCATCATCTCCACCGGAATGGCTACGATTGCTGAACTAGATGAAACCGTCCGCGCTGCGCGTGAGGCCGGATGTCAGGATTTGGTATTACTCAAATGCACGAGTACCTATCCCGCTACGCCAGAAAACAGTAATCTGCTGACAATTCCCCATCTCCGGGAACTGTTCGATGTTCAGGTGGGTCTATCGGACCATACCATGGGAGTGGGAGCCGCCGTCGCCAGTGTGGCGTTGGGGGCGACAGTGATTGAGAAGCACTTCACCCTGGCTCGTGCTGATGGGGGAGTGGATTCAACATTTTCGATGGAACCACAGGAAATGGCGCAACTGGTGATAGAATCGGAACGTGCTTGGCAAGCACTGGGTCGAGTCCAGTACGGTTCCACTCAGGCTGAGGAAGCATCGCGGATGTTTCGGCGCAGTTTGTATGTAGTGCGGGATGTTAAGGCTGGGGAGGTGTTGACACGGGATAATGTTCGGGCAATTCGTCCCGGGTTGGGGTTGCCGCCGAAGTATTTGGATATGGTGTTAGGTATGGCGGTTGAACTAAACACGTGTGCTGGCACTCCATTGACTTGGGATATTTTAGGTTGAGATGGAAGTATAGTGATGATTGCCAGTTAATAACCTAAGTCAGAGGCACCATAATCTTATCAGTTAATTCTTAATTTCAACTTGTTTTGTGGATTAAACCAGCACAGCAAATTTTTTGGGGGGAAACATGTACCACAACAGAATCTAAAAACTAAGATTTGGTTGTCGTAATATTTGAGGCAGAACCTTCTCGCCCAACTCTGCTCTAATGTCAATATATCCTTCTCCACCAGTATTGGCAGTAAAGTTTATGGTTTTAGTATCAGAATTTGCTGCTGGTATTATGTTTTCAGATCTGGTTAGAAGGTCGAATTTTCCGCTTTTAATTTGCTCCTTATAGTAGAAATAACCAAATTTTCTAAAGGGATCAAGAATCCCTGTTTTTACGCCCAAGGCATAGGCTTCATGACAAACTGTTGAACTTTGGGTGATATGATAATCACAACGCTTGAGGAGTGAGTAAAGTGGCATTTTAGTTGAGAACTCAATTTCGAAGTTTGTAAGACCATGGGGTTGTAAAGCCGATAAAACTCGTTTGACTTCTCGTTCACCTTGATGTAGGGGATGAAAGCGTATCAACCAAAACCAACCCCCTGCTGCCTCTTGCATAGCTGGAACCAATAAATCTAAAAGTTCTGGCAAACCATCAAATGTTTGCAGGGATACTAAAATCACTTTTTGGTACTTTTGTAATTGACTGAGAAAATTCTTTTCAGCCTGACTCAGTCCCAAATCGTCTTTCGACCACTTTGCAAGCCATAGATTGCCTCCCACAAGCGGAAGGTGATGAGTCTGGTTTCCACCAAACTGAGGACGTGTCTCCATCATATCTCGATGGCACTGTTCACTCCAAACCCAAAAAAACTGCGGTAAGAGGTCGTAGCCGGATTGAGGTATTTTAGTCCAATGTGCATATAGAGAGTGAAACCTCCCCTGGATACCATGTTGGACTTCGACCGTCTTAATTCCCAATTCTCGACAAACCTTTACTAGCGCCATGGCTGCAATGTAGTAATAGCAGACCAGGAAAACAACTTTGGGGCGAACGACAGACAGTAAATCTTTGAATAAAACTTCGTAGGCATGAAGTAGTTTTATTTGGGAGATTAGTTGGGATTCATCAATGTAGCAACCCGTAATTTTTTTAACAATTGGTTGGAGATCAATAATATTCTCCAGATTTTCAGATTTCCAGCATTTTTGTAGAAGATGCTCCTTGACAAGGCAAGAGTAGGGATTTATGAAAGTTGTTGAATGATAGCGAGGTGTTTTTTTTCGTCCCTGAGGAAAATCTAGTTCTAATTTTAAGTAACCAAACTCACTGGTGCATCTTTCTTGAATAGGATCAAGACAGCGATCAAAGAATTTTGAGTGAATGGTTTCGCTATGATTTTCATACCGAGAAAAAAACAAAATATCTGTTGGGGGTATCAAAGAAAATGGAGTTAGGATCTGTCGCCAAGCTTCGTCATGCCGTAGATACTCTGCTTGAATTTCGGAAAAGCTTAATAACGGCTCAGTAGGTTGACTGGGTGGCAGTTTGAATTCAACATTTCGCTCACTGGCATTACTTTGGGAGAGTTGATCAAGGACTTGAGTGAGATACAACCTAATCAGAGGCCAAATTTGTAAACCCTGGTATCTAATAGAGTTTACATCAAAATTTTCTTCTATAGAAACGATTGACTGAACTTTTTGGTGAATATCCATGAACTTATTGATTAATGAGATAGGCAAGCAAAATAATACACAGAGAACCAATCAAACACCAATGGGCAAATCCCCTGGACGACTATAGAAGGACTGCATCAAAATAGAACGAGACTGATTTTGAGGCAATCCCCGATGTGCTCCCCCTACGTCTGCAATGATGAGAGACCCAGCAGATCCACAAACCGGGACAGAATTTTGAAGGATAGGACGAATTTCTTCTTCCATATAGCCACTGTCCTGGCCAGGAGGTTGAGTAGATTCATAGCGCCGACGAATCAGATTAATATCCAGATGGCTACCTTTGATGTAACAGAAGGGTCCTTTTTCTAAAGGAACATCTTCTAGGTAAGCAATTGATTTTATCTGTTGCTGTAACCCGAAAATATCAACGTGGAAATACCGGGTATCTTCTTGAGATCGATTATACTGATACCATAAAACTCCGCTATAAAATGGCTTGCCGGTATATAAAGTTATCAGTCTCATGATTGAGTCATCATATCTTAGTGACTGGAGTTTTTTGATTTTTTTGTCAATATGATAAATTCGGGATACCCCTGAATCAGCTTTACGCTGTTGGTTTTCAGAAGGATGACGGATATAGGAACCGTCCTTGAAGTCTATATCTTGATGATAAGCAGATAGCAGTCCTTCCAAGTCATGACGCAATCTTTCACAGTCTTGGCGAGGGTAGTATTCAGGAATCACAACAAAACCGTCACGACGGAAGAGATCTAAATACTTGTCCATCTCTTGGAGACTAAGTTGACGACCTGGCATACAGGCAGTAGGGCGAGGTTCTAAATCCTGTAGCTGTTGTAATTTCTGGCGAATTGTCTTCGTATAGGGACTCAGGATCAGTGCGGACTGATAAAGTTGGATTGCTTCTGTAAGGCGACCTTGATTTGATAAAGATTCGGCTAGACTTACGTAAGTTTCTAGGTGATGGGGTTGTAAAGTTTTAGGAATGTCTTGATGCTTTTCCATCGCTCGGGCGATCGCCTCCAAGGCTCTGGCTTCCTCAGACTCTCCTAAAGACTGAAGAATGTGGGAAAGCTGATAAAAAAGTTGAGGCTGGTTCGGTGATCTTGCTAAGGCTCGGCGATATAGCTCATCGGACTCTCTTAAGAACCCTGCGTTCTGCATCACTTTCGCCCAGAGACTCAGAGAACTTGTTGGATCATCTTCATATGAGCACCCCTTGAGACAAGCTCTTAAGGACTGTCGAGGCTTAAGCTTGTTAATAAAGTGATTAGCAAGAGAAAAGTAATTCCGGGAGTCATAAGGACTCTCTTTGATTGTACATAGAGTTTTGTTCATAACAAATTCCGGAAGCTCAATGTTCATGTATTTGTCCCTCGTTTTTACAGATATTGACTGAAGCTAAAACACAATCTGCTTCTTGTTACGACTTTCAATATCCTTTTCCGGCTTATACTCATTTATTTTTATTTCTGTTGGCTTGTCTTCTAACTTTAAAGATGTTGATTTTTGTAAGACATCCTGTAACGTAACGGACAGAGTTAAAGCTTGACGTTTTACAACTAGCTGGTAGAGTATTTTGCTTAGAAACATGTCATTTTCCCAAAATAGTTTATGATTCAATAAATTCCGTATAAGCGAAACAGACAGATCCCTGTTTACCTTGTGTACAGATATGCTAACGTCAGCAAACCAAATTAAAAGAGGAGTGACCACGTCGTATATCTTCTCTTCTTTTCCAAGAATTGCCAGTGTGTTTTGGGCACAGTCAATCCTCTCAAATAGTCCTAAATCTAAAGGTCTCCCAATGTAACCATAACTCCCACTTTTGGGTGAATCATTAAGACATTCGATAACACTACAACCAGGTTCTTTAGTATCGGGTTTTGCCCCATTAAATAACACCGCCTCCTGAGAAACTAAATACATTGAATTATACTTGACTGCTAGTCTAGATGCAAAATGGAGTTGAGGATAGATGACTGGACTATCCAATTTCCACCAATCAAACGGCGTCTTATCAAGATTAAAAGTTAACCCAGGAATCATGGATGCTGCACCCAGCCAAAAACTGAAAGAATCGAATCCTGGCTTAAAAATAGTAGTTTTTTGAAGCAGTTTTGCTGATTTAAAATATCCTGTTTTATCACACTTTATCATTCGATTAATCTTAAAAAAAGATAGATCTGGGTATCTTTCAATAGTCTGGGTCACTAAATCTATGAATCCAGGCGTAACCAGGTCGTCGTCACATAGTACTGTGACCCACTGTGCCTTACAATGATTGGTCGCAACAAACAAGTTTCGAGAAAAACCAAGATTTTCTCTATTTCTAAAGTATCTGACTCTAGCATCACTTCTTTGAAAAGCACGCACAACTGATTCCGTGGAATCATCAGAGCAATTATCAGACACAATGAATTCTACATCATCACGGCAGTTTTTAGTGTAACATTCAAGACTTTTTTGCAAGCTCTTCCCTCGATTAAACGTCGGTATCACAACTGATAAGTAGGGGTTTGACATTTGTTTTTTATTTTCAATTATGTACTAAATTGTTTCTTGTCCTCAATTACAGACTGAGAAACAGAACTGTAAGCCCAGGTTTCTTGAGCTTTTTCCAGAACGAACACTCTAAAAAACACCAGGTTGAGTTGTGTTAGCTGTTTGAAATGGAAGCAACAGAACGACTCCTGCAAGTCGCTGCTACGGCCTATAGCCGCCTCGATAAGCAATGTAACATCCCAAATGAACCCTTTATAGAGAACCATCAAACTGACTACAGTGGACGCTTACACCTTCGGCTTGAACCTTGCACAGCTTCACATGCGGCTGGTCTACGCCACTGTATCACAAGAAGCGTGGCTAGAGCAAGACCTCGATGTTTAAGGTGAACGCATATG
>LSZA01000034.1 GCA_001637315.1 Phormidium willei BDU 130791 | reverse complement strand
TCGGCTTCTAGGGTTTGCAGATTAAGGCCGTCTAAGCTGGCGACATCTCCCGCCAAGGCGGCCCGGCCGGCAAAGGTTCCCAGACGAACCTCGGGGGGAACTGCTACAAATGGCGATAGGGGCAAGCCGTTTGTGATGAGTTGGGCCTGCCAGATTCCTTCATTGAGTCCAGCATCGAGACGTAGCGGACTCTCAGCGATACGGGTTGTTAAGGAAGTTTGGCCTCTAAGATTGGCCGGATTGAACTGTTCTAAATCGGCGACGGTTCCGGCCACTTGCAGACTGCCCGAGATTGCCCCCAAGGGCAAGTCCGCTAACGGCTGGGGTAAGACTTGGCGGGGTGGGGTTAGGTTTTCGGCGGTGAAGACGGTTTCCCAGTTGCCATTCTGTAACGCCGCCTGAACGGGAATGGCTGAACCGAGTAGTTGCAGTTGTCCTTCGGCGATGGCTTCGAGTTGTGCGATGTCGGTGACGCCAATCTCTCCCCCCAAGCGGAGTTGACCGCTAAAGCCTCCGACTCCATAGGGTTGACTGATGTCTTGAGGTACAAGACTGGCTAGGGAAACGGTCTGGGTGGCCAGTTGTAAAACCCAGGTATTATTCTCTAGTACGACTCCTCCCTGTGCCCGACCCCCGGCAATTTCGATAATTGGCAGCCGAATTAAGGTGTCTTCGCCGGCGGTTTGTAATGTTCCTCGGGCGTTGAAATTGCCAATGATGCCGCTGGTGGGCAGGTCATAGCGACGGGCGATCGCATCGGCGGAGGCGTTGCGGACGATAAACTCGGCTTCTACGGTTGGGGCGGTTTCTTCGGTTTGAGGTGATTCGGTTTGAGGTGATTCGGTTTGAGGTGATTCGGTTTGAGGCAATTCCACTCTCACAGCGGCTTGAACCTCACCACCTCCCTCGGCGGGAGTGGCGGTGAGTTGTTCAATGAGAAATTCTGAGGTGTCTGGTAACAGGCCAAATCGGGCTTGAACCTCGCTAAAGGGCAGGCGATCGACGATCATCACATCCGTATTGCGAGCCTCGCCCACTAAGCGAGGATTGTCAATGGGACCCATCACTTGTAAGACAGCTTCTAATTCCCCGGTAATATCCACGGGAAACTCCAATTCCAGGGTGTCGCTGAGGGTTTGCCAATCGGTGGGGGGAACGACAATCGGGATCTCATAACCCTGTTCGAGATGCATCAATCCCTGGGGAATCGTCATGGGGATTGACTCTCCGTAGCTGGCGGAGATGTTCTCGAAGCCAATGAGATTGTTTTGTAGACGAATTTGCCCGGAACCGTCGAGAATTGGCTGAGGAACGCCGCCGAGTTGTAAGTCTAGGTCTTCAAAGCGTAGGTTTCCTTGCAGGTTGAGGGGGGCGTTTTGGCCACGGGTCGCCAGTTGCATGGAGATGTTGCCGAACACTTCGCCCCCATCTAACATCAGTGGGGCCGGAATCCAGGGGGAAATCACCTGGCCTTGCAAGAATTGGGCTGAGAGATTCAGGTTAACGGCTTCGTCGGGGTTGCTGAACTCTCCCTGGGCGTTGAGTCGTCCGGTTGTGTTGTGATAGCCGGTGGCGTTGAAGTTGATGCGATCGCCGTCGGGGCTAAATTCGGCTTCTCCACTGAACCGACGCAGGGTGATGGCTTCGGGAGGGATAATTTCGGGTTTTGTTTCAGGTTCTGTCTCAGGTTCTGTTTCGGGTTCTGGAGACTGAAACTCGGGTTTCGGCTGCGGTTCGACCGTTAGCTGTCCCCCTTCAATTTCAATTCGGTTGAGTTGAATTTGAATGAATCCCGGTTCCCCAGCCGGGCGAATATCGGTGGTGGCCCAATTCCCATCGTCGAGTTGGGGAATGGTGACGTCCACCTCTTCGAGACGAATATCAAGGGGTAAGGTTTGACTCCAGAGGAGGGAGAAGAGATTGAACCCCACATGAACCGCCTCAATCTCGGCTTCACTGGGTTGGCTGTCACTGGGGAGAACGCGGGAGTCTCCGAAGCGAACATGACCGAGAGACACCCCTTCTAACTCACCGACTTCAATGGGGCGTTCCAGGAGTTTACCGAGTTCTTGCGATAGCAGGGGGGCGAGTTGAACCTGGACAAATCGCCAGGCCCAGAGGCTTCCCCCGGCCACGAGAGTGAGAATAAGAATGGCGATGGCCCACAGAACCCGTCGCCGGGGCTGACGAGGTGGCTGCGGTTCACTCGGTGGCGTAGTCGGAAACTCGGTCATGGGTAGGCAACAGGGAACAGGTAAAGGATATCCTAGCGGGAAACTTCAGAGACTGACAGCGGGGGCGGGACAGATTGGGGGGCGATCGCTTTCAGGGTAAATTAGGGGTGAGTAGGGCCATCGGTCTTAGGGGATCTGATGGGGTCCTACGTTTAATCGTGGAGTGAATGTGGAGGGTTTGTTATGAAGGTTTATGTGTTGCTGTTTAATGCCCGTCAGGAGAATGAGGGGATTCACACGATTCGCTTAGGAACGCCTCAAGGGGGGGAACGCAACATCGTGATGATGTTTGAGTCTCAAGATGATGCGGAACGCTATGCCATGTTGTTGGAGGCCCAAGATTTTCATGTTCCGACGGCGGAAGCCTTTGATGCGGAGGAAATTGAGGAATTTTGTAACAGTTGCCACTATGAGGCGAAGTTAATCCCTGAAGGGTTTGTGCCGGAATCTCCTGAGGACCGCATTTTTCTGTCGCCGCCGGAAACCAATTTAGAGGATACCGATTGGGAACGGGACCAGCAACAGCCCGATCAACCCTCTCAAGAAGAGGATGTCCCGACGGCCGCCTTGGATGATATTCGTCGTCGCTTGGAGGGGTTGTTGTGAAGCAGGTAGGACCATTGGAGAGTCGCGGCCATTTGTTGACGGAACAAAGTAACCCCAATTCTGAGGCGTTGGATCGCTTAAGTGCTTTGGAGTTGGTGGATTTGTTTGTCCGCGAAGATGCCCGTGTTTTAGAGGCGATTACGGCCTCTCGGGAGGCGATCGCCCAAGCCATCGATCGCACGGCGGAATCTCTGGCCCAAGGGGGGCGCTTATTGTACGTTGGGGCAGGCACGAGCGGGCGTTTAGGGGTGCTTGACGCGGCAGAATGTCCGCCCACCTTCTGCACTCCTCCGGAGCTGGTACAGGGCGTTTTAGCGGGGGGTGAGGCGGCTTTGGTTCGCAGTTCTGAAGCCCTAGAGGATCGCGCTGAGGATGGGGCGTTGGCGATGAGGGAACGGGAGGTCACGGATAAGGATGTGGTGGTGGGGATTTCGGCTGGTGGAACAACGCCTTATGTACAAGGGGCGATCGCCGAGGCCCGTCAGCGAGGGGCCACGACTGTTTTTATGGCCTGTGTTCCTGTTAGCCAAGTTCCCTGTCAGGCGGATATCGAAATCCGGCTACTGGTGGGGCCGGAAGTGTTAGCGGGTTCGACGCGTTTGAAGGCGGGGACGGTGACGAAGTTAGTGCTAAATATCCTGTCCACCAGTGTCATGGTGAAATTGGGGAAAGTCTATGGGAATCGTATGGTGGATGTGTCGGTGACGAATCAGAAGTTACGCGATCGCGCGATTCGTACGCTTGTGGATTTAACGCAATTGTCTCGAACGGAGGCGGAGTCGTTATTGGACCGCTGCGACCAACGGGTTAAATTGGCGTTGTTGGTGCATTGGTCGGGGGTTAGTGTGGTTGAGGGGCGATCGCGCCTAGAGGCGGCTGGGGGACATCTGCGGCAAGCGTTGGAACCATCCTAGGCTTAAGGAGACGCGAAATACAAAAACATCCAACTAAGCCAAGTCCCTTGATGAATCATCACAATCCCCCAAAAGGTGATTTGATAGGAACGTTTAGCGCACTTATGGCGCAGTCGTCGCTGAGCCATAAATCCCCCCAACCAACCCCCAACTAACTCACTCAGATGGAGGGTGTTTTCAGGAATTCTCCAGCGCTTTTGTTGCGCCCGAGCTTTATCCTCAGCATAGAGTTTAAAGGTGACTAAACTCATCAGAGGATAGACCAAGAGTGGGGCAAAAATTCCTCGGTTGTTGAGAAGTACGATGCTACCGAGGAGAGGGATGATTGAGAGGAGTAAAATGCCGCTCCAAGGAATGGGACGATGCTTGGTTTGCGATCGCTTTAATGGTGAGTTTAATTTTGAGGGAGATGTCGGTATTTTTTTGGTGACGTTCACTCCTACAATTGAGGCGCGACAGGCTCGAATTTTTCCGTTTTTATGAGTGATAAAATACTGGATTCTATCCCCAATTTCTGGGCGGCGTTTCGAGTCTTTTAAGGCAGAAATATGAATGAAGATTTGGGGCTGATTGGGGTCGACTTCGATGAAGCCAAAGCCTCTCTCATCGTTCCATTTGATAAGTTTGCCGATTTGCCGCTTGGACGTCAAGAGTTTACCTCAACTGTGATGTAGATGGTTTTGTTTGGTTATAACACCTTGTTAATACGACGGCAAGATACCCAAACCTCACTGTAATTTAGGGGGTAATTTAGGGGGGTTCCCGTTAGCAGATGAAACAATCTTGATGGAAATCCTCGCCCCGACAACTCGAAGACTCAGACCCCCCAACTAACTCAGTTTATGGCCGCAATTCCCGCAGAAGCGATCGCTCGGCTGAACCGGAGAGCCACATTGACTACAAAACCGCCGCTGGGAACCGGTATTTTGCGGCGATGACCCCATTTTCATCTCCATATTTCCCATTCGCATTTCCATGGGATTGTTGTTCATCTCCATATTGCCCATTTTCATGGGTTGCATCGGTTGCATCGGTTGCATTGGTTGCATTGGCTGCATTGGCTGCATGGGTTCCATTGGTTTCATCGTCTCTTGTGAGGAACCGGGAACCTCGGAAACTTCTTGTAGGGGGATGGTGCTAGCCTCAGAGAGGTTAGAACTTTGTCCTTGAATCTGAATCCAGCGATCGCCGCCTTGGGCCTGAATTTTCAGGGCGATACCGCCAGGAGTCCGATACATCTCGGGGGGAGCGGTCCAAACTCCCGTTTCAAAGCTATTACTTGACTGTTGCTGTTGTCCAGCACTCCCGCTGGCGGTGGTGACAATGGTTTGGCTACCGCAATTGTCTAAATAGACGGTTTGGTTGTGGCCCAGGTCGCATTGATACGCCATAGCTGCTCCTTGATGTGCTGTATCTGGGGAAAATCTCGCTTGCACGACCCCACCCTCAGTTTAACGTTGCCAGGGGAAGGCTTAGGAGCGACTTTGTGTAACACCATGTAACGATTTTGCCGCCCCCCTCTAGGCAAAATCCCAAAACCCGGTATAACTTAATATAGCTATCTGGCGATTATCTGGAAAGACCTATGACAACGACTGTTCCCCAGCCTCAACTTGACGAACTCAAACCCGGCGTGAAGGTTCCCGCCAAGGAAACCATCCTCACCCCTCGCTTCTACGTGACGGACTTTGATAAGGTCGCGGCGATGGATTTGTCTCTGCAAGAGGAAGAAATCGACGCCATGATTGGGGAGATGCAAGCGGACTACAATCGCTATCACTTCGTACGCGATGAAGAGTTTGAGCAATCCTGGGAGCATATCGACGAACAGACTCGTGCTGCGTTTGTGGACTTCTTGGAACGGTCTTGTACCTCTGAATTTTCAGGATTTCTGCTGTTTAAGGAACTCTCGCGCAAACTCAAGGGTCGCAATCCTCGCCTAGCGGAGATTTTCGCCTTGATGGCCCGAGATGAAGCGCGTCACGCCGGATTTTTGAACAAGGCGATGAGTGACTTCAACATTCGCCTCGATTTGGGCTATTTGACCCGGAATCGCAGTTATACCTTCTTTAAGCCCGAGTGGATTATCTACGCGGTCTATCTCTCGGAGAAAATCGGCTACTGGCGCTATATTACGATTTTCCGCCATCTGGAGAAAAATCCCGATCGCCAGTTCTATCCCCTCTTCAAACGCTTTGAGAGCTGGTGTCAGGATGAAAATCGCCACGGAGATATCTTTAAGGCTCTGTTGCGATCGCAGCCAAAAATGTGGAAATCTTGGCAAGGTCGGCTCTGGTCTCGCTTCTTCCTGTTGACGGTGTTTGCAACTCACTCTCTGACAGTATTAGAGCGGGCTGATTTTTACCGTTCCCTGGGTTTAGATCCCTATGAGTTCGACAAAACCGTTGTCCGCAACACCAACGCCAGTGCAGCGCGGGCCTTCCCTGAGGTGTTGGATGTGGAGCGTCCGGAGTTTTTCGAGCGGATGTATCGTTGTGCTGAACGCAACGAACAGTTGGCGGCGATTTCGGCCAGTAATGATTCTAAGTTGGCGAAATTCCTGAAAAAAGCGCCGCTGCTGTTGGGGACGATGGTGGATTTAACCCGCTTGTATTTCATGCGTCCCATTGATGCCGAAGCCTTACGGGGTGAGGTGTACTAGAGCGATAAACAGGGGGTAGGGGTAATGTATGGGTTGCTCCTACCCCGAACTACCCCATGATGGCGGGAAGGCTAATTCCGAATAGTAGCAAGAGATTGGCAGACCAAAACGCCAATAGAATCCAGGTTAAGGTTAAGATGAGACGGCGATGAGGCAGATGCTGTCGTCGTTGTAGCTGTTGATAAGCCTGCCAGAGTTGTCCGGTGCGCCACAAGGTATAGAGTATGCCAATGAGGACGACTAGGCTAGGAAAGTAGAGGTTTGTGACGACTTGTTCGGTGACGAGTTGGGCTAGGATAACTAGAAAGTAATAGGCGAGGATGGCTCGGAGTTGGCGATCGCGCCAACCCCCAATCAGTCCCAACAGGGGGAGTAGGACTCCCATCAGTCCAGCCAACTGTAGCCAGATGCGAATCAGGGATCTGTCCTGGCTACTGTAGTTTAAGGTGGTTGTCAGAGGTAAGGCCCCGATTTGGATCAGTTGAGCCGCCAGGAGTATCAATCCTGTTGCGAGAATGATAGCGGCGATCGTGGTTTTGCGCTGAAGCAGATTCATAACCCATTACCGATACAAATACGGGACAGACAATAGGAGGTTATTATTAACGGTTGTTGGTGGGGGAGGGACGCCGTGAAACGTTGCGGGAGGTGCCGTTGGACTGGTTCTAGTCGGGGTGCGCATCTCTCCTATCGGGTGACTTCAAATCGCGTTCCCACGTGAGCCTCGAAACATCGATCGCCGAACTCTTGCCACAACCGGGCGATCGCCTGGGTTCCGGTGCAGTGGTTGGCTCCAATATGCTGGATATCATACTGGGAAAGGGTTTCCATTGTCGCGGCTAATCGCTCTTCAGCGGCGTGCAACAGGTGCATCCCTCCCATCACGGCGTAAATTGGCGAGTCGGTGACGTCGCGGATTGATGCGAGAATGTTGATAATTCCGGCGTGAGCGCATCCGAGAACGACGACGATCCCTTTTGGGGTTTCAATGAATAAGCTGCGATCGTCGAGAAGTTCGTCAACCTGCTGGTGTTCGGCATCGTGCCAAAATTGTCCCCCGGTATCTTCTAAGGGATGGCGACGGGGAATGGTTCCGGTTAACCATAACCCAGGCTGAATCTCGGTTGGTTCGGCGGTGACGACTAACCGTTTGACGCGACGTTTTAAGGCTTCGAGGTTCCGTAAGGGAGCGCTAATGTCGCCTCTGGGGCTATATTTGGGCTTGAAGCTCTCTGGATGGAGATAGAGGTCGACGCGATCGCCGCCAATGGAGAGAACTTGCGAGAGTCCCCCCGCATGGTCGTCGTGACCGTGACTCAGGGCGATCGCATCGAGAGACGCTAAGGGCAAGTTCAACCGTTCGGCGTTGTGTGTCAGGACGGCTCCTTGTCCGGTATCAAACAAAATTCGCTGTCCATCGGCTTCAATCCACCAGGAGAGGCCGTGTTCTCCCAATAGTCCCCGTCCCCGAGCTGTATTCTCTACGAGAACGGTAATGGTGAGATGTTGAATCATGGCTGCGATCGATCCTTGACTTGACATTTAACTAATTTTGTGTATCTGTCAACTGGAGATGATTGACCTCTTCATCTTGCCCCTTTTTGCACACTCGAGGGGAACGACGACATCCCTATGACCGGCCATCGTTCCTGTTTTCGGTGCAGTGGAGTCTTCTGAATGATTTTACGGAAAAGTGAATAAGCTCTGAGACCCCAGAAATACATCTAATCAGTAGAAACTCGTAGGGAGTATCAGTGATGGTTCTGGATATTGTGACTTGGGATGGTTTCGATTTCGCTTTTGCTACGTCTGGGGATGATGTGATTATTATGGCGGATTTGCCATCGGAGCAACTCGATCGCCTCCAAAGTTCGCCTCTGACGGATGTGATCGATCTGGTGGGTGGGGATAAAATTTTCGTCTTGGGTGATGTCTCGTTGGAGGATATTCACATCCAAAATCCGCTCACGAGTCCGATGTATGCGATTCAGGGCAATGAAGAAGGCTTATCGAAAATTTTGGGTCTAAAACCCCGTCCTAGAAGGACGGCTTTTGACAATTCTGCTTTTTTGTGCCACGATTGCCCGCACAACTAATGCCAACGGTGCGATGCTTGTTCTTGAGTTCAAAATCAAAGGGAAGCCCCACCAAGACGCGGCGACTGACGAAGCAATCCAAACCGCACAGTTCGTTCGCAACAAGGCACTGCGCGATTGGATGGATACTCCTGGGGTCAACAAATATGACCTTAACAAGTACTGTCGGGTACTCGCTCAAGAGTATGACTTTGCTTGGGAACTCAACAGCACGGCTCGTCAAGCCTCAGCCGAACGCGCTTGGTCGGCAATGGCTCGATTTTTCGAGAACTGTCGCCAGTCTATTCCCGGCAAGAAACGGTGCGACCCCGCGCCGTCGCACGGCGCCAGGGAACGCACACCAAGAGAAGGATATCCCAGGTTCAAAAAGAACAGTCGTTCGGTCGAGTACAAAACTTCCGGTTGGAAGTTACTCGACCCCAAGCATATTGTCTTTACCGACAAGAAAGAGATTGGGAGACTCAAGTTAATTGGAAGTTGGGATTTGGCATTTTACGGTATCGAACAAATCAAACGGGTTCGACTGGTTCGCAGAGCCGATGGCTATTACGCTCAGTTCTGCGTCAAAGTAGAGGTTCGAGAAACACTCGAACCGTCAGGAAATACCGTGGGGTTGGATGTCGGACTCCTCGAGTTCTACACCGACTCAAACGGACAGACTGAACCGAACCCGAGGTTTGACCGAAACGCCGAGAAAAAGCTCAAACGCGCTCACCGAAGGGTGAGTAAAAAACAGAAAGGCTCTGCCAACCGGAAAAAAGCCGTTAATCGACTCGGACGAGTACACCTCAAAATAAGTCGGCAACGTGCTGGCGAAGCCTGCGCCTAAGCGCATGGAACACGCCAAGAAACTGGCGCGTTGCGTAATCCGATCTAACGATCTGGTCGCCTATGTTGGCGAAGCCTGCACGAAGTGCATAGATTTGAGGATTAAGAATCTGGTGAGAAACCACTGTCTCGCCAAGTCGATTCATGATGCAGGTTGGTATCAGTTCAGAAAATGCTTGGAGCGTTTTGGAGTGAAATTCGGCAGGATCACTGTAGCGGTGAATCCTGCCTATACCTCTCAAAAATGCTCGAGTTGCGGCACGGTGGTCAAGAAAAGTCTCTCGCCTCCAACTCACGTTTGTCAGTGTGGGTGCGAGTTGGATAGAGACCACAACGCAGCCATCAACATTCTGAATGCTGCCTTAAGTACGGTAGGGCATACCGGAACTTGGGTCGATGACCCACACGCTTCTGGAGATTTGACCGCTACTTTGGCTGGTGTAAACCGGTCAGGGCAAGTCGGATCGTTGAAGGAAGAATCCCCACGCCGTGATAGCTGGGGAGTGTCAACCAATGTAGCTGAGGAGATAGACCGCCGAGTGGGTCTAATTTAATAGCAATCTCTTAGCATATCTAACGTAATATGTCAAGGATTTTACCGTCGCATTCTGGGCGGTTTCATCCTTGACAGCCTGGCCAGGACTTTCCTGACTCGGGGCTAGTTGCACAACTGGGTTGTCCATTCATCCTGGGGGGTGGGTCCTCGGCGACATTGTTGCTGACGGCCCACCCAGACCAGTTCCCAGGTGACGCCGTCCTCTTGCAGGTCAAACTCTAATCGATACCGTTGGGCAAAGACCGAATCATCGGCGAGAGATGTCAGAGTGAGGATGGCTTCGGCGCGGTTGGTGTCCGGCATAGTTAGGGTGAGGGTTTCTTCTTCCATTTCGACCCGTTCCCTGAGTCCAAAATTCTCTCGGGTGAAGGCTTCGATGTCTCGGGTGGTGCGATCGCGCGGTAAGTCCACAGAGGTATACTGGTCGCGATCGCCATCAGCACTTTCATGAGTCGGTTCCGTCGCGGCCCCAGCCTGCCACAGACGCACAATGGGCGCCGGAAACGTGGGGGGTTGTCCGGCCCAGGCCAGGGTTTGACCATCGGGACTCAAGGCGATCGCCGAGGCCCCACCCTGCTGACGGATGATAATGGAATTATCCACCGGATTACCCGCGAGATCGATCAAAATACTCTCAGAAAACTGACCCGCAAGCCGGCCGTCAGCACTCAAATTCACCGCCGATTCTCCCGAATGCTCATGCTGATAGCGGGGGGTTTGTTGCCGCCAATCCCAAATCACCACCTGGCCCCGAGATCCTGAGCCATCCCCTCGCCAAGTGGCCGGCGTTTGAGTCACTAGGTAGTAACCATCAGCGCTAAACTCAACCTCGATACTATCAATCGACCCGTCCAGGGTGCTTAGGGGGTCAAGACCTTCCCTCTGGACCGTCCACAGTTGGACTTGGGTACTATCTTGCCGGCCATCGGGTAGATTCATCTCCACCGTGGCCAGAGTTTGTCCATCGGGACTGAGGGCGATCGCCTCCAGCAGACCCGCCTCCACAGACCAATCCAACGTCCCCGTATCCACAGACCACCGTTGCAACTGAGACCCACAGGCCGCCCAAAGCTGGTCTCCCTCAGGACTAAACGCCACATCCTGACAGCCATCCTGGCCCGCTAACTGATGTTGAGGTTCACCCCTATCGAGATTCCAGAGAATCAGGGAATGTTGCGCCGTGACTCCCCCAGGACTGCGAGTGGTCGTGGCCAGGGTTTGACCATCGGGACTGAAGGCGATCGCCGTCGCTGGAATTGTCTCTAGGGGGGAGTCTGCGATCGGTTGATGTCCCGGCAAATCATGTAACAACGCACCAGACCCCACATCCCAAACCTTGAGAGCATCCTCACTGGCGCTGACCAGCATTTGCCCATCAGGACCAAACTGCAACAGATTGGGGGCTTCCTCATGACCCTCCAAGACCTGGGTAATATCAGCCATCGTCCAGTCAGCCGGGGTCCCCTGCGGAGAGTCATCGGGGTCTCGGGCCACGTCTGAATCGGGCTCTGGGACTGGACTCGTGTCTGTTGTGGAGTCTGAGTCGTCCGTCGGCGGGTCTGCCGCACAGCCGACGATTCCCCCTAAAGCAACGGCCAGACCGAGGCTAAGCAGAAGTTGGGAAGTTCGGCGATGAAGCATCGTGTTCTCTCGGGTCGCATCACTGTAACCCCCAGTCCCAAGAGGGCGATTTCCGGAAACTGAGGCGGCTTGACCCCTGATCGGGTTTTCCCCCCTTGTTCCCCAACCGGTCAACAATGTTAGGATACCAACAGATATATGAAGAAATGTAAGGAGATCTCGATATGACTCTCGCTGTTGGCTCCACTGCCCCCGATTTCACCGCCAAAGACACCAACGGAGACACCATTACCCTGTCTCAGTTCAAAGGTAAAACCGTAGTGCTGTACTTCTACCCCAAAGATGACACCCCCGGTTGCACCAAAGAAGCCCAAGGGTTCCGCGATGCTTATGCTGAACTCCAAGGTAAGGATATGGTGGTGTTAGGGGTGAGTATGGATGACGAAGCCTCTCACAAACAGTTCACTGAGAAATATGGTCTTCCCTTCCAACTGGTGGCTGATGCTGATGGAACCGTGACTCGCGCCTATGACGTTGAAGGCGGTGGCTATTCCAAGCGCGTCACCTACATCATTGATGGTGAGGGTAAAATCATCCAAGTCTTTGATAAAGTCGACACCGCTAACCACGCCAAAGACATTCTCAGCAGCGTCTCCTAAGCCGCAACTCCTACAAAAAAAAGGGGAGCCGTGAGGCTCCCCAATGTCTGGAGTTTAGGGATTGGGTTGAGGGTTGAGCGTCACCTCGACCGACTCCACACTAGGCGTTCGAGTTGTTGCGTTTCGTGAGTCCGAACAGGCCACCAATCGCCAGCAAGCCCATCATCGTGGAGGGTTCGGGAATCTCAGTTGCCGGCTCACCCGGAATCGTAAAGTTATACAAACCGGTGTGAGACACGCCATCAGCGCCGTCACCTTGGTCGTTAGCTAAACCCGATGCCAACGCATCTCCAAACTCGTAGAGGAAGTGAGTTTCCCCCGCGTAGTCAACCTTGACAACTTCACTTAATTTGAGTCCACTATTATGGTTGAGGTGACCGGCTAAGCCAATGGAGACATCACCATTGCTATTTTGGTTGATGTAGTTGACGTTCGGGTCACTAAACCGGGCATAGCCTCCACCAAAGAGGAAAGCAGAAAATGCCGAATTGTAGTTGGTTGCACCTTTGGTTGCAAACCAGCTTTGCAAACCTGTATCAGAATGGTTCCAAGCTTCAGAGAACCATTTTTGAGCAAAGCTGTTGTAGCCCTGATAGGGGGTGTACAGCCAATCAGTCATCGTAAGACTGCTAACGCTAATCGCCTGACCATTGAGAAATCCTGACAGGGTCGTGGCCTGACTCGTACTAGCTGCGTTGGCATTGCCCAACATACCCGAGAGTTCAATATTACCGCCAGGGGCATTGATATCGCCTTGCAGGAGCGTCGCCAAGTCAGCGTTGTTGTTGAGAACCGTGGAAGTCCCTTGCTGTTCGTATAAGAGGTAACTACCACCATTGAGAGTCGCACCAGTTAAACCTGCGCCAAAGGCTGGGGCTGTGGCGAGGAGGCTAATGCCCACCGCCGAGGTGCTGAGTAGAGTTTTGTGAAGTAATCCAGACATGATGGGTAAATCCTTAGGTCAGTTTTAGCTAATTCGTATACCGGGTAGATGTTGGCGAGTCGTAGCTTTCACGTTAATAATGACAGAGTCCCCGGAAGGGGTTAAGTCATGGATGAGTACGATCGCCGACCTGCTCAATTTCAACCTACTCTTATTTTAGGCAATGAATAGCGGTCGTAGGTAAAGTTAGTGTTGAGTTTTCCCTGAGTTTTATAAAGTTTTTGCTAAGTTGAAAGACAGGGTTCAACTCCCATCAGGAGCAGGATTGAGGTCTTTTCCATAGAATTACAGATGTTTGAGCTGTGATTTTAAGTCTAGGCTTATTTTGTACGAGTTAACACGGATAAATCAGGCAAAGTTTTACGAACTGTCAAGACCAATCAACTTATCCCCGTAGAAACACAGAGATTCGCTGCACAGCTTCGGCTAAGACTTGGGGCGATCGCACCAACGCAAAGCGCACATAGCCCTCACCACTCTCGCCAAACCCCACTCCTGGAGAAGCTGCCACCCCAGTTTGCTGAACCAAAGCCTCACAAAAGCCGATCGAGTCCTCAGACCAAGGTTGAGGCAGTTTTGCCCAGACATACATCGTCGCCTTGGGGCGAGGAACCGCCCAGCCAATCTCCTGCATGGCCTCGATAAACACATCTCGACGTTGACGAAAGCAGTCAACGGTCGACGGTACGGGACTCTTGCCATGATGAGTGTCATCATGAGTGCCATCATGACTGATATCACTATTTAGGGCCGCGATCGCCCCATTGAAAATCCCCTGATACTGATTAAAATCGACCGCCGCCTTCACCTGGCGCAACGCCAAAATCAACTCCGGGTTACCAATGGCATACCCCACCCGGAACCCGCCCATATTGTACGACTTAGACAGCGTAAAAAACTCAATACTACGACGTTTCTCAACATCCGCTTGCAGAATCGAGGGAGGACGATCGCCCTCAAACACTAAATCCCCATAGGGGAAATCATGAACCAAGGTTGTATTGTACTTGTCGCAAAATGTCAATGCTTCTTTAAAAAACGTAATAGAAGCCGTCGCCGTCGTAGGATTGTGGGGATAACTCAGCACCATCATGCGGGCGCGATCGCACACCTGGGGGGGAATCTCACTAAAATCCGGCAAAAACTCCCGTTCCGCCCGCAAGGGTAACCGATGAATCCGCCCTCCCGCCAACGCTACCCCACCATAATGAGAAGGATAGCCCGGATCGAGAAGCAGAGCATAATCCCCAGGATTCAACAGGGCCAGAGGTAAATGAGCCGTTCCCTCCTGAGATCCCACCAGCGGTAACACCTCTGTTTCTGGATCAACCTCAATCTGATAGCGTCGCTGATACCAATGGGCCGCCGCCTCACGAAACGCCTTTGTTCCATGGAAGAGGAGATATTGATGGGTTTGGCTATCCCAGAGCGATCGCTCAATCTCGTGCAAAATAAAATCGGCCGTTGCTAAATCCGACGAACCGAGCGATAAATCAATAATATCTCGTCCAGCCTGGCGGGCTGCTGCCTTCGCCCGATCCATATCGGCAAAAACATTAGCACGGAGCGAGTCTAGGCGTTGAGCAAAATGAAGCATAACCAAAGCGTGAACGAGACACCGAGCAACCCATTAAGCCCTTAAAAGCGAGTCTAAGAGCTGCTGAAGTTGCGATCGCGTAATCGCCCCTTCCTTCGCCTCAAGCATCTCACCCTGGCGATAGAAGCGTAACGCGGGAACCCCTTCAACCTTGCAACGTTTCACCGACTCAGGATTAGCATCCACCTCTAACTTGACAATCTTAAGGCGATCGCAGTAGTTCTGCGCGGCCCAATCAATCGAAGGAGACACCAAGCGACAGGGACCACACCAAGACGCCCAAAAATAGGCCAAAACAGGTTGGCTAGCTTCCAACACCTCAGCCTGGAACTGAGAATCATTAATCGTAACCGGTTGACTCATGGTTTTGTCGTTAATATCCCTGAGGGGAAACAGGACAGAACAAAATCCCCGTCATCCAGTTTAAAACGAGATGAGCCCGAAACAAACAAGCGATCGCCCAATCTTAGATTCGTGATCTAAGATTGGGCGATCGTCAAACCCCAAACCTCAACCCTAGAGATTATCCAGTTCAGCCCGGAGTTTTTCGAGTTCGTCATCAACTTCCGCATCAGCCGCCGGAGTTTGGCCTTCCGGAAGCGCACCAGCGGGTTTCGAGCCTCCTGAAAGCTGAGCCTTCATCGCCGCCAACTCATCATCGACATCACTACCGGATTCTAACTGAGCAAACTGGCTTTCCAAATCCGCCCCGAGTAACTCTTCCGAGGCTTGAGACGTCGCTTCAGCTTCGAGGACTTTCTCTTCCATCCGCTCAAACGCCCCCATCGCGCCACTGCTATTGAGGGAGCCGAGGCTATTTTGCAACTGCTCTTGAGCCTTCGCCGACTGCATCCGGGCCTTGAGCATATTTTTCTTGGTTTTCGCCTCAGAAATCTTGCTCTCTAGCTGCATCAAACTGCGTTTGAGGGTATCAACCTGGCCCGACTGACCATCATATTGAGCCTTAAGCGTGGCCGCCGTTTCCGCATGAGATTTTTTCCGTTGCAGGGCCTCCCGAGCCAGATTCTCATCACCCTTCTGCAGAGCCAACTGAGCGCGACTCTGCCATTGATTGGCATTGGTCTGGGCTTGGTTGTACTGTTGTTGGGTTCGTTTTTGTTGGGCGATCGCCTTCGCAACAGCCTGGCGCAACTGCACCAAGTCCTCCTGCATATCAATAATCGCCTGTTCTAAAATCTTCTCTGGATCTTCAGCCTTGCTCACCATGTCATTAACATTGGCGCGAACGACGCGGCTGATGCGATCAAATAATCCCATAACGTCTTTATTCCTTCTGACAATTGGTTAACAAATCGAAAAACGGGCGTCTACTTTCAGTGTAGCCAGCGGCGGCTCAGATTGGGGAGTTAGGGACGCGACGACCACTGATCGGTCCACCTCCCCATCCTAACCCGAATCCACCCCTAGCGAGGTTGATACACTTGGGCTGATATCCCATCCTCCCCGAGGCGGTCCACCAGGCTTTGAGCCGCCCCAGTCTCATCAAATGCTCCCACTTGAACCTTCACCCCCTCAGGAAACTCCCGTAAATAAGCATCAGGAACCACCTCTCGTACTTGCTCCAACCTCGAGACCTGATCGTTATAGTCCACCACTACGAAGATAAACCCCCCATAGTTGCGATCGCGATCAATCCTTGGCGGCGGACCTGAAGCCTCGTTCGGGGTGGCCGGCTCTGCGTTCGTCTCCTCTGCTTCCTGGTTCCCTGAGTCGGACGTTTCGGAAGTTTCCTCCGACTGAGCCGCTCCCGTTGATTCGGGAGTGAGCAAGGCTGAAATGTTATCAAGGCTATTTTCCGCCGGTTCAGTCCCCTCAGCGGGAGTTGGGGGAGTCGCCGCTGTTTCGGGCGACGGTTGTGGGCTGTCTTGAGGCGTGGGCGGAGGCGTCACCAGGGGCGATCGCGTCTCAGGATCTAAGCTACTCAGAGTACTGAGATCGAGTTGGATAAACTCCTCAGCGGCTAAATCTGGTGACGTCGGTAAACCCGTTCCCCGAGACGCAGACTCAGAGTCCGACTCGGGGCGAGTCTCTGTGTCTCCAGACTCTGAGGCCGTCCCACCACCAAAAAATCGTTCTAACCCCAACTGTCCTAAACTCTCAGGATTGACTAAAACATATCCCAGGGTGGCCGTGGCTGCTAAAAACAGCAACACCGACCCCACTCCTAGAGCGGTAAACTTGCGCTGGGTTCCTTCACCCTCTGGGCTTGAAGTGGTCGAAAGACCACTCTGGGAGACAACAGAGGGATCTTCATCGGAGGTGACCTGTGAATCCCTTTCCCCTTCACTTCCCTGACGAAGCCGCTCCGCCGATTCGAGATAGGTTCTCGGCGCGGTAGTCGAGTCCAGAACCGCCTCATCATCCATGACCCCATCGGACGCTACCTCAGACATTTCGGCCCCCTGGGAGGAGTGAGCCGAAGATTGAGCCACAGCAGAACCAGTCTGCACCCCTGACCCCGAGGCGACTTCCGATGTCACGTCCCAAGGCGATCGCTCAGAGGAGTCGGCCGCCCGAGACTCAAGTTGTCCCTCGATAATCACCGGCTGCGACGAAGAAGGTGGCGGTGGGGGACTCATCCGTTTACGATGCTGTCGATATCGTTCGAGTTCAGCATCAAGGGGGACATCCAAACTCGCCAACGCGACTTGTAACGAGGGATGAAGAAGAGAGTTCGTTGGTCTGGGGGAAGATTTGCTCAAAGACACGTGACTCAAGTTGCCAGTTCACAAGATGGAAACCCGGTTGGGGCTGTTACAAGATTAACCTGACTTGACAGGGAATGGGGGGAACGGCCTCAGCTCGGTTGAACTGGCGTGGAATCCCCTGATCCCCGTTTAGAAAACTTTTACCTCAATTTCACAGAACCTTCACAAAGGTAGAGCATTCTCATAAATAAGAGGAGTTGATCCGTCCTAGCACGCCGCTCACCCATCATCGGGATCACGATCACATCATCGCCTCTACCGCTCCCATTACGATTGACGACAGTTAACCCTAACCAGAACGATTTTAGCGATCGCCAACCCATCCCCAACTCATTCGCCATATCAAAATAGACACCCAAAACACTGTCATCCATTCCTTATAAACGGTTTTGCTTTTTTAATGTCCTTTTTGAAATGTCTCCAGCCTTCCTCAAATCGGGATCAGCCATTATCAAAAGTTAATGATCCAACATGACCTGTTCATTACCTGAGAACCGCACCTGGGAACCGCTACGATGAGTTTTCAATCCTTAGATCAGATTTTACACAGCCTATCCAATCAACTGATTGATCCCAAACAAGAGCCACTTGATCGCATGATTGCGATCTGGCCCCAGGTTGTCGGGGAGAAAATTGCCGGCTTTAGTCGTCCCGTTCGGCTATCTCATGGCATTTTACAGGTCGCGACAGCCAATGCCGTTTGGGCGCAACAATTGACCTTTGCTCGGCGAGGCTGGTTAACCCAGTTAAATCTTCACCTAGACGAACCACTACAAGACATTCGTTTATCTCCGGGACTTTGGCATCGAGATATCGAACCTCCTGAACCCAATCCCGAATACGAGCGATCGCAACATCCCAGTTATTGGGGACTCGCCGAGGAGTTTCTCTCCTCCCCCAAAAGCAGCAATTCTATTTCACCTCCCCCCAGCCCACAACGAGCCTTGGACGCGTTATTACAAAAATTGGCCGTTCGTGCTCAGCAGTTACCTCCATGTCCCGTTTGTCATTGTCCTACCCCCATCGGTGAACTAGAGCGTTGGTCAGTTTGTGCGGTTTGTGCTGTATCTCATCCTGACACTGAGGGAAAATTAACCTAGTTTTTTGCTCTTTTAACAACTCCCTTGCAATCGATCCCTATTGAGTTCAAGGTGGGTATAAGAACAGTAGCGATTACTACAAACCGCACTTCACTTATCTTTACAAAGTTTATCATTAGTTCACATAAAAGCGACTTAAGACTAACTTTTATATTTTCTTTGGGATCTAAAAAAGAGAACGATTGTAAAATTGAAGAAGATAAATAAAAACGTTCCCTTTAAATCAGTTCCATGAATATCAATACTTGTTCTGTTTCAACCTGCCGCTCTTGCCGATACTATACGCCCGAAGGTCGTCGGGGTGGTCAATGCCAACAACTCGGCGCTCCGGTTTGCGGAAGCTGGAAATCTTGCTCCTTAGCCTTCCCACCCTTTGCCCCGTCTTGGGAGCATTTAGAAAAACTCATTTCTCTCGATAGCCGCGAGTCTGTCCCAGCTCAGACGTTACCTAAAAAACCCATTTCCGTCGAAGCTCAACCCGTTTCTGTCTAAGGGGCTGAGCTTTGTTTAAAGGCTTCTAATCCTGTTTAATAAAGTTGACAGCGTTAGAGAAAAATCCCCACCTAAGGGGGAAGGTGGGGCAGGCTCGGGGGTTGCCGTCAACTCAAGAACCATAGACGACAAGAACCTTAGTGAACGGTTCAACGATTAATCCTCAATTAAGGTAACCAAGGATACTGACGAAAATCAGGAGGGCGTTTTTCCAAAAAGGCCTGTTTTCCCTCAACTCCTTCTTCAGTCATGTAATACAAGAGCGTCGCATTGCCGGCGAGTTCTTGTAGGCCGGCCTGTCCGTCACAATCGGCGTTAAACGCGGCTTTGAGACAGCGGATCGCAATAGGGCTTTTTTGCAGAATTTCCTCAGCCCAACGAACGCCTTCAGCCTCTAACTCTTCAACAGGGACAACGGTATTGACTAATCCCATCTCAAGAGCCTGTTGAGCATCATACTGACGACAAAGGAACCAGATTTCTCGGGCTTTTTTCTGGCCGACGCTACGAGACAGATAGCTGGCCCCAAAGCCACCATCGAAACTGCCGACTTTGGGACCCGTTTGTCCAAAAATGGCGTTATCAGCGGCAATAGTGAGATCACACACAACATGAAGAACATGACCGCCGCCGATCGCATAGCCGGCCACCAACGCAATCACAACTTTGGGCATTGAGCGAATCAGCCGCTGTAAATCCAAAACATTGAGACGAGGAACCCCCGCATCATCGAGATAACCGGCTTTCCCTCGCACACTCTGATCGCCTCCGGAACAGAAGGCGTATTTGCCATCGCTATGGGGGCCAGCCCCCGTCAGTAGCACAACGCCAATACGGGTATCTTCCCGAGCATCGGCGAAAGCGTCATAGAGTTCAACAACAGTTTGGGGGCGAAAGGCGTTGCGTTTGTGGGGACGGTTGATGGTGATTTTGGCAATCCCATCCTGTTTGTGGTAGAGAATATCCTCATAAGTTTTTGCAGTTTGCCAAGTCATGTCCATAAAATTGTTGCCAGGTTGACAGAAACACTCAAGGTACGTGTTTCATCATTTCATGTCCGGGGGCTGACTGGGGAGCGTCGCTGAGTCATGGCTGGCCGAGTCGCGGCTGGCGGAGTCGGCCACGCGATCGGCGGCCAGAAGGAGACTCATGGCTTCGATGAGGCGATCGCTCTCCCGGACGGCTCGTTCGGTTTCACTGCCAAAGGTCTCACTAGCCGCGTTCATGGCATCAATCAGCCCCTGACGGTCTTTGGCTTGAACCTGTTTCGCCAACGCTTGGAAGGTTTGGGCTAAACGGGCGATCGCCTCACGACGCTCCGCATTTGCCAGCATAATATCGGCGTACAGTTCGGCATCCTGACCAAACAGACGACTCACCATATCAATTCCCAGCCGATAAATAGGACTCGACAACTCCAAACTGCGGCCCACTTCAATGCCATCTTGGGCCAGAAACACCCCCAGTCCAAAGGTGGCGAAGTGACGAATCGCCTGCACTGTCACCATCATCTGGTCATGTTCATCGGGGGGGGATTCCACCAAGTCGCCGCCATCTCGGGCCATCAACTCAACTAGCCATTGCCAAGCGGGGCGATCGCGGCCCGGGCAAATCACCACTTTCTGAGACAAAAACGACTCCACCCCAGGGCCAAACATGGGATGTAACCCCACCACTGGGCCAGAATGAGCCGTCAACATGGTCTCTAGCATCGGACTTTTGATGCTGGTAATATCAGCTAACGTCGCCTTGGGAGACAGATAGCCCGCCGTTTGACGAATAATCTCTAAAGTTCGGTCAATGGGGACACAGACGAGGGCTAAGTCAATATCTTGAAGTAACTCCGGGGCCTGAGGCCAATCCTGTCGCCCCAGCAGACGCACCTCATGGCCCGCCGCTAGGAACCGCTGGCGGAAAAACTGAGCCATCATCCCCCGTCCCCCAATTAGGGTAATTCGTCGTTTTGGCTCATCGGGGTGGCGTAGGGGACGAGTCGCTAGGGCCGCCGTACAACTGGTAACAAGGCTATTCCAGACAAAAGGCGGAACCCCAGAATTCTGGAGTTCCGTGTCTACGGTGGTGTCTACGGTTGTAGAGGATACTGAGGAAGACGGCGATCGCTCAGATAAAATTTCAATCCGCTGACTCAGCAGGTGAATCAGTTGTTTGTCAAGGGCCTCAAGGGACAAATCAGGCATGGGACAAGATACTTAGGTTGGATCGGGGTTCTTTCCAATTAAACTATCCAAGATGCTAGAGACAAAGGAGAGAACCAGCGAACCAATGATGGCCCAAAACAGCCCATCGACTGTAAAGCCACTGGTTAAAGCGGCAACCAGTTGAATACTCAGGGCGTTAATGACCAGTAGGAAGAGTCCTAGGGTGACAATGGTAATGGGCAGAGTCAGTAGAATTAACAGGGGACGTACCACCGCGTTGACTAAGCCGAGGATGATGGCTGCAATCAGGGCGGCGTTAAAGCCGGTTAGGGTAATTCCGGGGACGATATAAGCTGTGACGACTAGGGCCAGTGCCGTCATTAGCCAGGTGACGATAAATTGTGGCATTTGCTTTTAACGTTCTCTATAGCGGTCAGGAATACTTTTTCTATTGTATCGATAATCTGGGGCAGATGCGGCCAGACGGCTTGCCCTAGGGATAGTCAGGGGTTACTGTTGCTGGGGGCGAGCTTAGGTGTAAAGTAAAGAATGTCCTCAGATCTCCGTGTTGCTATGTTGATGGCGATCGCACATACGGGTTTAGCCCTACTCCTATCGATTAGTCTCTGGTTTGGCCAATCCCTCGCCCAAGCGGTTCTCTATCAACCGGAACTTTCCTATAGTGAGTCCACATTGGTGAATGAGGATTTCTCGGGACAAACGCTGGCTAAAGCCGAATTTGCTGGCTGTACCTTGCGATCGGTAGACTTCACTGATGCCGATTTACGGGGAACGACGTTTAGTGTTTCTTGGATGACGGATGTGAGTTTCCGAGGAGCGGATTTAAGCAATTCAATGCTCGATCAGGTGACGTTTAAGACGGTAGATTTGCGGGATGCGGTGTTAACTGACGTGATTTTTCTGCGTTCCAAGTTTGAGAACGTACAGATTGCTGGGGCAGATTTCACGGATGCCATTCTTGATGGATCTCAAGTCAACAAACTTTGTCAGATGGCTGAGGGAATCAATCCTAAGACGGGTGTAACAACTCGGGATTCGTTGTATTGTCGATGAGGAAGGGAACAGGGAACAGCGGATCTGGGAACAGGGAATAGGGAGGAGGAGGCATAACCCACCCCTAACCCC
This sequence comes from Phormidium willei BDU 130791, assembly GCA_001637315.1. GTDB lineage: Bacteria > Cyanobacteriota > Cyanobacteriia > Cyanobacteriales > Geitlerinemataceae > Sodalinema > Sodalinema willei. Next base: position 15,015 of record LSZA01000034.1, on the reverse strand, counting down.
TCCCAGGAGGGGATGGCAGGAGGCATAACCCACCCCTAACCCCTCCCAGTAGGGGATGGCAGGAGGCATAACCCACCCCTAACCCCTCCCAGTAGGGGATGGCAGGAGATAAGCGAAAAAAAGTATTTAATCTTTTGCCAATTATCCCTGTAAACTTGAAATTCAAACAACTATTTAAAACCGGAATTTAAGAGTATTTAATTTTGATAAAACGATGAGTAAATTTAAACAAATTGTTGGAATTATTGGGGGCGGACAACTTGCCTGGATGATGGCGCAAGAAGCCCAAAAATTACAACTTCAAACCATCATTCAAACTCCGAATTCAGATGACCCGGCGGTGGGACTTGCGGATGAAGTGGTGTTAGGGAAGGTGGCGGATGTGGCGGCTACCCAAGCCTTGGCCCAACGCTGTGATGTGATTACGTTTGAGAATGAGTTTGTTGATTTAGAAGAGTTGGAGAAAATCAATAATTCTCAGGCATTATTTCGTCCTCGACTTTCTGCGTTAAAACCTCTTTTAGATAAGTATGAACAACGCTGTTATATGCGTGATTTAGGGTTGCCAGTTCCCCATTTTATTGAATTAAATAAAGAGAATCAATCTTCTGTGCCGATGACGTTTCCCTGTGTCATGAAAGCTCGGCGACATGGTTATGACGGTCAAGGAACGGCGATTTTACGGGATAAATCAGACCTTGAGGAAACTTGGAAACGCTGGGGCTATCCGTCCGTCCTCATGGAAGAGTTTATTCCCTTTGAGCGTGAGTTAGCCGTCATTGCTGCTCGCAATTGTCAGGGAGAAATTGCCATTTATCCGATTGTGGAAACTCAACAAGAGAATCAGGTTTGTCGGCGCGTTGTTGCCCCGGCGGCGGTTTCCGAGGATGTGGTCAAGGATTGTCAGGCGATCGCGCGATCGCTCCTGACTAATTTAGATGTAATCGGATTGTTTGGGATTGAACTCTTTTTAACTCCAGATGGACGAGTCTTGGTCAATGAAATTGCACCGCGAACCCATAATTCGGGACATTTTTCGTTAGATGCTTGTGAAACCTCGCAATTTGCCCAAATTTTACGGGCGGTTTGTGATCTCCCCCTCGGTTCAACGGCCATGACCTCTCCGGCGGCGGTGATGGTCAATTTGTTGGGATTTGAGACCGCAGAATCGGATTACCAACAAAGACGCGATCGCCTCGCTGGGTTTCCCCAGGCCCATGTCTATTGGTATGGTAAAACCCAATCGCGTCCCGGACGCAAATTAGGTCATGTTACGGTATTACTCGATCAGGTAGAAGAGGCGGGCCAGGTGGCGGCGGCGATCGAGGCCATTTGGCGGGGGGAATGAAAACGCAAACGATTACCCCAACCGTCATAAGATAATGAGATTGTCTTTAGGAGGTGTTTGTCTTGTCTCCGGTTCGAGTTCGCCAACATGTTAATCCTCTCAGTCGTAAGTACCAACAACCGGTTCCCCTCCCGGATTGGTCTAACATTTACCAAAATCCTCAACAACCGCTACATTTAGATATTGGTTGTGCGCGAGGTCGTTTTCTCTACGAACTGGCCCCACAACAGCCGGATTGGAATTTTCTCGGTTTAGAGATTCGTCAGTCGTTGGTGGATGAAGCCAATCAATGGCGCGATCGCGACAACCTCAGTAATCTTCACTATTTATATGGCAATATCAATGTGATGAGTGAGGCCCTATTCCAATCTCTGCCCCAGGGATGTCTCAAACGGGTTTCGATTCAATTTCCCGACCCCTGGTTCAAAAAACGCCACCATAAGCGTCGTGTGGTTCAACCGGAGTTAGTGGCCGATTTGGCCCGCTTCCTAGCCCCCGATGGGGAGATTTTCCTGCAATCGGATGTGGAAGAGGTGGCCCGGGAAATGTGCGATCGCGTTTCAGAACATCCCGCTTTCACCACCACCACATCCGACTGGCTACCTGACAATCCTCTCCCAGTGGCGACGGAACGAGAAATTGCGACCTACAACAAAGGAGAACCGGTCTACCGCCGTCTTTTCCGTCGTTCAGCGTAACCCGAGAACTTCACCCTCACCGTCGATGACTTCCCCCAACACCCAGGCCGGTTGCTGTTGAGTCTTGAGACTGGCCAAAGTCGCCTCCACATCCCTGGGGGAAACAACAACCACAAATCCCACTCCCATATTAAAGGTGTCGAACATGGCCTCGGGTGAGACGTTCCCCGCCTCAGCTAACCATTCAAAGACGCGGGGAGTCTCCCAACCTTCGTCGTTAATGCGGACAGACTGCTTGTCTCCCAAACAGCGGGGTAGGTTTTCCGGGAGTCCGCCGCCGGTGATGTGGGCCATTCCATGAATCTCGATCGCCTGACGACGTAGGTCTAAGATGGGTTGGATATAGAGTTGGGTCGGTGTGAGAAATACCTCTCCCAAGGATTGTCCCTGAAACACGTCAGGACAGTCACTCCAGGAATAGCCTCCATCGGCGATGATTTTCCGGACTAGACTATAGCCGTTGCTGTGAACTCCGGAACTGGGAAGGGCGATCGCCACGTCCCCCACCTTCACCTGAGATCCGTCGAGAAGTTGCTCTTTTTCGACAATCCCGACGCAAAACCCCGCCATATCATATTCGCCGTCTGGGTAAAATCCCGGCATTTCGGCGGTTTCTCCGCCTAATAAGGCACATCCGGCGTCACGACAGCCGATCGCAATCCCACTCACCACCTGGGCCAGTTGTTCGCTGTCGAGTTTTCCGGTGGCTAGGTAATCCAGAAAATACAGGGGTTCGGCCCCACTGGTGAGGACATCGTTAGCACACATCGCCACGAGATCGATCCCAACGGTGTCGTGGCGGTTCAGGGATTGGGCCAGTTTCAGTTTGGTCCCTACGCCGTCGGTTCCAGACACGAGAACCGGTTTCCGATAACCCTCGGGAAGTTCAAAATAGCCGCCAAACCCCCCTAGACCTCCGAGAACCCCAGGACGATAGGTGTCTTTGACAAGGGATTCGATGCGGTTGACGAAGGCGCGACCGGCTTCGATGTTCACTCCAGCGTCCTGATAGTCCATGAGGCAGATTTCTTTAATGACTTGATCCTGGGCTGCGATCGCGCGATCGCAACTGCAAGCTGCATTCTAGCTTAACCTTGCCCCTTTCTTGAAATCCTGACAACCCTATACCATATCTTGGGACGTTTTTATGTGTTTTTTTGTTAAAGATTTATCGAGAGATAAAAAACGCTGAACACTTCACCAGCAAAGCATTACAGCACAAAATGCCCGAAAAGCGAATTGTAAACTTTTGATAAAGTTCAACCGCTTTTCGAGCGACTACTGATCCCCGATTCAAAATCTTCGTGTTATTCTGTTGCAGTTCCACCCACAACTTGAACACGAAATGAGTATGAGTTAAGGGTTAAGTGAGCAAAACTTGCCACTCCGACCCGCCCGCCTCCTTGGGAGTTAGGCAGACTCCTCCGAGCGGCGGCGATCGCAGCGAACCCACCTCATACTTGTCAACACACACCTAACAGATAGACAGCGGTGTGTACTGTACTCACTCAGGAGATGTTCCCATTTATGAGTTATCAACTTTGGAGAAACTTCACGGTGGCCTTAGCGATTTCCGGACTTGGAAGCTCAGCACACCTGGTCAATGCTCAGGAGAGCGCAGCTGCACGCTACCTACCCGTTGCTGCTGAAGCAACTGTTTTGGAGCTGGCACAAGGGGAAAACGAAGCAGAAAACACCGCGATGTCCTCTCCAGCCGCTGGGGAGAGGCTTGTTGCGAATCGAGAACAAATCGAGAATGCTAACTCAGACATCGAACAACTCTCATTCGTACCGAGTCAGGTTCTAGATAACTCCAGTTTACTAGAGGCCTTAGCCCCCCCGCAACCAGAAGTTTTAGGAACCGTAGCCTCGGAAACGCATCAAGCCTATCGCGAAGCGGGAACCTCTGAAAAACCCGTTCCGGCGGCGCCCAAATCCGAGCCAGTCGTTCACCAACAACAAGGAATCGCGTCCTGGTATGGACCAGGGTTCGAAGGGAACTTAACCGCCAACGGTGAAATTTTCAATAGTCAAGAGATCACGGCGGCTCATTTAGAATTACCCTTTGGGACCCAAGTCCGGGTGACGAACCTCGACAATGGTCGTTCTCTGGTCGTCCGTATCAACGATCGCGGCCCCTACACCGGCGGACGGGTGATTGACCTTTCCGCTGGAGCGGCCGAAGAACTCGGTATGATTCATACCGGAACCGCTCCCGTGGTTCTAGAAGTTCTCGCCAACTAAGTTCTCGCCAACTCACCCTTGACAGTTGACCCAGAATCATTAACAGTGGATGGTTTGGAAGGGTGCATCTTTAACCTAACCCTTGAGACCTCCCAAGCCGTTCATCACGATTCACTGTTACAGGATTCACGGTTAACCGTTGCAGGGTCATGGACAAACTGACCACCATTGCTGAATTACGCCACTATCGGCAACAGTTGCCCCCCCAGGCCCGCCTGGGGTTGATCCCCACGATGGGCAATCTCCATCAGGGGCATTTCAGCCTCATTCAGCAAGGGCGATCGCAGAATGACCAGGTTATCGTCAGCATCTTCGTTAACCCACTCCAATTCGGTCCCAACGAAGACCTCGATCGCTATCCCCAAACCCTAGACGCCGATCTACAGCATTGCCGGGAACTGGGGGTTGATGCTGTCTTTTGCCCCCAACCCCAGGACTTGGGAATCGCTTTGGGAGAGTCCTCCCTCACCACTGTAGTGCCACCGCAACACCTAACCTCAGTCCTTTGTGGGCGATCGCGTCCCGGACATTTCCAAGGGGTGGCCACCATTGTCAGCAAACTCTTCAACCTGATTGAGCCCCATCGCGCCTACTTTGGTGAGAAAGACGCTCAGCAACTGGTGATTATCCGTCATCTCGTGGCGGATCTTAACGTTCCCGTAGAGATTATGGCCTGTCCCATTGTTCGGGACGCCTCAGGACTCGCCTATAGTTCTCGTAACCAATACCTCAGCGATCGCCAACGAGACCAAGCCAGCGCCCTATTTCGCGGCTTAGAGTCGGCCCGACAGCAATTTGAAGCCGGACAACGCCAGGCCCAACCCCTACTGGCCGCCGTTAACGCTGAACTGGCCAAAGTTCCCCAATTAACCCCTGAATATATCGAACTGGTTGACCCCCAAACCCTACAACCGATAGACACCATCAACCAACAAGGACGACTTCTCATCGCTGCCCACCTCGGTTCCACTCGCCTGATTGATACTATGTCATTAACCGTTCGCTCACCCATTGTTGCCATTGATGGCCCCGCCGGGGCGGGTAAATCCACGGTCACTCGCCAAGTGGCTGATCGCTTGGGCCTTCTGTACTTGGATACCGGGGCCATGTATCGAGCTGTAACCTGGTATATTCTCGAATCGGGTATTGCGATCGAAGATGAAGCCCATATCGCCCAGGCTCTAGACGATTGCCAGATTCGCCTCGAACCTCAAGCCGATCGTCCCCAATGTCGCGTTTGGGTGAATCAGCATGATGTGACCCAAGCCATTCGCAGTCCTGAAGTAACTGCTAAGGTGTCCACCGTTGCCGCATTCTCCGCTGTGCGTCGGTTTTTAGTGCAACAACAACAAGACTATGGCGCGGCTGGGGGCTTAGTGGCCGAAGGACGGGATATGGGAACTCAGGTCTTTCCCCAGGCCGATGTCAAGATTTTCCTGACCGCTTCGGTCGCTGAACGAGCCAGACGGCGCAAGTTGGATTTAGAACAGCAGGGCTATGAGGTCAACCTCTCTGAGTTAGAAGCTGAAATTGCCAAGCGGGATCAGCAAGATAGCACTCGGGTACTGTCTCCCTTACAAAAGGCCGAGGATGCGATCGAAATCCACACTGATGATTTGACCATTGAGGATGTGATTCATAAGATTCTCAGCCATGTCCCCAACCGCTAACGAGACTCACGAAACAGGGGAAGTTGCTCCTGATGCAAGAGATGTTCAGCGGCCTTGACGACATCGTCGCGGATATCCCGCAGGTCTTCTCGGTTGTCGAGATAGGCGTGCAGAGCATCGAGGGGATCGATGGCCCGGCCACTCAGGGAGGGAATCCGGGGACGACTCAGTTGACTGATCAGTTCGGGCTGAATGGTGGCACTATGGGCGCTTTTGAGGGCTTTGCGAAGCTCGGAGCTGTTGATGCGATCGAGTTGATCGGCCCGTAGTTTATAGCGTAGCCGCACCACGCGATCGCTGATCTCGCTTTTATGTAGGGCTTTCAGGAGCGTAGCTTGGGGATCGTCGGCTTCGGAAACATCGATCGACAGGGTAAAGAAGGCGCGAACGGGAAGGGGACAAAACTCCCAGTCACAGCCACCAACGGTTACATCGGCTAGGACGTAGCCTTTCTCTTCTTTCTCTTCACTAAAATCAACCCGTTCAATACTTCCTGGATAGACGACAGGCGGATCGTTACTGGGGTTAAGATTTTGGTGTTTGTGGACATGACCGAGGGCTACATAGTCAAATTCCTGACGAACTAGCAGAGATAGGGGAATCGTAAAGCCTTTACTCACTGCCAGGAGGCGTTCGGCCCCAAATTTGGCTTTGTCACTCATCAGATGACCGAGGAGGATGGTGGGACAGTCGCGATCGCGTTTACGGATTTCTCCTTCGAGGGCAATTCGCAGCCGTTCGGCTAATAACTCGTTGATTTCGGCGATGGAGAGGCCTTGACTTTCGGGACGAGTTAGGAGGGTGGAACTGGTCAGCCAGGGTAAGGTGATGATTTGGATGGGGCCGCTGCGGGTGGAGATGTGATGGAGATCGAGGCGATCGCCGACAATGAAGTTCGGGACAGCCAGAGTCCGATAAATGCCGAGACTGGCACTTCCGTCGGCCAGGGAGTAGCGATCGTGATTTCCCACTAGGAGAACGGTGGGGATGTTGGCTTGGGCCAGCCGATGAAATTCTCGGGCGAAGGCTTCGGCGATATAGGGGGCTGGGGTGGCATCGGGAAAGGCATCGCCTCCAAATAGAACTAAATCGACGGGTTCGGCCAGGGCGCGATCGATACAACGTCTAAGGGTTCCGATGAAGTCGAGCAGACGGGTGTTCAGTCCGGTGTCTGGGTCAATTTTGCCGTGGGAAAAACCGCTGCCGAGGTGGATGTCTGAAAGATGGAGAACTTTAACCATGATTCACAATTCAAAAAAACAGTTCAAAAAGACATTTCAAAATAAGCAAGCAAAAACCAGTAAGTTCATATTCGGCAATAATTTTGGCGTTTATAATTGTCCTATATAGTTGTCTTGCCGTATCTGACTAATTTTCGTCTGGTGGCGTTAAGGTTTCAGGACGGAGACGACCGAATCCTGATGTCCCGCCTCGTTGTATATCGACCCGACAACGAATCGGTGGCGTTTGAAACTGACAGGTATAGGCGGCTAGGAGTCGTTGGGGTTGTTGACGACTGAACACTCGCAGGTCGTAGCGATAGGAACGGGCCACAACACCCATTTGATAGACAAATTGATAGCGTTCGAGATAGTCGAGAGGGGTCCAAAATTGCGGGTTAATCACCAAATCAATGCGTTGTTCTTCAGGATAGGCAACCCAGGTATTGAGGAGTGAGCCACCAAACTGCTCGGCAGCCCACCATAAACTCGGTTCAGTCGGATGGTCTTGGGAGACGGTATCGGGACGGATAATAGGTTCGTTGAAAAGGTCGGGAGAGCGATCGAGATGGTCTAGGTTGAGGGGATCTCTCACGGGTTGGGGAATTGAGGACACTTCGGCTACGCTACGAGTCGCAATGAGGACTGTTATGAGGGTTGCGATCGCGAGACTTAGTTTAGTCCCCAGGCTGAACCGCTGGAGTGGCTGTTTCGGCTTCGGTTTCGGCTTCGGTTGCAGTTTCGTCAATGACCTCGGGAATCTCGGGACTGTCCCCCTCTTGTAAAGGGGAAATAGGAGAGATCTCCTCGGTGGCGGGGGTATCGGCGGGGGTATTAGCTGGGGTGTCAGCTGGGGGGTCGGCTGGAATGGAAACTGAGTCGTCGCCACTGATGTCAGTCTCGGTTGTGGGTTCGGCGGCTGGGGACGCTGTTGTGTCCTTGGCGGCCTCGGGAATGATGGTGTCTGGGGTTGTTTCGGGTTCGACAATTTCGGGAAGGGTGTCTTCAGGGGTTAGGACGGGTTCGGGTTCAGGTTCGGGTTCAATCTCGGGTTGGCTAAGATCCGGCTTAGTTTCTGGGGTAAGGACAATGGTGGGATCGATGATGCTTTCGGCTTCTTGGGAACTGAGTTGACCTTTCACCAGTTGGGAGAGGGGATTATTGCCGTCGGGATCATAGGTGATCAAGGCGGCGGTGGTGTTAAAGGTGTTTGGTAGGGGTTCGCCGCTTTCATCGATAAATTCTAGCTTGACCCAGTTGGTTCCGGGTTGGAAGCCTTTGAGGTAGAAGGGTTGCCAGCGATCGCTGACGAAGCTATAGCCGTTGATGGTGGCTCGGACACGCCAATCGGCAATCTCATCGGCGTCAAATTCTTGGGCGACGAGATGTAGGGGAGCGTTGGTGAGGTAAAAGTCGAGCAGGATTGGTTCGGCGTTATAAGTCCCTCGGGGCTGGTTGTAGGTGAGGAGGGGACGGTTGGGATCGGGCTGATGGCTGCCGGTTTTGGTGTACAGATGGAAGCTGGTTTGGGCGTAGGCCCCTTCGTTTTTGAAGCTTTCATGCCAGGGACGCACGGCGAAAGCCCGCAGGGTATGGGTTCCGGCGCTTAGGTCGTCGAGGATGATCGGCTGATTGAGGTTGTGGATGGGGTCGAGGGGGCGATCGTCGAGGATGAGTTGGATGTAGGGACCGAGGCCGAGGGTTTTGTTTTTGAAGATGGGTAGGTCTTGGACGTCGAGTTGGACGTTCACTTGGTTCGTCCGCAGGACTTCGTCGGGGCGGGGTTGCTTGATGCGGACTTGGGGACGGTAGCGATCGAGGGCTGTTTTGAGTTGGGCGATCGCCTCGGGGGGAGAAACTTCGGTGAGTTCGACGGCAGGGGCGATCGCCTCCGCTGTCCGTTTGGGCCGGGTTCCTGACTCGATGCTGAGATCCGGTTGACTACATCCCCAGAGTCCCAGGACGATAAGCAGGACTAGGGCTAGGTGTCGGGATAGCCATGTTTTCCACAGTGATGGGCGATCGTCACGATTCAGCACGCCTGAAACACTCCCTCAAAATAACAACGTCCATAACAAATCACTGGACTTGCCAGTCACTATAGCGGAAAATGCCCAAACTGCGTTACCGTCGGCCCTCTGAAAATTTCTCAACCCTCATCCAAGGCTTGGCCAGGCCTTGGCCCCTTTGAGACCCGGCCGTCTATCCTGTACTATGATGGGTACTATATATAGATCTAATCGGTTCAATTTATTAAAAGAATTTAAATTTTGTAAAGTTAATGTTACGTTACTTGACTTGTCGAGCAAATTTTACTAGCCCACATCGAAAAAAAATAAAAAGAAATCGTTTGAATTATTCCGAAAGAAGACTTATAATCACAAACATAGATTCTCGGTAACAGCCGCCGAACGTTCAGTCTAGCTCTTAGGCCTTCGGGTTTCGAGTCAGAGAAACATCAACTTCCCTAATATGAAGCTGACTGCAAGCGACATAAAAGATAAAAAACGTAATATGGGATTTTTAAATCCCAAGTTATCACATCCAAGACTGCGGAAGTTGGTTAGAATGTTCTGTGGTGGAACGTTACTCAGAAAAACGAGTCTAAAAACCTCCCTATCATTTGGGAGACATTCTAAGCAGATTTATCTGTGATAGAATGCGTTTCACGTAGTACCGGAGGGCATCCGGGATCTGACCTTAACATTGAGCATTAAAAACTCAGACGTTGAGGAGAATGCCTGAGAGAACATTCACGAGTAGAGCGAGGGAAACCCGTTCAATTCGTGACTGAGTTAACTCAGGAATCTAGTCCCGTAAGGGCTAGAACATCCCCACGCCTTTAGGCTGGTGAGTATGTCAATGGTCTAGAGAGAGGAGAGACTCGATGACGATTAGTCCCCAGGAGCGGGATGCAAAAGTCAAAGTCGAGGTCGACAAGAACCCGGTCCCAACTTCTTTTGAGAAGTGGGGCAAGCCCGGTCACTTCGATCGCACTTTGGCACGAGGTCCAAAAACCACCACTTGGATTTGGAACCTCCATGCAGACGCTCATGATTTTGACAGTCAAACCAACGACTTAGAAGAAGTATCGCGCAAAATCTTTAGCGCCCACTTCGGTCAACTGGCAGTCATTTTTATTTGGTTAAGCGGTGCCTACTTCCACGGCGCGCGTTTTTCCAACTATGAAGCTTGGTTAACCGATCCCACCGGGATCAAACCGAGCGCCCAAGTAGTCTGGTCCATCGTGGGTCAAGACATCCTCAACGCCGACGTTGGTGGTGGCTTCCACGGGATTCAAATTACCTCTGGCTTATTCCAACTCTGGCGTGCCAGCGGCATTACCAACGAGTTCCAGCTATACTGCACCGCCATCGGTGGTCTAGTCATGGCAGCTCTGATGCTGTTCGCCGGTTGGTTCCATTACCACGTCAGTGCACCGAAACTGGAATGGTTCCAGAACGTGGAATCGATGATGAACCACCACCTGGCTGGTTTACTCGGACTTGGCTCCTTAGGTTGGGCCGGTCACCAAATCCACGTTTCGCTTCCCATTAATAAACTTCTGGATGCTGGTGTTGCACCGCAGGATATTCCCCTGCCGCACGAGTTTATCCTTGATACAAGCAAAATGGCGGAACTGTATCCCAGTTTTGCCAAAGGTTTAACCCCATTCTTTACCTTAAATTGGGGTGAATATGCAGACTTCCTAACCTTCAAAGGTGGCTTGAACCCCCAAACCGGTGGTCTCTGGCTGAGCGACACGGCACACCATCACTTGGCGATCGCCGTCTTGTTCATCATCGCCGGTCACATGTACCGAACCAACTGGGGTATCGGTCACAGCATGAAGGAAATCCTGGAAGCCCATAAAGGACCCTTCACCGGAGAAGGTCACAAAGGACTCTATGAGATCCTGACCACCTCCTGGCACGCTCAACTCGCGATTAACCTTGCGATGCTGGGTTCCCTGAGCATCATTGTGGCTCACCACATGTATGCCATGCCTCCCTATCCGTACATTGCGACGGATTACCCGACCCAACTGTCGCTGTTTACCCACCACATGTGGATTGGCGGCTTCTTGGTGGTCGGTGCAGGCGCTCACGCAGCCATCTTCATGGTTCGTGACTATGATCCTGCTAAAAACGTGGATAACCTGCTCGATCGGGTCATCCGCCATCGAGATGCAATCATTTCTCACCTGAACTGGGTTTGTATCTTCTTGGGCTTCCACAGCTTTGGACTCTACGTCCATAACGACACCATGCGTGCCTTTGGTCGTCCTCAAGATATGTTCTCCGACACGGGGATCCAGCTTCAACCGATTTTTGCCCAGTGGGTTCAACACCTACACACCTTGGCACCGGGAAATACAGCTCCCAACGCCCTAGCCAGTGTGAGTCCTGCCTTTGGCGGCGATGTCGTCGCTGTCGGTGGAAAAGTCGCCATGATGCCGATTGAACTCGGTACAGCTGACTTCATGGTTCACCACATTCACGCGTTCACAATTCACGTGACCGTGCTGATTCTACTCAAAGGCGTGCTGTTTGCTCGCAGCTCTCGCCTAATTCCCGACAAATCCGAGCTAGGCTTCCGCTTTGCTTGTGACGGTCCGGGACGCGGCGGTACCTGCCAAGTCTCTGGTTGGGACCATGTGTTCTTGGGTCTGTTCTGGATGTACAACAGCCTCTCCATCGTCATCTTCCACTTCAGTTGGAAAATGCAATCCGATGTTTGGGGAAGTGTTGGTGCAGACGGTTCGGTGTCCCACATCACCTATGGCAACTTTGCCCAAAGCGCCATTACCATTAATGGGTGGTTGCGCGACTTCCTGTGGGCGCAAGCCTCTCAGGTAATCGGTTCCTACGGTTCAGCCTTGTCCGCCTATGGACTGCTGTTCCTCGGTGCTCACTTCGTTTGGGCATTCAGCCTCATGTTCCTCTTTAGTGGACGTGGCTACTGGCAAGAGCTAATTGAGTCGATTGTTTGGGCTCATAACAAGCTCAAAGTCGCTCCCGCGATTCAACCCCGCGCCCTGAGCATTATTCAAGGTCGGGCCGTTGGCGTCGCCCACTATCTGTTAGGTGGGATTGCCACAACCTGGGCATTCTTCCTGGCACGGATCATTTCAGTAGGATGATACTCGCACGCATCTCCTTGTAGGACTTATGGCAACGAAATTCCCAAAATTTAGCCAAGACTTGGCACAGGATCCAACCACACGGCGGATCTGGTATGGGATTGCTACGTCTCACGATTTCGAAAGCCATGATGGTATGACGGAAGAAAATCTTTACCAAAAGATTTTCGCCTCCCACTTCGGACACCTCGCCATCATCTTTCTGTGGACCTCGGGCAACCTCTTCCATGTCGCTTGGCAAGGCAACTTTGAGCAGTGGATCAAAGATCCCCTCAACATCCGTCCCATCGCCCACGCGATTTGGGACCCCCAATTCGGTCAAGGCGCCGTTGATGCCTTCACCCAAGCCGGGGCATCGAACCCGGTCGATATCGCCTACTCTGGCGTGTATCACTGGTGGTACACCATCGGAATGCGCACGAATGGTGACCTGTATCAAGGGTCTATCTTCCTGATGCTTCTGGCTGCCGTGATGCTCTTCGCGGGTTGGTTACACCTGCAACCGAAATATCGTCCGAGCCTGTCTTGGTTCAAAAATGCTGAGTCTCGCCTGAACCACCACCTCGCGGGTCTGTTCGGAGTTAGCTCACTGGCTTGGACGGGTCACCTGGTGCATGTCGCTATCCCTGAATCTCGGGGTCAGCATGTGGGTTGGGATAACTTCCTCAGCACCATGCCTCACCCGGCCGGACTGAAGCCTTTCTTCACCGGTAACTGGGGCGTCTATGCTCAAAGTCCTGACACCGCTAGCCATGTCTTTGGCACATCTGAAGGTGCAGGAACCGCTATCTTGACCTTCTTGGGTGGCTTCCACCCGCAAACCGAGTCCCTGTGGCTGACGGATATGGCGCATCACCATCTGGCGATCGCCGTCCTGTTCATCGTCGCCGGTCACATGTACCGCACCAACTTTGGTATCGGTCACAGCATTAAAGAGATCCTCGGCGCTCACAATCCCCCCAAAGGCACTCCTTTCGGCGGAATGTTGGGTGAAGGTCACAAAGGTCTCTACGACACCATCAACAACTCGCTGCACTTCCAACTGGGTCTCGCTCTCGCCTCTTTAGGTGTGATTACCTCCCTAGTGGCGCAGCACATGTACGCTCTGCCTCCCTACGCCTTCATGGCGAAGGACTACACCACCATGGCAGCGTTGTACACCCATCACCAGTACATTGCTGGCTTCCTGATGGTTGGGGCATTTGCTCACGGCGCAATCTTCTTTGTCCGTGACTATGATCCCGAAACGAACAAAAACAATGTTCTGGCTCGGATGCTGGATCATAAAGAGGCTCTCATTTCTCACCTGAGCTGGGTGTCTCTGTTCCTCGGCTTCCATACCTTGGGACTCTATGTTCACAACGACGTTGTCGTTGCTTTCGGTACCCCCGAAAAACAAATTCTGATTGAGCCGGTCTTCGCCCAATGGGTTCAGGCCGCATCGGGTAAAGCCCTCTATGGCTTTGATGTTCTTCTGTCGAACCCCGACAGCATTGCCACCACCGCTTGGCCCAACCATGCCAACGTGTGGCTACCCGGTTGGTTGGATGCCATCAACAGTGGTTCCAACTCCCTCTTCCTGACCATTGGTCCTGGTGACTTCTTAGTCCACCATGCGATCGCCCTCGGTCTGCATACCACCACCTTGATTCTCGTCAAAGGTGCTCTGGATGCCCGTGGTTCTAAGCTGATGCCGGACAAAAAAGACTTCGGTTACAGCTTCCCTTGTGATGGTCCGGGTCGTGGCGGTACGTGCGACATCTCGGCTTGGGATGCCTTCTATCTCGCCATGTTCTGGATGCTGAACACCTTAGGTTGGTTGACCTTCTACTGGCACTGGAAACACCTCACCGTTTGGCAAGGTAACGTTGCCCAGTTCAATGAGTCGTCCACCTATCTAATGGGTTGGTTCCGCGATTACTTGTGGTTGAACTCTTCTCAGTTAATCAACGGCTACAATCCCTTCGGTGTCAATAACCTCTCGGTTTGGGCTTGGATGTTCCTGTTCGGTCACCTCGTTTGGGCCACAGGCTTCATGTTCCTCATCTCTTGGCGGGGTTACTGGCAAGAACTCATCGAAACCTTGGTTTGGGCACATGAGCGCACTCCTCTGGCGAACCTAGTTCGTTGGAAAGACAAGCCCGTTGCACTCTCCATCGTTCAGGCTCGGGTTGTGGGTCTAGCTCACTTTACTGTGGGGTATATCTTCACCTACGCCGCCTTCCTGATTGCCTCGACGGCTGGTAAGTTCGGTTAACCTGAACCCCTCCGTGTAGGATAATCGACAAGACCTCCTCTCTACCCGAGAGGGGGTCTTGTTTGCTTAAGGGTCACTGGAATTTATTTTGAAATTTTAGTCACAGCAAATAAGACTAGATATATATTAAAATCAATGTAATGCCAAGACTTTAGTTTATTTAACCGTCCCTATTCAATTGTCGAGTCTTAAGTCTCTATGGTGACAACAGTTTCCCAATGCCGATCGCTGGCAGAGTTTCTGCAACAGCCGGAAACCACACCCGCCCGTGAGTATATTCGGGGACAAATTGTTCAAAAACCGATGCCGAAAGGGAAACATAGCCGTTTACCTTAATCCGCGAGAAGGCTCACGTTGTAATCTTTGATTCAACGTTGAGATGAATCGCGGCAACCACTGTAGTACAATGTGGTACAATTCTGTCAAATGACTGAA
>LSZA01000033.1 GCA_001637315.1 Phormidium willei BDU 130791 | reverse complement strand
AGGGAACAGGGAACAGGGAACAGGGAACAGGGAACAAAAACAACGTAGGGGCGTGCCACTTGCGGTACGCCCCTAGATCGACTAATGTTCATGGTCTCGAAACCGTTTTTTTGCTGCTTCAAATGCCTCATTCATTGTTTTCTGAATTTTTTGAGGATCGGGTGTTTTACCGCCCATTAAATCTCCAAAATAAACACAAGCGCCTTCCCCTAACGCCCAGGTGTACGCCGCCGCCCAGGAGGCGGCTAACGCACTGCCTAATCCTGGAATAAACTTAATCAATTCCCGTCCCACTAATTGGGCTAAAAAGCCGCCGGCGATCGCACTGGCCACCCCGCCCGCTTGCGACGGCGAGAGAGTCTGGCCATACAGTCGCCCAATAACGCCCACCAGAGACACCTGTAACGCCGTCAATACCGGCATGGTGGCAAAGGGTAGGGGAACCGCCGCTAACGTCGCCGCCATGACCGAAAACGCCAGGATATAGCGTCGTCCGACATCGCGATAGAGATCTCCCAACTCTTGGGTTGTACCCTCATCGAGTAACTCATGAATGGCCCGGGCCTCGGCTTCGGGGAGTAACTCGGCGATCGCATCGCGCAGGGCTTCTAAACCATAAAACACCGGCGTAAATTCATCATCTTCCAGGGTGAAATCCAACCAGACCACCCCATCATACCAGGACTCAAACGACTCTTGTAACGCCCCAGCAACCCGCTGTATCTCCTCAAACTCAGGCGGATACTCAGGATGATCGACAACTGATGGAGGGTAGAGTTCATGTAAACAGGTAATCGCCAACAAACAGGGGATTTCGGGATGTTGCTGACGCAGTTGTCGGGCAATGTCCTGTAACGTATCCGTCGCAAAGTCCGTAATTTTAACCGTTAGAATTAAAATCCGGGCGCGACGAGTTTCGACATCCAAATCATCGAGCAGTTCTGACACCAACTCCTGTGTATCCCGTCGGGTATCCCCTAACCCCACGGTGTCCGTAAACACCAACAGCGGTAAGTCTTGCGAGGGATAGGCGTAACGTTGGGTATTCTGGGTATGGGGGCGAAATCCCTCACCAATAATCTCAGCAGATACCCCCGTTAAGCCGCGCACAAGGGAACTTTTTCCCGCCTGGGGTTTTCCCAACAAGAGGGCTTCGGTGGTGGGAAGTTCCTGGCGAACCCGAGCCAGAATTTCCGCTAACTGCTCATCACTAACGGAAAATAACTTCGTGACATCTCCGATGTTGGGTAGATTGGACAAACGCCCTTTCAGTTGGCCCAATGTATCATTCAACAGTCGCCCGAAGCGACGACTTTGATCTGGGGAGGTTTCCTCCCCAGGAGTCGTCGGTGTTGGTTGTGGATCTGAGTTTGGGCGATCGCTCATAAGAGATCAAGCCAAGAATGAATGTTGAGACAAATGATGAGACGAACGATGAAATTACGACTGAGTTGGCGCTGGCGACTGAGGTTGAGACACCGGCGATCGCTGCGGCGGCGCAAAACAAAGCAGAACGCCTTCAGAATCGCGCAATTCAAAGGAATTGAGGTCATCAAAATTGCCATCCCGTTCTAACCCTGGCGAAGCAATTTCGACCGTCCATTGATTCAAATCAATCCCGAGCCACGTCCCAAGTTCAACCGTCATCGGATCGCCCCCCAAATGAGCCACCATCACCACACCTTCGGAGCCATCATTCGGGTTACTACGGACTCCATAAAAGATCGTGCGATCGCCCTCACTATACTTATCAAAGCGATCCGTTCCAATTAGATTTTGTGCCAGCCAAGGCCGTCGATGACGAAACTCCCGCAACATCCGATTAAACTGCGCTTGAATCTCATCCACATCAGCCTCATAATGACTCACATTACACGCAACAAAACAGTCTTCCATGTAAGTCAGAGCAAACTTTTTCAACTGCGTCTCATCCAAACGTCTTAAAAACCTCACCATCTTGGGATGATTGAGCAGCTTCATACTATCAATGCTACAAGCCGAGGCATCCTCTCCCAAACAATCCTGACAAACCTTAGCCACCCGACTGAGGTCATAATCCATTTCCATCATGGTTTCTTGCAACGCTCGTCCAAAGCCGCGCACATCTTCGAGATACTCAAAACCTAGCTTTTTGAGATTTTGAAATAAATCAGGACGATTATAAATTTCCTCAGAAATTTGCCAATCGAGGAAGCCAATTTCTTCCGACACCACCTTCACCCCATAGCGTTCATCAGTATTACGGAAAAACATCCAAGGAGCGTGACAAAGGGCATTAATAAAATCCATCGGTAGGCCCGGACTAAACCCATACACCCAAATTGACGTCGCCGGATTATCATACGCCTTCCAAAGAACGTCCGGCAAACTTTCCCCTAAATTCCAGTTAATCGGTTCCTCCAGAGACACCTGATTTCCCCGCCGCACCGTGTCATGATTCGCACAGCCAGTAATCCAATTACTACCAATGTGCATCACTTCCAACACCCGCCGCCATTTTCGCTCCCAAAATCCCTTGAGAGTTGGCGTATTATGAGCAAACACCAGAGGACCCCATTGATAGGATTCTGGCATTTTTTCAATCAAATCTCGATAGGTCGAAATATCTTCCCACCCCTCAGCCGGCCAGGGCCGACCATCTTCAAAGATGGTAAACATCAACCGCTTAAACCCTTCAATATCCTGAACCACATTACTCATCGCCAGTAAGTACGCATCATCCTGTTCCACCGCCCCCGACAATGGGTTAAAAAAGCGGAAATCTTGGCCACCATCAACGCGAATTCCATCGGCTCCGGTATTCAACTTACGGCGCTGCATTTCCAGAAAAATTGCCCGAACCGTCGGGAGTTGGTGGTTCAAGTCCTGGCCATACATATTTGGCCCCTTGAGGTATTCCCGGTTAATCAGCAGTTCCGACTGGTTATCAGCATGGCCATAGACGAGATCATAAATGACCTGAATTGGCCCAGTGGAGAAATTATGAAGCGTCGCCACAAAATCCACCATTTCATCGGGCCGCAAACTGCCTAGTTGGGCTGGATTGGTGGCACTTGACCCAAGAATTGGCACATCATAACCCCAATCTTCGGTGTTGGGTTTACGCAGTTCAATTTTGAGTTCATCTTCCTCATCTTCCGAGAGAAAGACAAAAAATTCACTTTCGGGACTATATTCGCTGCGGAACTCAATGGTGGGTTCGAGGGGTAACAGTTGCACCGCATCATAGCCGACATAGTTCTGTTCGATAGGGGTTAGAGCGTCCCCATTGGCCAATTTAGCCGAAATGCGCTGATAGAGTGTCGTTAATCCTTCGAGGGTTCCCTCAGCGGTGGCGGTGCCGACATGGAGTTGTAGGATGTTGCGAGGGGCATGAACCCGAGGAATGGCTTTGAGGTCTTGCTGGTGATGGGTATCTTGAGTGAAAAATTCCGGTAGTTGCGAGGCGCTGGTGCGGGCAAAATAGTCTAAATCGGGGCGGTTGGCTTGTAGGCGGTCAATATCATAGACTTCCGCCGGGCCGAAGACACCATAGGGGAGTGAGTAGGGGACGACATCGCGAATGGCTTCGAGAATCCCCTGTTGGTCAACAAAACGCAGCCAATAAAACGACCCGGCCTGGTCCCGAGTGCCGCCCTGCAAGCCCGAGACGACTCCCCAGAGAAACTCACCTTGTTGTTTGAGGTTTAAGCGGGTGCGACGAAAGCGCACCACCTGGCGAGGATTTTCGAAATTGATATTGTCGATGGGGGTGAGGATTTCTAGGTAAATTTCCTTGCGTCGCATCACCTGGGCCGTGAGTTCCGGAGTCCAGAAGCCAAATTCGGTTAGGCCATCTTGACGGTAATGCGCCCCGAGTTTGATGGCGAGGGCTTGACTTTTTTCAAAATATGTGCTTTCCGAATGCTCGATCGCCGTGGCCCAATCGAGCAATTCCTGGGTAGCATCGTCTTCAAGTTGGATCGAGGGGATAGAAGGGGTCGCGACGTTGACCATGATTTAAGACCGTACTCTGGGCAAATTCTCGGGAACTCTCCATTTGTTATATCTCATTTTGATCGCGTTTTAACGACACTGAGGAGATTCAGGCCTAAGAATCTAGGAGAAAAAAAAGGGGCGATCGCCCTGAAAGGGGTTTCCCCCAAACCGCCGGCGATCGCCCAATACCCGTTATCCGTCCCACATTTAGGACTCTGTGGCTTCAGCATGAACTTGATCGAGTTCAATGCCCCGATTTGACAGCGTTTCTTGTAACTGAGCCTCTTGATCCTTGCTCAAAGAGGTGCGTAGAACTTTACCGCCGAACTGAGCCACTTCATCGAGGACTTTATCGGGGGTCACCTTGCGAACCAGGATAAACAAGGCTGAGCTTCCCGGCTGCATCGTTTCGCCGAGTTCCCGCATGAAGTTATCATCCACACCAATGTCACTGAGCGCGCCACCAATCGCCCCACCAGCCGCGCCGACAGCGACCCCGAGTAACGGACTCAGAAACAGCAGTCCAATCAACAGCCCCCAGAAGCTGCCCGAGGCGGCCCCGGCGGCGGCGAGATTGATAGCCTGATTGAGTTTAACTTTACCGTCTTGTTTTTTAACTACCACAGCGGCGTCTTCGAGTTCAATCAGATGCTGTTTTTGGAGTTTCAGCAATTCCAAGCGGACTTCCTCAGCCTTGTATTGGCTATCGTAGGAAACGGCAATTAAATCAGCCATAAGATAGATTTCTAGGTGTCAGTTTTCAGATAAAAGCGTTAGGCAACCCATGACGGGAGCTAACGCCTTTATCCCCTAGCTTACTGATTTAATAGGGCCATTTCCAATTCGTGATTTCCGGCTTGTCGGTTCCATGTTCTTTGGCGTAGTGCATGTGATCGATGATTTGATTTTTCATCCGTTCCTTCACATAGGCCGCCGCCGAACCGAGCTTAGGAACCCGATCAATAACATCAATCACCAAGTTAAAGCGATCAACTTGGTTGCGAATCGCTAACTCTAGGGGAGTGTTGATATTTCCCTTTTCCTTATAGCCACGCACATGGATGCGTTCCTGGTTGCTGCGGCGATAGGTGAGCTTGTGAATCAGCCAAGGATAGCCATGAAAGTTGAACATGACCGGTTTATCGGTGGTAAAGAGACTGTCAAAGTCGCGATCGGATAAACCATGAGGGTGATCGACTTCCGACTGGAGACGGAACAAGTCCACCACATTGATAAAGCGCACCTTGAGATCCGGGAACTCCTCGCGCAGAATCGCCGTAGCGGCCAGAGCCTCCCGAGTGAGGATGTCCCCACATGAAGCCATAATCACATCAGGTTCATCGGGATCTTTGCCGCAGTCATCATTACTGGCCCATTCCCAGATGCCAATGCCCTTGGTACAGTGGGCGATCGCCTGCTCCATCGTCAGATACTGCAAGTGGTCTTGTTTATCCGCCACAATGACGTTGACATAATTCTTGCTCTCCAAACAATGGTCCATCACCGACAGCAGACAATTGGCATCGGGGGGTAGATAAATCCGCGTCACCTCCGCACTCTTGTTGGTGACCAAATCAATAAATCCAGGATCTTGGTGACTAAAGCCATTATGATCCTGACGCCAGACCACCGACGAGAGCAGGATATTCAGCGACGACACCGGCGCGCGCCAGGGAACCTCATTTTTGCAAATATCCAGCCATTTAGCGTGCTGGTTAAACATCGAGTCAATCACGTGAGCGAAGGCCTCATAGGTATGGAACAACCCATGTCGTCCCGTCAAGAGATAGCCTTCGAGCCAGCCTTCGAGAGTATGCTCACTCAGCATCTCCATCACCCGGCCATCGGGGGAGAGAAAGCCACCATCCTCGTCTTCAGGCAGCATTTGCGCCATCCAAGCCTTCTTCGTCACCTCATAGAGAGCCTGTAGGCGGTTTGAAGCCGTCTCATCGGGGCCAAACACCCGGAAATTATTCATGTTGTTGCGCATCACATCCCGCAAATAGAAACTCATGATGCGGGTGTTCTGAGCTTCAACATGACCCGGGTTCGGCACATCGACAGCATACTTGCGGAAATCGGGCCGGCGCAGCTCTTTGCGCACCAAGCCCCCATTGGTGATGGGGTTGGCGCTCATGCGTCGTGGCCCTTTCGGGGACAGGTCCTGGAGTTCCCGAATCAGTTGACCCGTCTCATCGAAGAGTTCCTCGGGCTTGTAGCTACGCAACCACTCTTCCAAGATGGCCATGCTGTCAGGATTCTTATGCACATCCGACATGGGGACTTGGTGCGCCCGCCAGAAGCCTTCAACTTTATGACCTTTCACTGAGTCAGGTCCCGTCCAGCCCTTGGGAGAGCGGAAGACAATCATGGGCCAACGAGGGCGTTGGGCGACCCCAGTCCGCCGCGCGTCCTCTTGGATGCGATGAATCTCCTCAACGCAGGTTTCGAGGGTTTGCGCCATGCGTTGGTGCATGGTTTCAGGGTCATCTCCCTCGACGAAATAGGGACGATAGCCATAGCCTTGGAACAGGGCTTCGAGTTCTTCGTGAGGAATCCGTGACAGAAGGGTGGGGTTGGCGATTTTGTAGCCGTTCAAGTGCAGAATCGGCAAGACGGCGCCATCCCGGATGGGGTTGAGATACTTGTTCGAGTGCCATGCGGTTGCCAGAGGTCCCGTTTCGGCTTCTCCATCACCGACGACGGCCGCCACCAGCAAATCGGGGTTATCATAGGCGGCCCCGAAGGCGTGGGAAAGACTGTAGCCGAGTTCCCCACCTTCGTGAATCGAGCCAGGGGTTTCTGGGGTGACGTGACTGCCGATATGGCCGGGGAAGGAGAATTGTTTGAAGAATTTTTGCAGTCCTTCTTCGTCTTGCCCTTTGTCTGGATAGACTTCCGAGTAGGTTCCTTCGAGATAGGCTGGCCCCAAGATGCCGGGAGCGCCATGGCCGGGGCCGGCGACGTAGAGGGCATTCAGGTCATATTTGTTGATGAGGCGGTTGAGGTGGATGTAGAGAAAGCTTAACCCCGGACTAGACCCCCAATGGCCGAGGAGCCGTTTTTTGACATGCTCGGGTTTGATGGGTTCTTTGAGAAGGGGGTTGTCCTTAAGGTAAATCATGCCCACCGCCAGGTAGTTGGCAGCCCGCCAGTAGGCATGAATTTTCCGCAGTTCTTCTGCCGACAGGGGCATTTCTGTGGTAACTGAGGATGTGGCAATGGTCATAGCATTCGCTTCCTAGCGTGAGGACAAGTTGAGACACTCGATCTTCGATGCTTTCGATCGTTGATGAGTTTCCCTACTTATTATCGATAGCAGCTTATCACCCTAAAATTCAAGAAAGATTTTGTTAAATCCAGAAACTATGACTCACATCTGTGTGAACTATCATAGATTAGCAAATGTAAGCTCGGTTACATCTAAAAAACAACAATAGTGCATATCGGGGTGACTGACTCTAAATGGCGATCGCTCTCGTTGTTATCTGGTTATTATTGTAACCATTCCTCGGGTTCACTATCCTGGAAGTCTGCCTGGGGCGATCCGACATGGGCGGTCAAGGGCAATTTTTTTAATAATAACTTAATCTTGGGCGAAACAATCTCGGGCAGACGTTGACCTTATACTGGGTATGGCAGCTAGGGATGGCAGTTGGGTCGGCTTTAGCGGCGGCACTGATAATCATTAAACGTCACAAGGACGGTTTGGCGGCTTGCAGGGTCTAGGAGACTCTCGATAACATTGGCTCACGGCCCGGAGACACCTCTACCTGGAAACAAGACCATCTAATAGAAGACTGAAATCGGTTAACGGTGACGGACTCACGATTATGCTAACCCCGAACCTTTAAGAGTCAAGTTTTTCGGATAACCACTCGATAGTTTATTCTTTAACTTAGTCCCCTCATTGGCGATCGCCCTTCATGTTTGACACCCTATTCACCCAGCCCAGTGACCCACAATTTAACGCCCTTCAACCCCGTAAAGCCGTCATCATTGGCGCGGGACAAGTGGGAATGGCTTGTGCGTACTCCCTACTGATTCAAAACTGCTTCGATGAACTGGTTTTACAAGACTTAGCGACCGAAAAACTTGAGGGAGAAGTCATGGACTTAGTTCATGGCCTCCCGTTTGTTGCCCCAACCGCCGTTTCAGCAGGAACCGTCGCCGAGGAAGGACGCCATGCCGATATTGTGATTATGACCGCCGGTGCCGCTCAAAAACCTGGAGAAACCCGCCTTGACTTAGTGCAAAAAAATGTTGCCATCTTCGGTCACTTAATTCCGGATATTGTCCAATATTGTCCGCAGGCTATTCTATTGGTTGTGACCAATCCTGTCGATATTATGACGTATGTTTCCTTGAAACTGTCAGGATTTTCCTCGTCCCAGGTTCTCGGGTCAGGAACCGTCTTGGATACGGCTCGTTTTCGTGCCCTGTTAGCCCGAGAACTCGGTCTCGATGCTCGTAGTTTACACGCCTATATTATTGGCGAACATGGAGATAGTGAAGTTCCGGTCTGGAGTCACGTCAATGTGGCTGGAATGCCTCTCTGTGACGGAGGTTGGCCCGGTAGTCCTCGCCCCGATGATCCTCGGTTAACTCGCATTTTTCAGGAGACCCGAGATGCGGCGTATGAGATTATTAAACGTAAAGGCTATACCAGTTATGCGATCGGTTTAGGGGTGACAGATATTGTACAAGCGATTCTCCGGAATCAAAATCGAGTCATGACCGTGAGTCGATTAGTTCCTGGTATTCAAGACTTACATGATGTTTGCCTGAGTTTACCCACGGTTGTGAATCGACAAGGCGCAGAACGAATGCTTCAGCTCTCATTAACAGAAACTGAAGCCAAGCAATTGCGTGAATCTGCTACAATCATGAAAAAAATTATCAAGGAGTTATCATTATGAACCGAACCAAAATTGTCGCCACCCTAGGACCTGTTAGCAACAGTCCATATGTCATCAAAAAAATGGTCTGTGCCGGCATGAGTGTCGCTCGCTTAAACTTTTCTCATGGAGACTATGCCCAACACAAAATCACCATTCAGAATCTGCGTAAAATCGCCGAAGATCTCGATACTCCCATCACCATTCTTCAGGATTTACAGGGACCCAAAATTCGAGTTTGCAACTTACCTCAAGGCGAAGTTTCGTTAGAGGAAGGGGACGAAATTATTTTAATTCCCAATGCTGAGTATCACGAACAAACCCGAACTGTGGGAATTGATTATCCTGATTTGGCAGAAGAGGCGAAAGTTGGCTCACAAATTTTGCTCGATGATGGGTTGCTGGAGTTAGAAATCACGAAAATTTCCGGTCATGCTGTGCATTGTGTCGTGATTGAAGGTGGACTTCTCAAAAGTCGCAAAGGGGTCAATATCCCGACGTTGGATTTACATCTTCCCTCCATGACTGACAAAGACAAACAAGATTTAATCTTTGGTTTATCTCAAGGGATTGATTGGGTCTCTCTGAGTTTTGTGCGCACAGCAGATGATATTCGTCAATTAAAGACGTTCATCAGTGAACACAGTGACACCAAAGTTCCTGTGATTGGGAAGATCGAGAAACCCCAAGCGATCGCCCACCTACAAGAAATCGTCAATGAATGTGATGGGATCATGGTAGCCCGGGGAGATTTGGGGGTGGAAATGAGTCCCGAGAAAGTGCCAATGTTGCAAAAAGAAATTATCCGCGCCTGCAATCAAAGAGGGATTCCAGCCATTACGGCCACTCAGATGCTTGATAGTATGATTCGCGAACCCCGCCCCACTCGCGCTGAAGCTAGTGATGTCGCCAACGCCATCATTGATGGAACCGATGCGGTGATGTTGTCGGGAGAATCAGCCGTGGGGAAATATCCGGTGAAAGCGGTACAAATGATGGCTAAAATTGCCCGTCAAATTGAACCGGAAGCCGATTTTGTCAACTATCCGCCCTCAGAAACGGACGAAACCCACGCCCTCACCGAAGCCTTAAATACCATCGATCGCCTGCTAAACTTACGCTGTATTGCCGCTTTCACCAGTTCCGGCTATACGGCCCGCATTGCCTCCAAGGAACGGCCACGGGCCTTAGTGGTGGCCTTTACCACCAATCGAGATGTCTATCACCGTCTCAATCTCATCTGGGGGGTGAAACCGATTCTCATTGATGATGATGGAGAAACCTTTGAAGAACTGGTTGAACACGCCAACCGTGGCTTACAAAAGCGTAATCTAGCTGAGTTGGGCGATCAAATTTTGATTGTGGGTGGGATTCCCACCAAACATTCCCGAGGGACGAATTTCTTGAAGTTACACCGGATTCGCGAATCGCCACTCTAGGGTTGTGCCAGGTTGTGCCAGGTTGTGCCAGGTTGTCAAGTGTGAGGGTTGCATGAAAATTTTAGTCTTGAATGCCGGATCGAGTTCCCAGAAAAGCTGTTTATATGAGATTCCCGAGGCCGCCTTTCCTGAAACACCCGCCGAACCGATTTGGGAGGCGATGGTGGATTGGGGGGCAAATCCTGACTCTGGCCGCTTAAGCGTGGCAGCCAACGGCACTCACCAAGAGAGACATCTGCCCACCGACGCCCCCAGTCGCGGCTTGGAGGAGGTGTTAGGAACTTTGGTGCAGGGGGAGACTCAGGTGTTAGGCAGCTTGTCTGAGATTGCGATCGTGGGCCATCGAGTGGTTCATGGGGGCGATCGCTATTCCCAGGCCACCTTCGTCACCGAAGCGGTGAAAGAGACGATTGAGCGCTTGATTCCCCTAGCCCCCAATCATAACCCGGCCCATTTAGAAGAAATCTTAGCCGTCGAGGCCGTGTTAGGGGACATTCCCCAGGTGGCGGTGTTTGATACAGCTTTCCATACCTCGATTCCAGCGGCGGCGGCCACCTATCCCATCCCCTATGAGTGGTTTGACAAGGGGATTCGCCGCTATGGGTTTCATGGTATTAGTCACCGCTATTGTGCGCAGCGAGCGGCGGCCCTGGCGGGGAAACCTCTGGAGTCGTTGCGGATGATTACGGCTCATCTGGGTAATGGTGCGTCTCTAGCGGCGATTCGCGAGGGCAAAAGTATCAATACTACGATGGGATTTACCCCCTTGGAAGGGTTGATGATGGGAACTCGCAGTGGTTCAATTGATCCGGCAATTCCTCTGTATTTGCTGAAGGAAACCGGGTTAGATGCCCAGGGCGTGGATCGATTGCTGAATAAGGAGTCGGGGTTGAAGGGGATTTTTGGTCCCTCGGGGGATTTACGGGAGATTTTACAGGCCCGAGAGGCGGGGAACCGTCGTGCGGCGTTGGCCTTTGAGATGTATGTGGGACGACTTCAAGGGGCGATCGCCGCCTTGATTCCCCAGTTAGGCGGCTTGGATCTGTTGGCGTTCACGGCTGGGGTGGGGGAGAACTCCTCGGCGGTGCGAGAGGCCACTTGTGCGGGGCTGAGGTTTTTGGGCTTAGAGTTAGATGCGGCGCCTCATGAGTCGTCGGGCCAGGATTGGCCAATTTCTAGTCCGAACTCCTCGGTGCAGGTGTGGGTGATTCACGCTCAGGAAGATTGGGCGATCGCCCGCGACTGTTGGCAATTGGCCCAGAGTCATAGAAAAGGCTATTCTAACGAGACTTAGAGATTGTCTCACTTGCTAGGAAGCCAAGACTATGAGCAAAACTGAAGGCGTGCGCCAGTTAGTCCAACAGATCCTGGATTGTTTCACCTCTCCCCCCGATGAAGACTTGATCGACCACGTCTGTATGGCGATCGAAGCCAATCCCCAATGGTCTGCCCAATACCATCGCCTGACCGAAGAGTTAGGCTCTCAGTCCACCGTTAACAACTGGATTGGCCGCTACGTCAAAGAACTCTCGGGGTCAAAAAGTGGGCGATCGCATCCCTCCAAAAGCAGCCTCACCAAGTCCTATAGCAAACTGATTGTCCCCGAATCGGACTAGCCGCCCAACCCCCCTCCAGATTCAATTAACCGCTTCACTCATATAACGGCGCCAAAGTTCTGCCGCATGGCTACTACTGCCGTAGGTGGGGCTATTATCATCATTGCCTAACCAAACCCCCGTCACCAAGGAGCCATCGGGGATATAGCCAATAAACCACAAATCCACCGCGAAATCGGTGGTTCCCGTTTTCCCCACTTCTCCTGCCCCGAACGCGGCGGCTGTCCCCGTTCCTGACTGCACGACGCCGCGCAATAGGTCAGTCATGATCCCGGCCACCTCTGGCGACAACACCCGTTGGTTCATCGGTTCTTGCTGGGTATAGTCATAAATCACCCGACAGGTTTGGAAATCATTGGCATCCTCACAATCGCTGCTATCGAGGATGCGGCGAATGGCATGACCTCGGTTCCAACGGCCCTGATTGGCTAAAATGCCGTAGGCGGCCGTAATTTCTAAGACGCTGACTTCACTTTGACCTAAGGCTAGGCCCGGAACTGGATCTAACTCAGAACGAATCCCCAAGCGTTGGGCGAGCTTGACAACATTGGTTAACCCGGCTTCTCGGGCGACCCGGATGGCCACCACATTCTCGGATTGGGCCATCCCCTGATACATATTGATATCGCCTCCACTACGTTCACAGGGGCGATAGGATTGACCTTGCCAGGTGAGAGGTTGGCAGGAAAACACCGTTGAGGGGCTGATACCTTGATCGAGGGCGGTGGCGTAGGGAAAGACTTTGAAGGTTGAACCGGGTTGTCGTCGGGCTTGGGTGGCCCGGTTATATTGACTGCTGCGATAGTCCACGCCTCCGGTTAGGGCGACGATTTCGCCACTGCGATAGTCCAATGAGACGATCGCCCCCTGGGAGAAGCCGACCTGGCCGCCAAGGCTGCGAACATAGGTTTGTAAGCTGTTTTCGGCTTGCTGCTGGAGCTCTTGATCGAGTCCAGTTTCGACGATGAAGTTGCCTTCTCGGGCGAGTTCGGCCCCAAGGAGCTGCTCAAGTTCAACGAAGACATAATCGTAGAAATACGGCGCAACGGTGCTTTCGAGGATTTCTTTGGCTTCGGGGTTGATTTCGATGCGCGATCGCCGGGCGCGATCGGCTTCTTCCTGGGAGATTTTGCCCAAGGCCCGCATCCGCTCAATGACCCGATTACGATATTGAACCGCCAATTCGTAGTTCTGAATGGGATTAAAGCGATTGGGAGCGGGCAAAATCCCCGCTAAGGTGGCGGCTTCTGAGAGACTCAACTCCTGAGTCGATTTATCAAAATAGAAGCGGGCCGCATCTTCAAAGCCATAGAGATCAATGCCCAGGAAGACCTGATTGAGATACGTTAGCAGCAGATCATCTTTGCTATAGAAGGTTTCGAGTTTGAGGGCAACGACCATCTCCCGTATTTTTCGTGCGGCTGAATCGTCGGTTCCTACATAATCGCGATAGAGACTGCGGGAGAGTTGTTGAGTAACAGTACTGGCTCCCTCACGGATGCCTCCACCTCGTAGGTTCGTCACCAAGGCCCGCAAAATGCCGATGGGATCAACCCCTAAGTGCCAATAGAAACGACTATCTTCGGAGGCGATGACGGCATCGGGGAGATACTCGCCAAAGTCGGACAGTTGCCGATGTTCGATATGGGTGGTGCTGTAGGGTTCTCGTAGGGGCCGCTCGGCGTCACGGGAATAGACAATGGTGGGGCCGGTGATGGAGCGGGGGAGGGGGCGAACGGTAAATTTTTGCCATTCGGCCAGTATTAATAGGGTCGCGAGGCCACAGACTCCCGAGACGCCGTAGAGACTCCAACGAAAGCCTCGCACGTACCAGGGGGGGGGATCGTAAAACTGCACGCGCACGGCATCAGCGAGATCCGGCGGTCCCAGGGTGAGGATATCGCCATGTTGCAGTTGCAGTTTGCGTAAACGGCGTTTGCCAATGTAAATGCCGTTGGTGGAGCCTTCGTCACGTAGGGTGAAGTGACGCTTCCCCTGGCGGCTATCTCGGGTTAGGGAGAGGTGGGTTTTGCTGACGAGGGGGGTGGGAACCACCATGTCACATTGGGACGATCGCCCCAGAAGATAGCGATCGCCCACGAGGGGATAGACTTGGGCTGTCTGCTCGTGACTCGGCTGCACCCAAAGTTCCGCGACTCGGGCTTTAGGCTTCAGGGCTAGTTGTCCGAAGTTGACTTTGGCATGAAGCTGCTTGGCCACTTGGGTGACGTTCCCCAGAAAGGTTTGGGGTTGACTCGGCGGCCGGTCTGTCTCTGGCCTTGAGGGTTGGCGATCGTGGGGAGGCTTTGGTGAAGTCACAGGCGAATCAGGACAGGTTCACAAAAAGGACAAACAAAAGACAAACATCTGGCTCTCTTCTCTCGCTCTATTGTGACATCGACCTTTCTCCGTTGCAGCCTAACTTCGATTTAGCATGACACAAGTTATGGCATATTTCAACTATACACTTGCAACTTTGTCAACCCTTAATCTCGTAAAATTTTGTGTATAAATCCGGTGCAAGTTCAGCCCGAATCAAGGCTTTGAGCGGCAAAATTCAAACAGATTCTGCCTGTATAAGCCGCCCAGTCAATAGTTCAGCCATTTTTGTGTTTCTGAGAACTTGACCCATTTACGTCACAAATGATAACATTTTGAAAACATTTGTTATAAAAAATGCGACGCGCCGGGGGGAATCCCGCAGCGCAGTGATCATCCCGAACCCAACTCGGGGTGAGTTCTCTTGTGGATATTTAATCCTGGCTTTTATGACTCGGAGCGTCTGAGGAGACGTTGACGAGCCTGATCAGGGAAAGGGGATCGAGTTTTGAAAAAGTCAAAAGCAAAAATCCTAGTGGTTGATGATGACGCGGCAATTCGACAAATGTTGGATCTGCGCCTATCGATGGCCGGCTATGATGTCGAAACAGTCGCCAATGGCCAGGATGCTCTGGATTTCTTCGAGGCAGACGGAGCGGATTTAGTGGTCTTGGATGTCATGTTACCTCAGGTCAACGGCTTTGAGGTCTGTCGGCAACTGCGCCGAGACTCGGGTATCCCAGTGGTGATGCTCTCGGCTCTTGGAGATATCAAAGATCGCATTGCTGGACTCGAAGCCGGGGCCGATGACTATCTTGTTAAACCCTTTAGTCCCCGAGAACTCGAAGCTCGCATCGAAAGTATACTACGGCGACTGCGAGATCCGGCCGCGGCCCGCTTTGTGGCTCCAGGAACCTTAGAAATTGGGGCGATTCGCCTCGATACCAATCGCCAACAGGTGTACAAGGGACCCCATCGCATTGCTCTGACCTATACGGAGTTTAAACTGCTTGAACTCCTGTTTGAACAAGCGGGGGAACCGGTCTCGCGGGCTGATATCTTAGAGACACTCTGGGGCTATGCCCCCACACGCCAAGCGGATTTACGGGTAATTGATGTCTATGTGGCTCGGTTACGCTCGAAGATTGAGGAAGATCCCAGAAACCCCGAATTGATTTTGACGATTCGGGGCTTTGGTTATGTGGCCCAGCGTCGAATCTCTCAATCTCAGTTAGCGGTTGACAGTTAGCGGTTGACAGTTAGCGGTTGACAGTTAATTGGGGTCTAAGATTCGGGTTCAGGCTGTCGCCAGGCCAGAATCAGCAAACAGATAATGCCGATGTTGATGGCCACATCGGCTAGGTTAAAGATGGGGAAGTTGATCAAGGGAATAATCGGCAAATGCAGGAAATCGACCACTTCTCCCCAGAGAAAACGGTCAATACCGTTGCCGACGGCCCCACTGAGGATACAGCCATAGCCGAGTTGTTCCCAAAGACTCAGGTGGGGACCCCAGAGGGCCACGGCCATCAATCCTAGACTCACCGCGAGAGAGAGCCATTTGAGCCAGTCACTGCCTTCAAAGAGACTAAAGGCGGCGCCGGTATTGGTCACGTAGGTGAAATGGAAGACATTAGGGATAATGGGTTGGGTTTGGCCGAGGCTGAAGTGAGCCAACACCCACCGTTTGCTGAGATAGTCGATCGCAACGCCAATTAAGGCAATAAGCCAAAATCCCAGATTCTTGAACAGTTGTCTGTGCATTGATTGTCTGTGCAGTTAAGAGATGTCCCCATGATCGATGGGTTTGAGCAGTTCGACCCCATCACGACCATCCCAATCTTCGACCCAGAATTTCACTTGTTCGTCTTTGGAGGTGGGAAGGGTTTTGCCGGTAAAATCGGGATGAATTGGCAGTTGTCGATGGCCGCGATCGACTAAAACCGCTAACCAAATTGCTTCAGGCCGCCCGTATTCTTGCACGGCATTCAAGGCGGCCCGAATGGTTCGCCCAGTATAGATAACATCATCGACGAGTAGGGCAATCTTATCGTTGAGATCGAAGGGAATCTCGGTGCGTTCTGGGGTACGAACGGCAATGCGATCGAGGTCGTCTCGATAAAAGGTGATGTCGAGAGAACCGACGGGAACTCGGACGTTTTCTAACGCCTCGATCTGTTCGGCCAAGAGATGAGCCAGGGGGACTCCTCGGGAGTGAATCCCAAGTAAGACTAAGCGATCGGGATGACCGGACTTTTCTAAAATTTGTGACGCTAGACGGGTCAGGGTTCGGCGGATTTCTTCAGCCGAGAGAATTTCCACAACTTTCATCATGACAAGATGTCAATGGAAGAGCAAGGGGGACAGGGTGGTGTTATAAGATTAACAGCCATTGGGGGCTAAAGCTTGGGGAAAGCCGAAGGGTTGCACCTGAGGATTTTAGGCGCAGATTTGGCGTAACCGTCTCCTCCTCAGACTGGCCGGCGAGGTCTTCTTCTTTGACTAAACCACGAAACTTGTTTGCTCTCCCTGGGCGGCTTGCCAACTTCTGGCATCATGGTACAAATCCTCTAAGGAGATGCGATCAAGGGCTTGTTTGAGTTTTTGGTGGAGTTGATTCCAGAGGACGAATGTGACCCAATCTTCGGCCAGTTCAGCGTCGGGGTGGTGGCGTGGCAAGGGATCTAGGGTTTCACCCACGGCTTCTAGAATATCGCCGAGGCCAATTTGAGCGGGCGATCGCGCCAATTGATAGCCTCCCTGCGCCCCTCGCACAGATTGCACGATCCCCGCCTGTCGCAGTCGAATCAATAACTTTTCTAAATACGGTGCCGGTAAGTGTTGCCGCTCGGCAATCTCCCGCACAGAAACGGGGCGATCGCAACCGTTACAACGGAGATCCAACAATGCTTTGACGCTGTAGTGACCTTGGGTCGTTAGTTTCATCTTCGGCAGCAAGATTCGCCAGCTTGTCTTTCGGTCGAACGGTCAAGGATTGAGACCGGTCCAGGGACGGAAAACAGCTACGAACGTTGAGAAAATTGATATCAATGTTAGACTTTTAGTCTAAAGAAACTTCCGTTAAGATACAATAGCGAATAACGGTTGTCTATCGTCTTAGAGAGAAGATTAATGAGTAACACCAATCCAAATGCCTTGACCGGAAATGAACTGCTTGACAAAGTGCGAGCCTTGGGAAGTCTGCCCAAAGAGGAAAAAGCCCGAGAATGTGGCTATTACACCGTCACGAAAAATGGTGTAGAACGAGTCAACATGATGAAATTCCTCAATGCACTCATTGATGCTGAGGGAATTGAACTCGACAGCAAGCAACCCTCCAATGGTCGCGGTGGACGCAGTGCGAGTTATCGTATTAGTGTGCAGTCTAATGGCAACTTGCTCATCGGTGCCGCCTACACGAAACAGATGGGACTCAACCCAGGGGATGAATTTGAAATCTCCTTGGGACGCAAACACATTCATCTCAAACAAGTCGGTGCTGAGGATGAAGAACTGTAACGGCGATCAGGCTGAGCTAACATCATAAACCGTCCTGACTCTCTTGCGTTCCGATGTCCCCAACCCCAGAGTCAGGTGTTGTCAACATTGAGCAGACAGTTATTGAGGTCTCCTGCTAAGCTAGACCAAGCTAAAATGGTCATCAATACAGTCCCGTCTTGGCCCCTGAAACAAGCCCTGAGACGGCCCTGGACGTTGGCAAGCTAGCACGGCTAAGCTCAGGTCTAGGGCGATCTGTTTGCTATAACCGGAAGAATCGAGGTTAGGCTAGTGAAAGCACAAATTCATTGACTGACCGGCTAACTGACCGGCTAAGGGTTGAGTTGGACTTAACCGGGTGCGACCCTCTCAATCCTCTCAATCTAGGCATCAACCCGGTAAGCTGAGCTAGATGACCACCGAGTAGGCTGGGTTATCATGGAGCGATTGTCTCCGACTCCCTGAGCTGACTCGTAAGGCTTACTGACGTTAACCTTAACCTTGACTTGACAGTTGAAGCGCTCTCGCCAACCGAAGCGAAAACCACCCATGTCTAGCATGAACGACCAATTCACGGTTCATTTCTGGGGCGTTAGAGGTAGTATTGCCTGTCCTGGACCCGAAACAGTCCGATACGGCGGAAATACGCCTTGTGTTGAGATGCGCGTTGGCAGTGAGCGCCTGATTTTTGACGGAGGAACGGGCCTACGTGTCCTGGGCCAGAATCTCCTGTCAGAAATGCCCATCCAAGCCAGTCTCTTTTTTACGCATACCCATTGGGACCATATTCAAGGCTTTCCCTTTTTTATCCCCGCCTTCATTAAAGGGAATACGTTTCATATTTACGGTGCGATCGCCCCCAATGGGGCAACCATTGAGCAACGACTCAATGATCAGATGCTGCACCCAAACTTTCCGGTGCCGTTACAAATTATGGGGGCGCAACTGGATTTCAACGATATTACAGTGGGTGAGCCGATTCAACTTGGTGAGGTTCGTGTCGAAACGGCCCATCTAAATCATCCAGGAGAAGCCGTTGGCTACCGCGTCAATTGGAAAAACTACGCCGCTGCCTACATCACTGATACCGAACATTATGGCGATCGCCTCGACCCCAACGTCCTCAAACTCGCTCAGGATGCTGATGTGGTGATTTACGACGCCACCTATACCGATGAAGAATATCATCACCCGAAAACAAGCAAGAAAGGCTGGGGACATTCGACTTGGCAAGAAGCCGTCAAAGTGGCCAAAGCCGCCAATGTGAAACGGTTGGTCATTTTCCATCACGATCCACTCCATAACGATGAATTTCTCGATCAAATGGGGGAACAGGTCAAGGCCGCCTTTAGTAGTAGTCTCCTGGCGCGAGAAGGAATGACCGTCGTGATTGCGCCCACTCCCGGTGCCTTCATGCCGGCCCATGCTAAAGTTTGATTCAACTGGGAGACCCGTTGCGCCAATCCCGGATATTTCGTCGTTCTTGTTTACCGTACAACGCCTGTGTGGGTCACGTCCTCTCTAACAACCGCCCTGAGTCCCGCGAATGTTGCCTTAGGGAATTTTGATGGTGTGCATCTTGGCCATCAAGCGGTAATTGCCAAAATTCTACATCAGATCCCTCAACGGGATTTGTCCGTCTCTCAGGTTCTCGGTGAACGCCATGACCCTGACGCGGGAGCTTGCCTCAAGACAGAACGGGGCGATCGCAGCTACGCCACCGTCGTCTCCTTTACCCCCCATCCCCAAGAGTTTTTTAGCGGCCAACGGCGACCGCTGCTGACCCCAGTTAACGAAAAAGTCGAGCAGTTGCGATCGCTCGGTGTCGAACAACTCGTCCTGCTTCCCTTCACCAAGGGCCTAGCCCGCCTCAGCCCCGAAGCCTTCGTCGAGGAAATTCTCTGTCGTTACCTCAACGCTCAACGGGTCAGCGTCGGTGAAAACTTCCACTTCGGCCGCCATCGCTCCGGCAACAGTCAGCGGCTGCGAGAGATTAGCCGACAGTACCACATCGATACTTGCATCAGCGGACTGCAAGAACTCGATGGCGATCGCATCAGTAGTTCCACCATTCGCCAAGCCCTAGCCGCCGGAGAAATCCAACCGGCCAACCGCCTCCTCGGTCGTCCCTATCGCCTCAACGGAACCGTAGAACTCGGACAACAACTCGGCCGCCGCCTCGGCTTCCCCACGGCCAACCTAAAGCTTCCTGACGATAAATTTCTACCGCACTGGGGGGTTTACAGCACCTGGGTCCAACTCGACGATGGAAGCCACCACCCCGGTGTCATGAATCTCGGCTGTCGCCCCACCGTCGCCGGCGATCGCCCCAGCGTTGAAGTGCATCTCCTCGATTGGGACGGCGACCTCTACGATCGCCCCGTCAGCCTCCATCTGATGACCTTTCTACGTCCCGAACAGCCGTTCCCCGGTCTCGAGGCCCTAACGGCCCAAATTCGCCAAGATTGCCAAACCGCGCGATCGCACCTAGAGACCCTTCCCTTCCCCCACCGTCTCTGACCCCATCACCGCCACCATGGATCATCTACAACCCCTACAACGACTCCGTGACAACCTCAGCAAAACCCTTGTGGGCAAAGATGAGGCCGTGCGGTTAGTCATCGTGGCTCTCCTCGCCGGGGGCCATGCTCTGCTCGAAGATGTCCCCGGTGTCGGGAAAACCCTCCTGGCCAAGTCCCTGGCCCAATCCATCGGCGGCAAATTTCAGCGCATTCAATGCACCCCAGACCTTCTCCCCACGGATATTACCGGCACCAACATCTGGAACCCCCAAAGCGGTAGCTTTGAATTTCTACCGGGTCCCGTCTTCGCCAACGTCTTACTGGCCGACGAAATTAACCGGGCCACCCCCCGCACCCAATCAGCCCTCCTCGAAGTGATGGAAGAAAAACAAGTCACCGTCGATGGCCAATCACGACGAGTTCCCCAACCGTTTTTCACCATCGCCACCCAAAACCCCATTGAATATCAAGGAACCTTCCCCCTTCCCGAAGCACAAATGGATCGCTTCATGCTCTCGCTATCCCTCGGCTACCCTAGTGAACGCGAAGAACTACAAATGTTGCAGGGGTTAGCCAGCCGTATCCCCGTGGACCAACTCCAACCTTGTTTGAGTCTGGAGGAATTACACCACCTCAGCCAACAGGTGGCCACCATTGCTGTCGAAGCGCCCTTGCAGCAATATATGGTGAATTTAGTCCGTAGCACTCGCGTTGATGATGACGTGACCCTCGGAGTCAGTCCCCGAGGTGCGGTGGCTCTACAACGAGCCAGCCAAGCCTATGGTTTCCTAGAAGGGCGGACTTATACGACTCCCGATGACGTGAAATTTATGGCCCCCCACGTTCTCACTCACCGTCTGATTCCGGCGGGTGGCCGCAAGGGAGAGGCGATTATTGCCCGCTTACTCGAAACGGTTCCTATCCCCTAAGCTGACCGGTAAGCGTACAGAGCGCTCTTGTGCGGCGGCTTGGCGGACGGCTTCGGCCACGGTGAGGGTATAGAGGCTTTGACGAGGATCGAGATAGAGGGGGTGTCCCTGACAGAGATAATCTAAGACTCGCTGCATATCTTGGGCAAATAGGCCCCGTCGAGAGCCGACGGCGATCGCCTCGTGTTGCTCTCCCTGACGCAGTTGGCCTCCGTCTGGGGTCAGATGTAGCAGCCCCCCTACACCTCGCACTTCTAAGAGATGTTCTTTTTCGCAGAAGCGATCGCCTTTGCCATACATCACATCGGCAAAGACTCCCGAGGTAAACCGCAGTTGGGCTTTGCACAGACAGGCTCGATAATAGTCTGACTCGGCTCCGGGCCAAATACGAGTCTGGGCGGTGACAGACTCGACTTGACCAAAGACGGACACCAAACGATGTAGGCGCGATAGGGCGCCGATGAGAGGAAAGCCAAACTGCTCTAAGGAATAGGTCCAACGCCGAGGAGCGGGATGTTTGGGGTTAATGGTGCAATAGCGTACATCACTGACGCCGCCGAGATGGGGCAGATAGTCGAGAAAGGCTCGGTGCAGCCCTCCGAGGAGTTCAATATGGGCGATATGGAGTAGTTTTTGCTGCTGTTGAGCGCGATCGAGGAGTGTTTGGGCTTGGGCAGGATTAAGAGCTAGGGGATATTCCGCTAGCACG
This sequence comes from Phormidium willei BDU 130791, assembly GCA_001637315.1. Lineage (GTDB taxonomy): Bacteria > Cyanobacteriota > Cyanobacteriia > Cyanobacteriales > Geitlerinemataceae > Sodalinema > Sodalinema willei. The sequence continues at coordinate 15,599 of LSZA01000033.1, read as the reverse complement.
TGTTTGTGCTGCTCTAGGGCGGCTTGGGCGATCGCCGCTCGTTGATGATTGAGGCTAGAGATGACCACGAGATCAACATCGTCTCGTTCGATGAGTTGTTGCCAATCTCGACAGGGGGCCGCCTGCCAGGGGGTCGCAAATGCACAGGTCTGTTCCCAGGTGCGGCCCGCCACAGCCACGAGCTGAGCGCGGGGATCCCGTTCGAGGGCCTGCGATCGCCAGCGAGCCACAAACCCAGTTCCCACTAAACCTACGCGAATCGGCGGTTCTTCGAGCATTTCTCTGTTTTTCTAGTCTCAGCCTGTTTAATCATCACTCTAACCCAGTTCTGTCTAAGCCTTGAGGTGTTGAAACCCCAAGAGTTGGATTGACGTATTTTCAGATGGGCCGGATGCGATCCATAAGCAAATCCACATTGAATTAGGAATTATTATAATAAATTTCGTTACAAGGATTCCCGATCTAGGGGTTGCATCCGTTAGCTTTTCCCGTAATATCAGAGATAGAAGATACCTAAACAACTCAGGTCGGTGTCCAAGATGCCGATTTGTAGGATTAGGAAAACTTATAGATATAGAGAGGATCATTTCATGGCTACTTACAAGGTCACGCTCGTTAACGAAGAGCAAGGTCTCAACACGACGATCGAAGTTCCCGATGACGAGTACATCCTCGATGTCGCCGAAGAGCAAGGTTTAGATCTGCCTTACTCCTGCCGTGCCGGCGCTTGCTCGACCTGTGCTGGTAAAATCACTGAAGGAAGCATCGATCAGTCTGACCAATCCTTCCTCGACGATGACCAAATTGAAGCGGGTTACGTGCTGACTTGCGTGGCTTACCCCACCTCCGACTGCACCATCGAAACCCACCAAGAAGAAGCGCTGTACTAGAAAAAGTTTTTTAAGGTGCGACGCTGACTGAGTGAGTCGGTCAGCGTCTTGTATCCCAATCGCTTAAATGCAAACGCAACCCGCAACGAAGCAATCTGCTTTGGCGCGGGTTTTTCGCGGCCAGCACCGGCGATCGCAGACCAGCCAGACTATACTAGAGGCGATCGCCCCCAAAGCCACCTAAGTTTGCCACCTAAGTTGTTAATGCCTAAAGTTAGCGTTTGTATCCCCACCTATAACCGGCAAACCCTGCTTCCCTTTGCCGTAGATAGTGTCCTCAAACAATCATTTCAGGATTGGCAACTAATTGTCTGTGATGATGGGTCTACCGACGAAACCCCCGCCTTGATGCAGGCCTACGAACAGCAAGACGATCGCATTCGCTACCTACGCCACCCCCAGAATATCGGCAAAAGCAACAACATGCGCTCCGGCTTTGATGCCGCCGAAGGAGACTACTTTATCAAATTCGACGACGACGATCGCCTCACCCCGGAGTTTCTCACCCAGATGGTGGCTATCTTAGATAACCATCCCCAGGTGGATTTTGTCAGTTGCGACCATTGGCTGATTGACGAAACCAACCAGCGCGATCAAGCCGCCACACAAGAAAACTCTCGCTATTGGGGACGTGACTCCCTCTCGACTGGAATCATCGAAAACTTGCTGGAGGTGGTGTTTATTCAGCAAAGTCTGCAAGTCGGAACCACCCTCTTTCGTCAACCCGCCTTAGACGGCGTGGGGTTCATGCGGGCCGACTTGCAAAACTGCGAAGATAATGACCTCTTAGTGCGGCTGGCCCTGGCCGGAAACGTCGGCTATTACCTCGATGACTGTCTCATGGAATATCGAGTCCACGCCGAACAGCAAAATCTTCAGCGGGATATCCGCTATCTCGAAGATAAACTCAAATACCTAGAGTATTTCGACTTTCACGACCGCGCCTCCTTAGAACAAAACCGACAACAGCGTCTCCAAGACACCCGCCTATTACTCGGCCTACGCTACATCGAAGCCAATCAACTGCATCAAGGCCGAGAGATTCTACGAGAGTATCGACAACAGGATACATCCAATCGTAAAGCCATCTTTGGCCTGACCCTCTCCTACCTTCCCGCCGCCGTTCGGGGGAAACTCTGGAATTTAGCCCGCCGCCTCACCCCTCGCTCCTATATGGAACAGATGCGTCAAGGAAATTCGTGAGTCAGCAGCTGTGACCCCTGGGGAACTCGCCGCGAAAAAAGAGTCCCCCTTGGCGTTATGATAGAGTCATGGCAACCATTGATATCCTTGGGGTCAAACACGTTTACGAGTTAACTGATCCCGTCCCTAACGGTTCTGTGTTGGTCTTCATTCACGGTTGGCTGCTTAGTCGTCACTATTGGCAGCCTGCCATCGATCGCCTATCGCGATCGCACCAATGCTTAAGTTACGACTTACGGGGCTTTGGCGACTCCCAACTGTCCCCAGATTGTTCGTCTCCCATGGGGTATAGTCCCGCAGACTATGCCAAAGACCTCGACCACCTGCTCGCACAACTCAATCTCAACGAAGTCTGGCTCGTGGGCCATTCCCTCGGTGGCACATTAGCCCTGTGGACGGCCAATTTATTCCCCGAGCGGGTGAAAGGCGTGGTTTGTGTCAACGCTGGCGGTGGAATTTACCTCAAAGAAGAATTTGAACGCTTCCGAGCCGTTGGCCAGCGCATTGTCCAATGGCGCTGGCGCTGGTTCAGTCAAGTTTCTGCCATTTGCTGGCTGTTTACCCGAGCCGCCGTGGCTCGGCCTCTATCCTTTGCGTGGGGACAACAACGAGTGATTGATTGGGTGATGGCCGATGCTGATGCGGCCTTAGGAGCGCTTCTCGACTCGACCACGGAGGAGGAGGTGCATCGTTTGCCCCATATTGTCTCGCAGCTTCAGCAACCGGTCTATTTCATTGCCGGGGCCAAGGATATGATTATGGAACCGAAATATGTCCATCATCTGGCCAGTTTTCACCCCCTGTTCAAACGCTGTTGCGGCGCGAATGTCATCGAACTCGACGGCTGCGGCCATCTCTCGATGTTGGAACAGACCGACCAATTGCTGCACCATCTCGAAGAGATTATCAACGCTAATGTTGTCGAGGATGACAGCGCCAAGGATAGCGCTGATGACAGTACTGATAACACCCTCTAGGATTCGTGGTTAACCACTTGGGGGTCTGACTCGACTGGGAGCGACTGATCTTGGCTGAGGAATTCAAAGGCCTGGGCGATGAATTGGGCGCAAATTTGCGGGGAGGCTTCATAGAAGTGACTCCAGGCGGCGGCTCGGTCTTCATCATAGCGGTCAATCCGTTCAGGATAACGCTGTTGCCACGATAGGCGCACGGCGTGACCGATGAGGATGTCTAAGACAATATAGTCGTCGATTTCTAGCTCGGGGTTGCGATCGAAAATCGCCTGTAACTCCATTAAGGCTTCAATGGTGAGATGGCGATATTGGGGAGCGGGAATTTTGTTTAACAGCCGTTCAACCCGTAGGGCAAAGTTTTTCTCCCCTGGTGTCATCTCAGCTAGGATGTATTCACTCTCGATGCGGTTGCGACTTTCGAGTTTATCGCCAATGACGAGGCCCTTACAATGTTGGAGGATTTGCCAGACTCGGGGATAAAACTGTTTGGGAACCCGTCCGGCGGCCCCATCTCGCTGACGCTGACGTAACCAGTCATCGGGGGGGGGTTCCTCGGTCATGTCTTGAGGGAGAACCCGCCAGTCAATGCTGGTTGTGGAGGATTTGATATGTAGGGATTCTTGCTCTTGTAGGCGACGGTTAAAGCCTGTGTAACCAGCGATCGCATCCCGCAGGCGAGTTTGAATCTCAAAGGGACTCAGTTGCATCAGGTGACTGTAGGCTTCATCCTGAGTCATGGCAAACTCACTGACAATTTCGCTCGTGAGCAGCAAAATCAGATAGCCGACGCGCAGGGTTAACAGGCCATCAAATAAGTTGGGTTCAGCTTGAATCATTAAACCCAGATAGATGGCAATTTCTTGAGTGAGGACGCGATCGCGGACATCTTCATGACAGAAGCGATTGATTTTCTCCATCAGTTCGTTATGGGGGAGGGGACTGGTAATTATCGACTCCTCACTGTAGGATTTGCCGATCGCCAACTGTTTTTGACGCACCACAATATCCGTGACGGCTTCCGTTAGACCTAAACTGGCTTTACCGAGTAACCCGGCTGCATAGCGGACAACCGACCATTGAACCTCCGCCCCATCGCCGATATCAGTATGACTGGCTTTGTTATAGAGTTCTTCGAGTAAATCAGCCACCGTCACCGGGGTTCCTTCCCCTAACCCGGTGTCAAAGTCTAAGCCTTCTAAGGTGAGTAGGCCATGAAGAATTTCAACTTGTTCGTAGATATTTTCCGACTCCCGTAAACGGTGAATCAACACTTGGCCATCCCGTTCGCATTCCAAGCTAAACTCCTGAGTGGGAGTGAGGGGACGACTTTGAGCCGGATTGTAGAGGAGATAGGAACTGCGTAGTTCGGCTTCAGTTTTAGAGGGTTGGGAAAATTCAAACTCCTCTAAATCATCGATTCGCTCGGTTCCGGCGGTCAACATTAACTGATTGAGAGAACCTAAACGAACCGGAGTTCCTTTGCAGTCGCCATCCCGTAGTTGTAACATCAGTTGTAACAAGGGTTTTTGCCCTGTCTCAACTAATTTACGGGTCAACATTAAGACCAGGGTGGGACGCCCCAAGTTGTACCAATGACGCGAAACATAGGCAATTTCACTTTCAATTTGGGCAACGAGAAAGTGATAATCGAGGGTCAGATAAAACTGCTGTGGATTAACAAACGAGGGCAAAAACATAACGCGATCGCCCCGAATGCGAAAGACTTGCGCGGTGGTCAAACTGCGAACCAAACGAGTCGGTCGCCCCGTTAGATTGAGTTTATCATTGCGTCCAACTTGATGATAAATCCAGGCTAGTTCTTGGGCTTCACTGAGTTTAACTGGTTCGATTTCGGCAAGGGTTTCTGTGGCAATTCCATAACTGGCTAATTCATCTTGTAAGTCTTCATCTTCAGCCAACAACGCCACTTGCACCACAGAAGGATAAGGCTTGCGTCGGTGTAAATGTCGCCCGAGTGGGTCAATATCTCCGATATCAATCAAGCCCTCTTCAATAATTTCTCCGAGCCAATAGAGACTTTGCGCCCAAACTAAGGGGATATTTTCATTCGGTAACCGGGGTTGAGAATGGGGATTCTCTCGCTCAGCGTCTAGGGCATCTTCGGGGACGTAATACAATTCTGGGAGTAGTTTCCAGCCATCTTGCTCGACGAGAATGTTTTGGATTTTCTGTCCATAGTCACGGGCGGCTTCCCGATCCCCCATACACAGATGATTTAAATATAAATAGCAGAAAAAGAGCGGCCATTCACATTCAATGTTTTCAAACTGTTGCAGTTCTTGCGGCTCATAATGGAGGCGATGACTATCTTCGATGACCGTCTGGTGGCCATCGCGAAGAAAGCGTTTACAGCCGTAGGTTCCTTGGAGCTTATCGACAATTTTACGGTGGGTGCGATCGCGTAACTGGCTATCCTCAACCCCAAAGGCCGGGAAACCAATCACACTCAACAACGCCGCATCGACTTCCTTGGAGTTAGACTCACGAGGCAGCAAGGCTTCTAGGGTAATTCGGGCGCGGGCAATGTCATCCGGGACTACATGAATCACCGAGGACTGATTACCGCGACTGCCGAATAAATTAATGCCCTGCATGGCCTCTAAAGCCGCTTTTGCCATCCCCACGGAACTCGCGTTCAGTTCCGGCTTACCATGATTAATTTTATTGCCCCGTTCCCAAATTCCATAATCCGGAGTGCGGTAAGTTCGGCCAATGTAGTAGACCAAATTTTGCACAAAGTTGACTTCATCGAGACTAAAAACAATCTGGAGTCCCGAGGCGGTCATTTGGGAGACCATCACCAGAAAAACAGAGGTGGCGTCAATCTGGAGATGTCCCCATTCATGATCTGCGACAACCGGATTACCGCTACGGGTGTCGTATTTGGCATGAAGGGCATCGAGAGGATCTTGGGTATGTTTGAAGCGTTCGACTTTATGGGCTTGATTCATCATCGAACGTAACAATCCCCGCATCAGTTTGACGACACTCTGTTCGAGTTCGTAGGCTCGTCCCTGTTCCGCATCAATTTTGCGATACGCCAGGGCTAACCCCCAAACCGCCAAGATGCTATAGACGTTATCTCGCACCCAAGCATCGGTATAGTCGCCATGTTCGGTGATGGCGGTACTAGCGGGGAGTAATCCACTCACAGGATGTTGTTTGGCGAGGATAACCCCTTTGATTTCGTGGTACAGGCGATCGAGTTTGGGGTTAAGCATGGTTGGGGGGAGAAGGGAACGGGGAACAGGGGACGGGTGGGATGGTTGGCTACGGTACTATTTTTTGATAACGTCCTGCCATTCTAGGACGACTGGGAGCGGAATTTGTAGAGTAGCCGATCGCTCTTTCAGGGGCAAGCTTAATTCCAGAGAACTGCGGGAGGGCAGACGGTTGGCGATGTCACGGAAATCATATTCACCGATATTAGGACCGGGAGGATCTTCTGCAAAATCATCGGCAGCGTCTAAGGTTTCCCCCCGTGAGCTAGTTAACTGTAGGGGTTTGGGATGCTGAAACTCAACCGCTCCGGGAAATCCCGCCAATCGTAGATTGAGATTCCTCTGCTCGGAGTCCTCAACCCGTTTGTAGAAGATAACCTGCCAGGTGTTCCCCAAACTATCCTTGAGGGTATGGCGGGTTTGGTAAACGACTTGTCCGGGAGCTTCTGTTTGTTGTCGAATCGGGGCCGCTTGCGCCACGCTGAGGGTGGGTAAGCTCGAAAATAGGGGTCCCACTAACACCAGCAGGCCACAGAAGACCAATAGGGAATAAAGGAACCGCTGAGGGAGTCGTGTCCAAGACAGGCGAGTTAGGAAAAAATCTGGGTCTTTGTCGTTCACGGTCAACCTCGCAAATGCAACGCTATCGTTGAGATTTTAACGCGGTTTTCAGCCTTCTGGGTCGAATTTTCCTGACTCATGGGAGAGGTGACTGTCCATTCTCGATGAGGATATGGTAGGTTTGCCTGGAGATATCACACGTTAAGGTTTCTGGTGGCAAACTTGAGGTTAGTATCCCGTTGGCTTCTGATGAGCCTGCTGGTGGTGATGTTGGCGGCCTGTTCGGCCGTTCCGGTGTTTTTTGATACGGACTTAGTGGCCGATGCGATTTCCCTGCAATTGGAACAGACGCAAATGCTGTTAAGTTCTCAGTTACGATTGTCGCAAACTCCCACCTGGCGGGTTGAGCGGGTGCGAGTGACGGATAACGCGCCGGTGATGATTCAAGATTTACCGGGCTATCATCTTCAGGGAACCTATCGTTTAAGCATCGATCTCCCCAGGGGAACGATAACCCGGCCTAAGCAACCCTTTGATCTCTATCTTCAGGGACAAAAGGAGGGCAAAACCTGGCGTTTAGCGAAGTATGGCCCCCCGCAGAGGGGGGCTGAACCGGATTGGACGACCTATCTCATTACTCCAGAGGGGTATTACGGCGATTAGGAGGCCGCTTGGAGTTCGTCGAGGTGGGCGAGAACCTCTTGACTGTGGATAGATGGGTTAACTTTGACGAAGCGATCGCGGAGAATCCCCTCGGGGTCAATAATGAAGCTATGGCGCACGGACCGCGAGTAAATCCAAGACCCGTAGGCTTGACTGACGCTTCCACCTTCATCGGAGAGGAGGGGGAACCGCAACCCTTCCGAGTCGCAAAACTCCTCATGAGACTCTACATCATCGGCACTAATGCCTAAAATTTGGGTGTTGCGATCGCGGTATTTGGGTAAATCCTGCTGGAAACGTCGAGCTTCGAGGGTACAACCGGGGGTAAAATCGGCGGGGTAGAAGTAAACAACCACCCATTGACCGCGATAGTCGGACAGGGATACATTCCCATCACCGCTATTGGTCGGGAGGGTGAAGTCTGGCGCCACGTCGTTGAGGGGAGGAAGGGTTCCCCCCATGGCCCACGCGGGTGAGGGGGAGGCCAGGAGGCCAGTCATCGCGGTTAGTCCCAGCAAAACGACGGTCAACAGACGAGATATTAGGAAGGAGCGACGGGTCATCATGCCAAATCTATGCTAGTGACGAGAAATTCTGCTCTCCAGTGTAACTGAGTTGCCCCACCCATCACCCAATCGCTTTTTATCCTTGGGTCTTGTGGATCTACGGTGGGATTTGTTGCATGGTATACAAAATTGTAGGGGAACCCACCCCTAGCCCCTCCCAGGAGGGGATTTGTCGCCCCTACGGCTGCTATTCCCTGTTCCCTATTCCCTATTCCCTATGACGTTGAAGCTGTTTCTTGCGAATGCTGACGCTACCCACCGCCTGGGTGAACGACTCGGCCAGGGATTACCCGCCGGGACTACGTTACTGCTGCAAGGGGAGTTGGGGGCGGGTAAGACGACTCTGGTTCAAGGAATTGGCGCGGGGTTAGGGATTGGCGATCGCATTGTTAGTCCCACGTTTACGCTCATCAATGAGTATGATGAGGGTCGCATTCCTCTGTACCATTTGGATTTATATCGCCTTGATTCGTCGGAGGTTCAGGGGTTACAGCCTCAGTTGTACTGGGAAGGTTGGGAGGTTGAGCCGGGGTTGATGGTGGTTGAATGGGCTGAGCGTTTACGGGAGTTACCGGACTCGTATTTGATACTGCATTTGTTGTATCGGGATGAGGCTCGGCAAGTGCAAGTTTCGGGAACGCCGGATTTATGTGCGGTTTGGACGCGGTTAATTGCGGATTTTTAAGGGTTAGTCATTCGTAAAAAAAAGGCAACTTTCAGCTCGGGGGTAAGGATTGACTCACTGAGGACGGTTGAGAACAGTTAGCGTCATAAAGCTGCTCAAAATAGGCTTTGAGTTCCATAGAAACGGCGGTGAGGCGAATCGCAAAACAGCCTGAGGGTAAGTCATTCTCTTTGATGACTTTTCCATAAAACTCATCAGTTCCCTCTCCAACCGTTTGAGGAGTTTCTATCATAAATTTGATATTTGTCAAGGGTTTTGCGGCATAAGTTGAGGTGATATGAGCGGCATGGGGTGAGAGTTTAATGAGATGGCCTTGATAATGGCGATCGCTGAGTTGTTTGCCCTGTAAGGGAGTCAAGGATAGGGATAGAGCCGGGTGGAGGTCATGAAGGGGGAGTTGGTCACGGGATAGACTAAGGTTATGTTTCCCGGCAATTCCTACCACTGAATAAATTGAGATCGGTTGAATGACACCTTTGGGACAAACTTTTTCTTCGCCGTCAAAATCAACAATGTTATCAACTTCATCTAAGGTCGATTCTGTGACCAAAATTTGTCCACCGACGGTATAAGACTCAATGCGATAGGTTAAGTTTACCTGAGACCCCACGATGCCATATTTGGTGCGTTTGAGAGAACCAATGTTGCCGACAACCACCTCTCCAGTATTGATGCCAATGCCCATTTCTAAGGTTGGTAGGTCTGATTGACTCATTTTTTGATTCACTTCAGTCATCGCTCGCTGCATGGCGATCGCACAAGCAATGGCCCGTTCCGCATCATCTTCTCGTTGAGTGGGGGCGCCAAAAAGGACTAAAATCCCGTCTCCCATAAACTCATCAATTGTTCCTTGATAGGCGGTAATGGCATCAGCCATCGCTTCGAGATAGATGTTTAAAATGGATAAGACTTTCTCAGGAGGAAGTCGCTCAGAAATGCTCGTGAATCCTCGTAAATCGGAGGTGAGGATGGTAATTTTACGGCGTTCTCCTCCTAACTGTAATCCTTCAGGGGTTTCGAGGATGGTGGCGACGACTTCGTCGGTGAGGTAACGACTAAAGGTATGGCGAATGTCGATCGCCGATCGCGCCACATAGGCAACCACAGACAAGGCGGCGATTCCTTGGGCCAACAGGGGGGGAAGTAAAGGAATCCACCAGCCTTGTAAAAACGCCAGATAACTAATGCCAATAATTAGGGTTCCTGAGAGCATTTGCCCTAACAGCCGCATGGCGCGATCGCTATAGCGCCAAATCCAAGCTAAGCCAGCCCCCGAGATGGCGGCCAAGAAAATCCAGGTCCATTCCAAGACGTTGGGGAGGGTGAGAATCTGCGATCGCCCATCGAGGACGCTACTGAGAATATGACTGACGACATTGGCATGAACTTCGACTCCCGAGGTTTTCTCAATCCCCTTCGCTTGAATGCTTAACGGCGTATCAAAAAAGTCTTTTAGGCTCTCGGCGGTATGGCCAATCATCACGGTGCGATCGAAAAAGATATCGCTAGAAACACGCCCTTCTAAGATATCCCGTAGTTCAATGGTCTCAAAGGTTTTGCCATTATTTCGATAGTTGATAAAAATTTGGTAGCCGCGATCGTCAAAAGTCCCATAGCCGCCATCACCACTAGAGAGAGGAACAAATAGGGTGTCTGAGAGTTGCACCCATTGCCGCTCATCCTGGGTCACCCTGGGGGTAATTCCCTCGGGTTCGAGGTGGAGTAGGGCCAGATGTAAGCCGATACTGAGGACAACCTCTTGGGATTGCGGATCGGTGAGATAGAGAAAGGCCCGTCGCAGCCGGCCATCTTTATCCCGAGGTAAATCATTGGCCGCAATGCGCCCCAATTCCGCTAAGACTGGAGGAGGATCGACCCGTTCGGCTCCCCCAGTGATTTTGGCGATACCAATGAGATTTTCGATATCTCGGTAGAGCTGTGTTAGCTCAGCATAGCCGGGTTCGAGGGGCGGGTTTTCCTGCAACAATTGCGGTTGCTGCCGAAATTTCTCGACAATCTCAGGATAAGGGGGCGGTACGGGTAAATCCCGATAAATGTCTAAACCAATGGCCCGGGGTTCACCAGCGGCGATGCGTCGTAAGGCTTCGGCCAGGAGCTTGTCGTTAATGGGATGGCCGTATTCCTGTAGATCGGCTTCGGAAATGCCCACAACTAAGATGCGTTCGTCGATCGCTTCGGTGGGCCGCAGACGAAAGAAGGCATCCAAGGCCGCGAGTTCTGGCCCCTGAAGGATTCCTGTAGCTCGTACCAGGAAAATGACTAACGTGGTCGTGGGAGCGATCGCCCAAATGCCTCGCCACCGCCAAATCTGTTGTCGCAGTTTATCCCACATGAGAGTTTAGTTTGGGAAGACCATTGGATGCACCCAAGATGGCGGGTTCCCTACCCAGAAAACAGCCGAATTGTCTAAGTCGCAATTGTCTCAGTTGTCAACTGAGACAATTGCAGTTGTTGAGTGATGTTAATCTCTGGCTCGCTCGTCTGAATCTCGGCGTTCCCGATTAAAACCGCAATTCTCCGGCATCATCGGGATCTCGCTGACCCTCGTGGTCAGATGGAGACTCATCGAATGATCGCTCATCAGATGAGCGATCGCGGTTTAGGGAGAACAACTCAATTTGAGGTCTCTCGGTCGAGGCTTGGGAGATATCGTCTAAGGCGGTAATCTCAATCTGGGTGTCGGCCGCAATCAGATCTAGGTTTCTCAGGATCTGCGGCCAGGCCTCGAGGCGGTTAACCATGACGTCTAAATAGTCAAACCAAATCCCCGCACTTCCATAAAGATAAGCGGTCTCTTGCGGGTCGTTACTGTTGTCTAGCTGGCTGGCTAGTTCGGCTTCGGGTTCGACTCGTTCAATCCAACCATCATAAATTGCTAAGGTGCTTGGATCTTGGATATTATTTAGGTTGCACTGAACTTCGAGATACCAACGATAGGTCTCTCCGATGTCTAAACCGGGTTCATCAGGGGAGGGAGAAAACCGTAAAATATGTTCTTCTTCGTTGAGATTGGGCGGTAAGGCTACCGTGACACGGTGGACTTCTTCGATATCATTGGCGTTGTTATCTCGTTCAATGATAATTTCGGCTCGTTCTAAGCCTGCTTTGGCACTGCCGATATACCAATATAGGCTTGGATGCTCTTGATAGGTCAGACCAAAGTAAGTCTGAGTGTCGTCGAGGGGCATCAGGGGGATAACATGAATGCAATCAGAGCGTCGGGTGGCGCCCCCTTCAGTTGATTCGGGGGCGCCGCGATCGGGAGGAGAGAACTGAACGACTCGTCTCGGGGAGTTTTGGGAGGTTTCTTGGCTCGGGGCTGACAATTGTGCGTTCACTGGGGTGAGGGGACTGCTGAGGAAACCGAGCAGCAACCCCAGGCTCACGGTTAGGGATGAAACAGGATGATAAACCATAGCCATAGGGACATTGGGGATAATAGGAGGTCGGTTGGTTCATGGTGGACAGCTAACTAGACGGTGGGCGTCAGTCCGGCGGTTCGTTTCATGAGCTTAGTTAGAGTCTAGCGTGGGATCTCGCGGTTGGTTGATTCGCCGTCCCTTGAGACGCTCAAGAGGCGGATCTGTTGCTCAAAGCCGCCTCGTTGTTGCTGGCGTTGGGATTGAATCTGTTTCAGGGTGTCTGGGCTGATCTGATAGGTCTTTAAGAGGGCTTCGATCACGTCGCTGAGATCGGCCAGTTCACTGAGGAGATCGTCACCGTTGGCTTGGGCGGCTTCTTGGGCTTCTTCGATGAGTTTGTCTCGTAGGGCTTGCCGGTATTGGTCGCGATCGAGATATTCAATGTTACAGGTTTTGCCGGCTTTTTTGATGATTTCGGGGATGCGATCGCGCACTAATTTATGGGGGAATTGGCTCATATTTTTTCTGTTTATCGTGTTTGAATTGGGGTTATCCGTAAACAATAAAATAGGACAAACTGCCGATTCCTAAGCCCAGCATGGCAGTGACAAAAATCAAGAGCAAGGATTGAAGAGCGGTTAATCCCATAATTGTTGCATCTAATCGATAGAGTAATCCCGCCGAAATTAAGAGGACTAGGTGAGAAAAAAGAGAAATTTCCGTCAAAAAGACAACGGCTAGAAACGCCGCTGTCATGGCGGTTAAAAATCCCCGAAAGTTAGAGTTTAACCAGCGAGTACAGATGTTGCGAATAACAGACCAAGGTGAGGCGAGGGCTTCGGCTAAGGCAATGGTCATCATCAAGGTTAAAAGCCAAAGTCTCCAGGAGGCTTGGTCTTCGAGGAGAATCCAACCGAGGTTAATATAAACCAGCAGAAAGATACTAAATGAGAGCCAAGAGCGGGTTTTAACGGTTGAGAGGAGGTGTAAGGGACCCATATGGCACTAAACCGGTAAGGTTTAAAACATCAACACGATGGACTTGAAACAATTGGCAAAATTGGCAAATTGGGGCAATTAGAGGTTTGTAGAAATGGCATGAACGGGACAGGTGGGGATGCACTGTTCGCAAACGATACAGCGCGATCGCGTAAAGTGTAGTTCAAAGGTTTCAGGATGGAGGGAGAGGGCTTGGGTGGGACAAACCCCGGTACAGAGGCCACAGTCAACGCAAGAGGTTTCATCGATTTCGATTTCACCACTGGCGATGGATACGGCGATCTCTTGGGCGCGCATCCATTCGATGGCTTCGTGGATTTCGTCGATGTCTCCTAATAGTTCTAGCACCAGTTTGCCAATTTGGTTGGGGGCAACTTGGGCGCGAATAATGTTGGAGGCGATGTTAAAATCCTTGGCCAGTCGGTAGGTGACGGGCATTTGCACGGATTGGCGGGGAAAGGTGAGGGTGACACGCTTTTTCATGGGAACTAGGGTCTCAAGGGCGATCGCCCGGCTGGGGCTTTAAACTAGAGAGAGTTTTGTTGTAAGGCGATTAAACGAACTCATGGGTGAGAAACCATTGGATACAAACCTCGACGCTTCTGAAGCGACTCTAGCGGTGCGAATCCGCAATTTTATTGTGGTTACGGTGGCCGCTGTTCTCAGTGTCTTGATTGTTTTGGCACTTCAGACTCAGGGAACAACGGCCTCTCTGTCTAGCTTAGCGGACAGGTCGGTTCCCTTGGAGGTGGCTTTGGGGAATGAGCGACCGACGTTTGTGGAATTTTATGCCGATTGGTGTACCAGTTGTCAGGCGATGGCGGGGGATATGGAGGCGTTGCGGGAAGATTATGGCGATCGCGTCAATTTTGTCATGCTCAACGTCGACAACAGCAAATGGCTGCCGGAAATGAGCCAATATGAAGTAGATGGTATCCCCCATTTTGTCTTCTTAGATGAGACGGGAGAGGCGATCGCGCAAACCATTGGCGAACAGCCACGTACGATTGTGGCGGCCAATCTGGAGGCTCTATTGGCCCGAACGCCACTCCCCTATAATCGCCAAGAGGGTCGCCAGTCTCAGGTGACGGCAGCGCCCAATTTAGGCGCTCAGGGGGATGATCCCCGTCGTCATGGGGCGCAAGTCCAAGAGGGGGTTAAGTGAGGCTTAGAGGGGCTTAGGAGAGGCTTAGGAGAGGCTTATAGAGGCTTACTCGCCGCTTGTCGTGGGCGGGCGAAACTGCTCGCCTACGACTTTGGCGAGGGTATCTCGGGGTAAGAGACGGGGAAGGCTGGTGATGATATGGTTGGCCCAGCCTCCGACGACGGCACTGCCATGATCCCGTTTCATGGCCTGGAGGGATTCGGCGACCACTGAGGTGACTTTGGCCATGGCGGGGGCGGAACTCGATGAGTCGGATTGGGGAAATCCGGCGGTTTGGTTGAACTGAGTTTCGGTGGGGCCAGGACAAATGGCCATCACCTGCACTCCAAAGGCTTGGTTTTCTGCCCAGAGTGCCTCGCTGAAGCTGAGAACGAAGGCTTTGCTGGCGGCGTAGAGGGCGAGATAGGGGATGGGTTGGAACCCGGCAATGGAGCCGATGTTGAGGATGGTTCCTGAGTGGCGCGATCGCATCGGTTGTAAGAACTGATGGGTTAAATCGGCCAGGGCGATGATGTTGAGTTGCATCAGGCCTAAGAGTTTACTGCGATCGCCTTCGGCAAAGTCTCCGTAGTCGCCAAAGCCGGCATTGTTGATGAGGAGATCAATCTGGAGTTGGCGATCGCAGGTCTGTTGATATAACTGACTCGGGGCGTTCGGTTCAGTTAAATCTAGGGGGATCACCTCCACCTCAATGCTATAACTTTGGCGCAGTTGGGCGGCTAGACTCTCTAGGGCCGGGTGCGATCGCGCCGTGAGGACTAAGTCATAGCCTTGAGGGGCCAGTTGGCGGGCAAATTCGGCACCAATTCCTGAGGATGCGCCGGTAATTAAGGCTCTCGGCATGGGGTTGCGATGGTGTTGATGTCGGCTGAGTTGATGTCGGCTTAGCTGGTTTGGGCGAGTTTACGGGCTTTGAGGGCCTGTAACTGCGATCGCAGTTGCTCTAAGGCCTCGGGGCGATCGGCGTCGGCGTAGCATTGACTGGCTTTGAGAAGATTCTCGACGGCTTTGTCGTCTTGGCGGAGGTTGGCGAAGGCTAATCCCCGGTTGTGATAGGCTTCGGCATGGTTGGGGTGCGATCGTAATGCTCTCTCAAAGGCGGCGATCGCTTGAGCGTACTCCCCCGCCGTAAAGGCCTGACAACCCGCCTCGAACGCCTCCCCCAAACTCTCCTGAGCCGGAATCGGCGTCACAAACAACACAGCCCGACTGCCACTGCCAGCATAGGCCCAAACCATCACGCCCATGCCGGCAATAGCAACCGCCAG
>LSZA01000032.1 GCA_001637315.1 Phormidium willei BDU 130791 | reverse complement strand
AAAAGGAGGCGTTAAAAACGACGTTTGTAAATTCGCCCCTAAAATCACCCCATACCAAACCATATCTAACCCAAAACTTTGCGCCACCGGAGCAAACAGCGGCACAATGATAAACGCAATCTGAAAGAAATCAATAAAAAAGCCCAACAGAAAGACAACCAACATACTAATCGCCAAAAAACCGACTTCCCCTCCCGGTAAATTAGCCAACATCGTTCGCATCACCGCCTCACCATTCAGCCCACGGAATACCACACTAAAAGCCGTCGAACCAATTAAAATCAACACCACCATGCTCGTAATTCGTAGCGTCGCATCACACACCTGGCGCAATCCTGTCCAGGTGAAGCGTTGATTGGCGATCGCCAACACAATCGCCCCAATCCCCCCTAACGCGCCTGCTTCCGTCGGCGTAGCCACCCCAAAAAAGATACTTCCTAACACCAAAATAATTAACAACAACGGTGGAATCATCGCCTGAAACACCCGACTCAGCAAATGTCGTCCCCGCAAATTACGAACCTCAGCCGGTAACGCCGGCGCCAATTCCGGACGAATCAGAGTAATCACCAACACATGAAGAGCAAACACCGTCGTCATCAACAACCCCGGTAACAACGCACCGACAAATAAATCCCCCACCGAAATTCCCAACTGATCGGCTAGAACCACCAAAACCACACTCGGGGGAATAATCTGGCCCAGAGTTCCCGAGGCCACAATCACCCCCGTCGCCAACTCCTTGTTATAGCCATAGCGAAGCATAATCGGTAGCGAAATCAACCCCATCGCCACAACCGTCGCCGCCACAACCCCCGTCGTCGCCCCCAACAAGGCGCCAACAATAATCACCGCTAAGGCCAAACCACCACGAACACGGCCAAAGAGAATACCAATGGTTTCTAAAAGTCGTTCCGCAATCCCCGATTTCTCCAACATGGCTCCCATAAAAATAAAATAGGGAATCGCCAGTAGCGTGTAATTGGACATGGTGTTAAACACCTGCAAGGGCAACGTCCCCCACAACGCCAGATTAAACACCCCCAACGCCGAACCAATCAGACTAAACAGAACCGCCACCCCTCCCAGGGTAAAGGCCACCGGATAGCCAAGCAGGAGCAACAAAAACACCCCAGCGAACATGAGGATTCCCAACCAGTCAAGCATGATCATCTCTCTCCGCTTCAGGTTGGCCATTAACAGACTGGCCATTAACAGGGGGAACGTTCCCTGAAGCCGATGGAGGCGCGATCGCCCCCGAATAGATCCCCCAACTCTTAATGGCTTGGGAGACGCCCTGAGCAATCAGCAGGATAAACATGACCAAAATAAAGCTTTTTATGGGATAACGGGGTAAACCACCGGGATCAGGCGACCCTTCCTGAATGCGCCAAGAGTTCAGCACCGGAGTCCAAGTAAACCAGAGGGCAAACCCGCAAAAAGGCAACAAAAATAGGAGTGTCGCGATAAAATCAGCCAGAGCTTTACGGCGGGGTGGCCAGCTACTGTAGAGAACATCCATGCGAACATGATCATTTTCTTGCAGAGTATAGGCCGCACCCAACAAGAACACTAAACTAAACAAATACCATTGAGTTTCAATCAGCCCATTGGAACTGAGGTTCTGTCCTAGGGCATTGCCCAGATAACGTCCCACGACGTTAAACCCGCCCACCAAAACCATTAACAGGACGAGCCAACCGCTCAGACGACCAATCACTCTGTTCATCCGATCAATCGATCGGGCCAGACGCAGTAGTGTATGCAACCGTTGTTCTCCTAAACGTACAGCAGAGTTGAGGGGATTCGTATTTTACCCCACCGGTGGAAAGGGGATGGACGATTACAAAAAACTTGAGATAGGGAGAGAGTTCGTTGTGAAAAGGGTTTGTTATCCGTTGTGGAATCGCAGTGGGATCGGCGCGATCGCCGCGACCCTGATGGCCCTATCTGGGACCGTCGTCTATAGTCAGGAACCGCCTCAACTCAGCCAAGACTCCAACCCCTCCCGCGTCTTCATCCAACGCATTGACGTGCGTGGGAGCAGCCGCTTTAGCCCCTCAGAACTGGCGGAGTTAACGGCGCCCTACGAAGGCCAAGAACTCAGCCTAGAGGACCTACAAACCCTCGCCGAGGAAATCACCCAACTCTATCTAAATCAGGATTATCTCACCTCACGCGCCCTACTGCCCCAGCAAGATATTGTTGATGGAGTGGTGGTCATCGATGTCATTGAAGGGCGCATCAGCGAAATTGAGATTGAAGGGAACGATCGCCTCAATGCGTCCTTCATCCGCGATCGCCTACAACGGGCCGCCGGAGTTCCCCTCAACACCGCGCGTCTCGAAGACGAACTGCGACTGCTGCGAGCCGATCCCCTCTTTGACCAAGTTGAAGCCAACCTGCGTTCAGGAGAGAACCTCGGAGAAAGCCGCCTCCTGGTGCGAGTTCAAGAAGCTAATCCCCTACAGGTGAGTATCAGTACCGACAACTATTCCCCTCCCAGTATTGGCGGCGAACGGCTCAATTTGGGGTTAACCCATCGTAATCTGGTGGGGGTCGGCGATCGCTTCAGCATCGAGTACAACCTCACCTATGGCGACGGCCTAGACTTCATCGATATCGGCTATGAGATTCCCGTCAACTCCCGAGATGGCCGCCTCCAGCTACGAGTCGCCCCCACCCAGAACGAAGTCACCCAAGCCCCCTTCGATCAACTCGATATCCGGGGAGAATCCAGCCTCTACGAAGTCCGCTATCGCCATCCCCTGCAACGCACCTCTGAGCAAGAATTTGCCCTGTCTCTGGGGTTTTCGTGGCAAGATAGCCAAACCTTCTTTCTCGATCGCCCCGAACCCTTGGGTTTGGGTCCCGACGCAGCCGGACGCAGTGAAACTCGTGTGATTAGCTTTGGCCAGGATTATATTCACCGTCAAGTCGATGGGGCCTGGGCGTTGCGATCGCAGCTTCGGTTCGGAACCGGCCTCTTTGACGCCACCAACAACTCTGGTAACCTCCCCGACGGCCAATTCTTCAGTTGGACCGCCCAAGCCCAACGAGTGCAACGACTCCATCGCGATCATCTTCTCGTAGCCCGTCTAGCCGTCCAATTCTCCCCCGATCCCCTCCTCCCCTCACAACAGTTTGTCATGGGCGGTGGTCAATCCCTACGGGGCTATCGTCAGAATGTGCGGGCCGGAGATAATGGGATTCGCCTCTCGATCGAGGATCGGATTACCCTAGTGCGAGATGCTGCGGGACAATCGACCCTACAAGTCTTACCCTTTGTGGATCTGGGCGTCATCTGGAACCATAGCGACAACCCCAACCCCGAACCTCGCCAACAATTTTTAGCCTCCTTGGGACTCGGGGCGATCTGGGAACCCAGTCCTGGGTTAAGTTTCCGCGTTGACTATGGCGTTCCTCTCGTGGATTTAGACGATCGCGGCGAAAATATCCAAGATGACGGCTTTCACTTCCGAGTCGGCTATGAATTTTGACGCACAATTGGCTCTAGGATGGGGTTGAGGTCAAACCAAGATCCCATCTCATCGCGGTATTCATAGACAAACATACTGCTGATGAGCAGGTCATAACTGTCATCGCCAGCGACTTGTTTGCGTTGATGAACTTGCTTTAACAAGGCCCATTCATCCTCGGTAATGGCGTATAACATGCGATCGCGCCGTTCGCGAATCACCACCTCTAATCCTTGACGGGATAGGGGTAAGTGTCGTTCTTTCATAATCCACGTATTGAGAAACCGCAAAATCTCCCGCACATGACCCCCACTCAACCGACATAAATCATTGAACAAATCCAAGGATTCAAAAAGGTCTAAAATTCCCCTATGTCGTTCTGACTCTTGCTGATGGGGAAACGCTCGCGTCAAAATCATTTGCCGCATTTTCTCCATTCCCTCTCGGTGATCGGTTCCATCTCGATGACGCACCGGAACCATCGGTAATAGCTTCGGATCAGTGCCAAAGCGACTGGTGAGGGGATTGAGATCATTCGAGTAGAGCAGCGCCAAGGGCATGGTATAAATAACATGACATTGAAGTTGTCGCAGTTGTTCACCGCGATCAACAAATAGATATTCCGGTTGTGTGCGTCCCCAGGGTTTAATGGTTTTTTCAACGCGATCTAAGTTATCGACGATGACCACTAATCCTTGTTTTCCGAGAGTTTTGAGTTTGGCGATCGCCGGTTCAATCAATTCACGGTTAATCGCGTCAAGAATGTTGGTTGTCCGCACTTCTAAATATTCCCGTAACTTACCTCGCAATTCGGGACTATTGCGGGCTTTGGCCGAGATTTTACCAATCCCCAACGCCACCAGTGATAACCCCTCAGAATCTGCCTCAAATTGTCCCAAACCCGGAATCCCCACTTCTGCCGAAAAACTGCCTTTTCCCTCAGTACTCGCTTGCACATTTCCCAACCCCGGAACATCCAATTCAGCGGCGAGATCAATCTCCGTTTGCAAAATTCGGGCCGCCCCGCGCAGCAGTCGTTGTAAGCCTCGCGGCGCATCGAGTTCAAGCTGTTCGAGTTCTCCTAAACTTTCACTAATACGACGGGCGATCGCCAACAAGATATCGGTGACATCAATATCTCCCATTTCTAAGTCTTGAGAGGACTCAAAATAAATAACATGAAACTGTTGTTCTCGCAGTTCATTGGCTAAGCGCAAGAGTTCCGTAGATTTCCCACATCCTAAATGTCCGGTAAACAATTGTACGGTGGGTTCATCGGGTGAGAAAAAGCTAATTTTATCACGCATTTCGGTAATAGTCGAACCACCGCGAACGTTAGAAAAATCAATATAAAGTTCGCGATCGCTCGCCTTAGAAACATCTAAAGTTCGACTCGGATTAGTCGCCCGATACAACTCTCGAATATCTAGCATAAACTTAATTTCCCCAATAAATAAACCATCTTAAAACCCTAATCAACACGGTCTTATTCCCCGTTCCCTATTCCCTATTTCCTGTTCCCCGTTCCCCGTTCCCCGTTCCCTGTTCCCCGTTCCCCTTCTCACCCCAACCCCTGACACAACAATTCACGATGTAAATTAGCCCGATCAAGGGTGGCTTGAATACGAGTTTTTGACAACGGTTCCCCATTAGCATAATACTCAATCCACGCCTGACTCATCTCCGTCGACGCCTCAGGCAAATCCTCAAGTTCCCAACCCGGAAGATCGAACTCCTGCAAAAATTGCGTCACCTTGGGATCGTAACTGAGTCCCCAACAGCGACAGCCCTCAGCCGCTGCCGCAATCAGTCCATGGAGGCGCATCGAAATTGCCATCTCAACCCCGCGAAATAGCCCCTTCAAGGCACGAGGATCGTCAGATTGCCAAAGATAACGGTTGTCGGCTAATCGGGCGTAAATCGTCCGTGCCAGGTCCAGATCTTGACTCGGTTGGAAGGGAACCAAGAAGATCGAGGCTTGAGTAGCCGTTTGAAAGGCCGCGATCGCCGTAATCAGGCGTTCGAGGCGGGCCGGCGTGAAGCGAGGATGAGGGCGTACAATCACCGCCACACGGGGGGCCGGTAGATCCCAAAGTCCCTGAGGCGATCGCGACTCCAAGGCCCAAACCGGATCGGGGGCTAGAGTGAAGGGAATCCCCCAATCATTGAGACAAGCCGCCGAATTGCGATCGCGCACCGTCACCACATCACAGCCAGCGAGACAGCGACGAGTCAGGGCCTGAGTCCACGGTCGAGACAGGGGACCGATACCCTGGGCTAAGGCGATCGTTCGCAGGCCCAACTGTTGAGCCAACCCCATCAGTCCCCCATAATAAAAGGGATTAAGGGCGCTACTACTATCCTGCATTAAACTGCCGCCGCCCCAAATAAAACTCTGAGCCGATCGCAGGGCCGTTAAAACCTCAAAGGTCGCTTTGCGGGGAATCGCCTCAACTCCATAGCGATCGCGGGTAAACTGAGGATTCCCCGACAACACCACCGGAGTGATCGGCTTCGGTAACATCTCCAATAGGGCCGCCAACAGGGCTTCATCCCCCATATTTCCCATACCATAGTAGCCACAGAGAACAGCTCGTTCGCTTGCCATGTTTTTACTCGTAGAGACGGCTTGATCCTCCAAGATGCTTTAGGGTCAACGCCTTGCCTCCCTTAGCCTACAACAAACTCTCCCGCCGTTGGCACAGACCCAGCCAAATCAACACCAGTCCAGGAACGCTCCCGAGAACAGCCGCTCAAAAACAGCGCATCAAAACCCCCCCCTAAAACAGACCGATGAAAACAGTTGTAACAGCAGCTTGGAGGCGGCTTAACTTTGTTTTAAACTAAGCAAGATTTAACTTGCCCTCAACTTGCCCTATGCACGCCCTTTCTCTTCCCACTTGGATGGTTCATGTCTCTAGCGTCATCGAATGGATTGCCGCCATTTGGCTAGTCTGGCGCTATGGTGAACGTCTCAAGAATCCCGCTTGGAAAGGGTTAGCCGTGGCCATGCTGCCGGCCCTGGTTGGGGCAATGTGCGCCTGTACCTGGCACTTTTTTGACAACGCCCAACGGTTAGAATGGCTGGTAACTCTTCAAGCCTCTATGACCGTGCTGGGTAACTGCACCGTGTGTTTAGCCGCCGCTTGGATTTGGCGACGATGGCATAATCCTCTGAATCAAGATACCCTAAACACGACTGACGGGGTGGAGAAGTCTTGAAAGTTGTGTTGAGTGACCTCGAGAATTAGCGCGTCAAGAATTAGCGGTTAAGATTTGAGTCAGTCTGTGAGCGGGAGGTAGATGATGGAACAGTGGGACTTTCTAATTCAACGAGAGGGCGATCGCGTTTGGCTTCCTCTCGGGGAGGGGCAAACCCGCCTCACCCCAGGACGCTATCGAGTCGTGGCGCGTACCTCAGTCACAGATGCGGTGACGGAGGTCTGTGTTCGTTATGAACCCCAGTCTGAAGCCGGGGGAACGGGACAGTTTTATCGCACCACCCGTCAAACCGATGAAGATGGCACGATTTTAGTCCTTCCGGCGACGGATTTGAGTGCTGGCCTGTGGTCACTCTCCTGTTCGATGGCGGCCCTGAGACGCGATCGCCCCGATGATCCCCCTCAAGGACAGGTTCGGCTACGGGTTGAGGCGCCGGCGGTCGATCGCCCCGACTCTCCCCCATCCGCCTCCCCGGTGACGGAACCGCCTCAGCCTCCCGTCGCCCCAATGGCTAACGACCCCTCCCCGACTGAGGAACCGACTGAGGAACCGACTGAGGAACCGACTGAGGAACCACAAATTGGCGATCGCCAAGACCTGGATTTACGGTTACAACTCGCTCAAGACAACTATCGTCTCCCAGACCGAGAACCGTTAGTCTTATCGGGACGAGTCGACTGTCCCTCGGGTAACTCTGGGAGATTATCCGGGTTGCACCTGCGGATTCGCTTACGAGAACCCCAAAGTTTGCACGTGGTCGCCGCCCTACAACGGCTGTTACCCCGTCAAGCGGCCCCGCTTGAGTTTTCCTATCCGGTGACGATTCCCGACTCTTGTCAAAGCCGTCTCATTTTGGGAGAGGTGGTTCTCTGTGATGCGGTTCCGACCGTCTTAGCCAAACAGTCTTTTGTGGTGACAGCGGGTTTAGAGACGCTTTTGAATGAGTTAGCCGATGGCCAGATCGATCGCTCCCTAATTGAGCGATCGCAGCCTCAGTCTCGTCCCAGGTCTCGTCCCAATGCTCGTCCCCTCAACCCCCAAAGTTCCGACAGCCTCCCGGCGGCCCGTGACAACCATCCCAATCGGCAACAGGCTCTTCCCCCTCGTCTGAATCTGGGGCCATCCTCCGGGAAGAAACCTCTCGATCTGCCCAGTTTTGGGAAACCCTTACCGCAACCCCTAGAGAATCCCTTTGGCGAGTTGCAACAGCCGAGTTCCTCCTCGAGTCCTGACCCGAGTTTCCCGGACCTTCCTGAGCAAACGCCCCTGAGTCCCGCTCCCCTCGTCCCTGAACCGTCCCCAGATGCGGCAAATCAGACCCATGAAACACCTGAGGTAACGTCTCGCTTCACCCCAGAGGAGGAGAGGGATTTGGCCTCACCGCCCGAGTCAGCGATCGCCCCCAGTCTCGATGGAGGATTCGCCCCGAGTCGCTTCAGTTCGCGGCTCAACGATATCGCCCACAACGATGACCTCTCGGACTGGCTCAACGCCCGGGCGCAACAGGCCAATGACAGCAATCCCTTCAGCCTCGGCGATGATTTTGAATCGGCCCTGGAGGAAGCCTCGGAGGTGGTCGTTGATGAGGATCCCGCAGAACCGCCCCCCTCGGTGGCGAAATTGGCCGCGACGCCGCCTCCAGAGCAGCCGGTTCCCACCCCCGAGTTGATTGTTCCCACCCATACCCTGGCCGTGGGTCGTCCAGCCTTGATTCGGGTGCGACTGAAGCAGACGCCGCAGCGAGTCTATGTGAAACTCTGGATTCACGATCGCCAAAATCAGCTTCTTCTCGATGGTCCCCGTTGGCTGACGGACTTCTTTCCCGTCGATGATGATCTCGTCGAATCCATGATTCGTTTAACCATCCCTCAAGGGGGCGTGGAATTGCAATTTGAGGCGATCGCCGTCGATATGGATTACGAGCGCGAGAGTTATAAGGTGGCGATCGCCCGTCGCGTCTCTCCCCCCGGACTCCCGAGCCTCCCCCTCAGCAGCAAACCTGACCCCTAGCATCGCCACTCGCCGACCTAAACGGGCCGCCATCAAAAAACCGCCACAAAAAAGACCCCCTTACCATAAGAGGGTCTTTTTGTCAAGACTGGCTGGGCTTGAATCGGTCAACTTGACGTTGAATCAAGCCCAGCCTCCCTTCGCTGAGCTTACATCGCTGAGCCGACGCCGACATAGGCTCCGTAGAAAAAGAGACCTACCACGGCTAAAATACCCATTCCCGCGACCGTAGCTACGATCCAGAGGGGGATTCTTGCATCTCCAGACATAATCGAATTCTCCTGTTTAACGTGATGTGACGTGAGCAATGAAACCACTAGAGGCGAGGGTGGGATCTAGTTAAAGAAGTAACTCGAAAACAGCACACCCAGCACGAAAATTAGTAGTAACCCTAAGTACAGTGATGTACGGTTGAGTTCAACCGGCTGGCGGTTCGGGTTCTTTTGACGAGTTGGCATAGTTAGATCCTAACGTTGAATAAACTGCATCGCGGCGATCGCACCGAGAAAGAACACTGAAGGAACTGCCAAAGTATGAACAGCAATCCAGCGAATTGTAAAAATGGGATAGGTAACAGGTTCAGACGGGGAACGATTTGTCATGGTTAAAAACCTCTCATTAAAAAACTCAGAAACTCAGTTATTTGATAAACTGTTCAATTTGCTGACGACCTTCAAAGCGATCTGAGACGATCGGCAATTCCAGACGTTGTTTCGTGTAGTACTCATCGGGACGAGGCGTTCCGAACGCATCATACGCCAAACCCGTACTCACAAAAAACCAACCCGCAATAAACAGCATCGGGATGGTGACCGCATGAATCAGCCAATAGCGGACGCTGGTAATAATATCTGAAAACGGACGTTCTCCAGTTGTGCCTGCCATGTTTGTTAAAATCCTCCTCTCGACAGTGTTAAAATCTACGATCTATGATACAAAAACAACGATACACCGACAAGCAACCGCACCCAACAATCATGAGAACGGTTGCACATCGGGATCATGTTAGGTCTTGGCTGGGGTGATAGCGAAGCAACGTTCCTCGTTGTCCCAGAACGAATCCGAGATCCGGTTGAATAAACTTCACCCGGTTGAAATTCGAGGGAACCTTTTCCACCTGACGATCTTTGAGCCAGGTTTCACCCCCATCGTTACTATAGAGCAAGTTGGCACTTCCACCGACGAGCCAAACCTCATTGGGGGTTTGATAGGCCAAATCCAACAGTCCCCAACTCGTAGACAACTCAGGATACTGAGGCTCTTCCCAGGCTTCGGGATCTTGAGCATCCCCGAACTGAAGCATTCCACCGCGACCTAACACCCAAAGATTACCGTCGGGGGTGAACCCCATATTTTGCAATCGTCTCGCACTGTGACGGTTAAACGGTTGCCAGCTTTGGTTTTCATTATCCCAGACCGAATAGAAGTTACCGCGCGACGACACCGCCACATAACTTCCATCGGCCGAACGGGAAATATTGCGAAAGACCCCCAAGGCTTCTTCGACCAATCCTTTCCAGTTTTGCGCATCATTGGTAGTGCGATAAATCGCGCCAACATTGGTGGTCATCTCCGCCGAATGGGGACCCGTGGCCACAATGGTACGGGGACTTCCGGGCAGCTTATCACTTAACGGGACTCGTTCCCAGCGATCGCCCCCATCAGTCGTATGGAGTAAAATGGCCGGTTCCCCAACAATCCACCCCTCATTCCCATAAAAACTAACCGAATCAAAGGTGACTGACTCGCCACCCAAATCCAGAGAACGAGCCGTCCAAGTTTGGCCCTGGTCCGTCGTTTCAAACAGGCTTCCTTTGTTCCCCACCAGCCAGCCTCGGGACAAATCATCCGTAAAGGCCACATCAGCAAAGGTCGCTTCGGTGGGTAAAGATTCCACCACCCAGGGGTTAACCTCTAAAGAGGGGGTGTACTTACAGCCTGCCAGCAAAAAGACCACCGCGATCACCATCGCGATTGATTTCAAACGGTGCAGCATAGCATTCATCGTCGTCGCAGTTCTTTCAATAATCACAAGTACTCATGGGCAATGACTCATGGGCAATTTACCCTAGGCTTAACCGAGGCCGTAGAGACTCAACATAAACAAAACCCCTAACCCTAAGCCACCAAAAATTAATAAGGTTTTTTGCGTGGGGGTCAGCGTATTGACCCCCAAACCATAGGAAAAGTTCTCCTTAAAACCTGATGCTGTGCCTTTGGGACCAACATTGGCAAACGATTGTTTACGCGCACCACACACGGGACAGCGCCAGCGATCGGGAACCTCCGCAAACGGTGTTCCGGCCGGCACATTACCGTTATCATCGCCGAGTTGCGGCTCATATACATAACCGCAAGCGAGACATTCATAGCGATCGCGCTCGGGAGGAGACGCTTGTTGCTCCGTTTGCTCGCGTTGCGGTTCCTGTTCAGGTTGCAGCTCGTTGGACTCTTGAGTATCCATGACTTCGCACTTGCAAGGGGTTTTATCAGCTAACGTGAATCAGCCAAGTCTTAAAAATCTGTTAATTATTATGACATAGATTAAGTCCATCACCGAATCCGGGCGCAACCTATTTTCGGGAAAATCGCCCAAAATACCTATAGCGTGGGGCATAGAGCCTAATTCGTTTGCCTTAACCCATTGAGTCCTTCCTGTCCAATCGCCCCCAACATTCTCAGAATTGACGTCCGACTCAGGTTTGAGGCGGCCGTCAGCGCCCCGTCATTCCGACGCGATCGCCCTCAGCCTGGCTCCCACAGCGGTAACATAAAGGCTAGACAACCCCAGACTGGCCAGCTAATATCGACTTTTTTAAACAACCCAACCCATCTATGACCTACTGCTTAGGGATTATCAACCGCGACGGACTTATTTTTGGCGCCGACTCTCGCACCAATGCCGGAGTCGATTATATTTCTACCTATCAGAAACTCTTTGACTTTTGCGTCCCCGGCGATCGCACCATCGTCCTCTGTACCAGCGGCAGTCTCTCGGTGACCCAAGCCGTCATGAACCATCTGCGACAGGACATCAAACAAAACAAAGCCCGTAACCTCTACACCCTGCCCAACTTCTACGACGTCGCCCGCTACATCGGCAACACCCTACGAGACATCCAAGAGATTGATCGCCCCTGGCTCGAACGAGATAAAATCGACTTCCAATGTAATATCCTCGTCGGCGGGCAAATCCAAGGAGAAGACCCGCAACTGTTCCTCATCTACTCCCAAGGGAACTTCATCCAAGCCACCCCCGAAACCCCCTTCCTACAAATCGGCGAAACCAAATACGGCAAACCCATCCTCGATCGCGTCCTCCACTACGATACCCCCCTCGACCTGGCCGTCAAAGCCGCCGTCCTCTCCATCGACTCGACCATGAAATCCAACATTTCCGTTGGTCCTCCCCTCAACGTTCTCATGTATCAACGGGAGAGCTTCGAGATTCATCACCGCCTGCGACTACGACTCGGAAGTCCCTATCTAGCCACCATTCGCCGCTATTGGGAAGAATCCGTCCGCAAAACCTTTGAAGAGATGCCCGACATCGAATGGCAAGATGACGTGGGCGCCAACAAACAAGAAGTGTTAATTGACTAAATTGACTGACTTGAGTCCTCGACGGCCCCCGTCTCCCCGTCCCTTCGCCTATGACACCCCTCCCTCTTCTCCATCATGACTGCCACCTCTGACTTTCTCCGTCAACTCAACCCCTCCCAACGCACCGCCGTCCAACACCACCAAGGGCCGCTTCTCGTCGTAGCCGGCGCCGGTTCAGGCAAAACTCGCGCCCTCACCTACCGCGTCGCCAACCTGATTGTGAAGCATCGGGTTGACCCAGAACAGATTTTGGCCGTCACCTTCACCAACAAAGCCGCCAAAGAAATGAAAGCGCGGGTTGAAACCCTCTTTGCCCAAAACCTAGCCGCCCAAACCCATCAAAAACCCCTCGAAGCCCTAGATTTAGCCGAACAAACCCAACTGCGATCGCGCGTTTGGCGCACCTACATCAAACCCCTCTGGATTGGAACCTTCCATAGCCTCTGCGGCAAAATCCTCCGCTTCGACATCAACAAATACCGAGACGAAAACGGCCGACAATGGACCCGGTCCTTTACCATCTTCGACGAATCCGACGTTCACGCCCTCGTCAAAGATATCGTCGTCAACCAACTCAACCTCGACGATCGCAAATTCAACCCTAAAACCGTCCGCTACGCCATCAGCAACGCCAAAAATAAAGGCTGGTCCCCCGCCGACGTCGAACGCAACGACGCCAACTATCGCGGCCGTACCATCGCCGAAGTTTACCGCGCCTACCAAGACCGACTAGCCGCCAACAACGCCCTCGACTTCGACGATCTCATCCGCGTTCCCGTCGAACTCTTCCAACAGAACCCCGATGTCTTGCAATACTGGCATGACAAATTCCGCCATATCCTCGTTGACGAATATCAAGACACCAACCGCACCCAATACAACCTGATTCGCCTGTTGGCCACCAACGGCCAAAACCCCCGAGACTTCGACAATTGGCCCAAACGTTCCGTCTTTGTCGTCGGCGATGTTGACCAATCCATCTATAGTTTTCGCATGGCCGACTTCACCATTCTCCTAGACTTTCAGCAGGATTTTGGCGACGGCTTAGACGACGACTTGACCCAAACCATGGTCAAACTCGAAGAGAACTATCGCTCGACTCAAACCATCCTAGAGGTGGCTAACTTCCTCATTGAACGCAACACCGAGCGCATCGAGAAAGTGCTACGGCCCACCCGAGGCGAGGGAGAGCCAATTTGTATCTATCGGGCCGACGACGAACGGGAAGAAGCCGACTTTGTCGCCTCACAAATGACCGCCCTGATGCGAGAAAACCCTGAACTCAACTGGGGCGATTTCGCTATCCTCTACCGCACCAACGCCCAATCCCGCAGTTTTGAAGAATTACTGGTGCAACGCAACATCCCCTATCAGGTCATCGGCGGACTGCGCTTTTACGATCGCCGCGAAATTAAAGACGTACTAGCATACTTGCGCGTTATTGTCAACCCCGCTGATAGCGTCAGTCTCAAACGGGTGATTAACGTCCCCAAACGGGGCATCGGCAAAACCACCCTCGGCAAAATCGACAGTGTCGCCCAACAACTCAATGTTCCCTTCTGGGACATCATTAGCGACGAAACCTCCATTCGCACCGTCGCCGGTTCTCGGGCCAAGCGTATCCTTGAATTTGTCGAACTCATCCAAGGCCAACAAGCCGTCGTCGAGAACACAGAGGCCACCGAGATCTTTACCGCCGTCATCGAGGAATCCGGCTATATCGAAGCCCTCAAACAAGAAGGAACCGAGGAAGCCGAAAACCGCCGTCAGAACGTCGAAGAACTCTACAACGCCCTGGTTCAATATGGCGAGGAGAGCGAAGATACCTCCCTCAGCGGCTTTCTCGCCAGTGCGTCCCTCGCCTCAGACTTAGATAACCTCGATGACGACGATAGTGCCGTATCTCTCATGACCTTGCATTCAGCGAAGGGGTTAGAATTTCCCGTCGTGTTTGTGGTGGGGATGGAAGACGGACTTTTTCCCAACTATCGCAGCCAACAAGATCCCCGTGCCCTCGAAGAAGAACGGCGACTCTGTTATGTGGGGATTACCCGCGCCCAAGAACAACTGTTTCTCTCCCACGCCCTCAGTCGTCGTCTCTGGGGACAAGTTCAAACCGCCGCCCCATCTCAGTTTTTAGGGGAACTCCCCCGCGAGTTCATTAAAGGGAATACCCAGCCGCGAAACCGCGTCGCCGCCAAGGGTAAGGGGTACGCCGCCTCCAATCGAGCGCAACTGACCCAAGACTGGAAGGTGGGCGATCGCATCGTTCATGACCACTTTGGCATGGGGGAAGTCTCGATGATCTTCGGCAACGCCCCCAAACTCTCCCTAGCGGTGAAGTTTGCCCGGGCCGGTCAGAAAATCATTGATCCTAAACATGAGCCGATGCAACGACTGTGATGATTCATGATCAACCGTAGGATCAACCCTCATCATCAACCCGAGGGGCATTTCCCCAAGATGGGGCGATCGCCTGAGACAATCCCCATTAAAATCAGAAGGTTAGACGAAACGAGATAGAGAACCCATGCTGAGGCGGATCGTACAGGGGATCATTAACTTTTTCCGAGGTTTATTTGGCGCAACCGCCCCCCAGGAATCAGTCACACCGTCCCCGTCGTCATGGAGCGACACGGAATACGAATACTACTTCCTACAACTGCTCGATGGCGTGAGTCAAGGTTGGAGTGGGGTTAAAGTGGAGCGTTTCTTCGAGGTGTTGAGCGATCGCGCCAGCGATGAACAGTGGATTGCTTGGTTGCATCGCTTTGGCAACGCTCGCTTACTCGACGATCGCCCCCAAGGAGAACTCGGCCAAAAACTCGTAGCCCTGAGTCAAAGCAGTTCACGACATATCGCCACCCTCGCCGGCGAAATTGGGCGCAAACTCTGCGATCAGGCTAATGTATCAACCACCGCCCCCGCTCCCCCAGAACCGGCCCCAGAACCAACTCCAGAACCCGAATCTGAGACAGAGCCTCAATCAGACTCCCCAGCCAGCCCCGAAGAACAGGACGCCGAAGCCAAACGCTGGATGCAACTCGGCATCGAACAACTCGATCAAGACAACAACGAGGCGGCCTTACTGGCCTTCGATCGCGTCCTCCTGGCCGATCCCGAGAATCTACAGGCTCTCATCTATCGCGGTGATGCCCTCGCCGAACTCAAACGCTTGCGGGAGGCCCTGGCCGTCTATCAGCAAGCCGTGGAACTCAACCCCAACTCCGCCGAAGCCTGGAGTCATCTCGGCGATCTACAACATGAAATGAAACGGCCTCAAGCGGCCTTAGACAGTTGGGATAAAGCCCTGGCCATCAATCCCCAAGATATCCAAACCTGGATTCACCGAGGTGTGGCCTTGGGCTTACAACTCAAACGTTGGGATGAAGCCCTCGCCACCTGGGATAAAGCCTTAGAACTTGATGGCCACGACTCGGATATTTGGTTTCGTCGGGGGGTCGCCTTAGCCAGTTTAGAACGCTGGCAAGAGGCCATTGAGAGTTGGGATACCGCCTTAGAACTCAATCCCTATTTCCGAGATGCTTGGATTAATAAAGGGGTCGCCCTACAGAAGTTAGGCCGGTATGAAGAAGCCATTGAGGCCAATAATCGGGCTTTGGGCTTAGATCGCGCCCAAGAACAGCCAGCGGTGGCCTCAGGGGATCTCAAGGCCTCGGTAGTTGAACCCGATGCCCATCGCCCTCGTGATGCCGCCACGGACGCGCAAGAAGTCGATCAGCTCTATCAGAAAGCCCAGGAACAGGCCCAGGGGCAAAATTATCATGCGGCCTTACGGTTTCTCGAACGCGCCTTAGCCCTCAATCCTGATGACGCCCGTCTCTGGCGAGAACGAAGTTTGAATTATCAGGCTCTCGAAGAGTTTGAAGAAGTGGTGACGGCCTGCGATCGCCTCCTGGAACTCGATAGCGAGGATCTGCAAGGCTATCGACTACGAGCGAAGGCCCTGCAACAGCTTCATCGCTGGGACGAGGCTAATCAGACCTGGGATATCATTGTCGAACGTCAGCCCGATGATCGCCAAGCCTGGATGAACAAGGGCATCGTGTTGCAAAAATTAGGCCGCTACACCGAAGCCATTGAAGCCAACAAACGAGCCATCTAGTCGGGGTGCGGCCAGCCTCCTGGGGCCGGCTTTCCTTGCCAAAACCCGTCTAGGAGTAACCGTTGTTCAGCCCGGGCGATGGCCTGGGCCTGACGCTCTAAATTGTCGGGACTGAGGCAGACTCCAGTGACACCGCAGCGGATGAACGCTTCTAGGGCGCGATCGCCAGAAACTGGGGCCAGGGAATCAGCACAGATGGTGCAGGGAATGTTGAGGCGACGGGCGCTGAGGGCTAAACGGGCGATCGCATCCAACACCGCCGGATGAGTGACATCAAAATGGGCGGCCACTTGGGGATCGTCGCGATCGAAACCCAGAATCAATTGACTCAAATCATGGCTACCGATGGCAATTCCCTGCACTCCAGCCTCGACATACTCATCAAGCAACACCGCGACGGAGGGAACTTCGGCCATTAACCAGCATTGAAACCCCCGAGATTCGTCTAAGCCTCGTTCATGAATCCGGGTTTGAGCGGCCTTAAACTCCTCCAGGGAGCGGACAAAGGGCAAAATCAAACGCAGGTTGTCAGATCCGGCCTGCTGGACTTGGGCTAGGGCCGTGAGTTCGTCTTCAAAGTGACGAGGATCCTGGGTATAGGCCAGGGTTCCCCGTAAGCCGAGGGCTTGTCCGGGCCGTCCTCCGTCGAGGCTGCGATAGTACACCGGGCGCGGCGCGAAGGCTTCGGCGATCGCCCTTAAGCCCTCACTCAAGTGGTGCAGCCGCTCTGAGGGCGGGTATTGACTCAGGGAGAGGCTTTGGGCCAGCAGTTCTGAGCGGATTAAGCCCACGCCATCGACGGGCAGTTGCGCCAAGGAGGCAGCAAGCTGAGGTTGGCTCAAGGAGAGAAACAACTCGGTTCCATGGACACGAAGGGTTGGAGACATGGAGGGAAATGAGGAGGACTTAGTCGCAGAGGACACCGGCAAATTGGGAGCTGGGTTGAGATAGACTTGGCCGCGATCGCCGTCGAGATAAATTGGCTGTCCCGTTTCGACCTGCTGGGTCAGATTGGCCACTCCCATAACGGCCGGAATGCCCAATTCCCGCGCCCAAATCGCGCCGTGACTGGTACGACTGCCGCTTTCGCTGATGAGTCCAACGAGATGTTGGCAGGGCGGGGCATCTTGCGGCTCAAACTGGGGAACGACCAAAATTTGCGGTGTTGGCGAAGCCTGGCCCGTCTGGTCTTGAACATCAAGATCTCTTAACCGACAGACCACACCATAGACTTGACCCCCCGAGGCGCCGATGCCCTGGAATTGGCTCGGCTGACGGGTGCGAGCCGCGTCCGTGGGCTGGGTCAGAGTGGGAAGGGTTAGGCTGGCTGAGCCTTGGGGATAATATTGGCTAATGGACCAGGTTGGGGGAGCGTCTGGATGGGGCTGAGTTAAGACCCATTCGAGATCGGCTCCTCTGTGTTGCCCGAGGTGCTGATCGTCTAAATGCTGATAGAGATGTTGGGCGTGATGACGCAGTTGTCGCAATAGGTGGGGTTTGAGAAGCGGTCCCTGGGGGCGATCGCTATCCACGGCGACGACCTGAATCTCCCCGGAGTCGGGACATAGGGCTTCGTAACAGAGGCAGGCTCCGGGGTGATGCTGGCGGATTTGACCGGTGTTGGCGTCGAGTTGATAGCGTTCGGGATCAATGCCGCCGTTCCACAGGCTTTGAGGTAAGCCCTGAGTGGCAATGATAGTCAAGATATCTCGACGCAGGTTGAGATGTCCTGAAACCGGGGTTGGCCGTAGGGGTTGGATGAGAATCCCTAGGTAGATTTGGTCTAGGGGAATTTTAGCCCGTTGCCAATAGAGGAGACAGCGGGCGCGGAAGAGTTCAGCCCAGGCTTGTTTGAGGGTTTGGCCGAGCTCGGTGCGATCGCTCGAACTGACGTGACTCTCTAATAGGGCCGCCAGGTCGAGAGGATTGTGGTCTGGCCGCAGGGTCTCAAGATATAAGGATGGATGAAACATCAGGTGAGCCGCATTGAGAGGCTCAATGGCGTGACTGAGGTCAGCGGCGATGGCCTCGGGAAGTTCTACATTCAGCAGGGCCTGACGGATCTGTTGGGCGATGGCCTGGAGTTGTCGGGAATCATCGGTTTGCAGATGCAGGGGGCTATGGGAGAGTTCTGCAAATAGAGGATCGCGCCAGGGGGTGGTCTCCCACACCTCTCGCAGCAGTTGCGCTGACACCACCACTCCCGGCAAAATCGGCTCCGGGTGGGCGGCTAACTGACTCAGGTAATAGGCCCGATCGCCTAACCAGGGCCGGGGAACTCCCTCACAAGCGGTGAGTTGAAAAACATCTGCCACGGAATTTTGAAGTTTTGCGATCGCTCTCCCGTCGATTGTAACGCTCTCGTCATCTTGGCCGGCAGAATCGCCCGCAATTCGTCAGTCTGTGGCACGACTGAGGTTCCCGGAGCGACCCCATCTTCACACATTCGATACAAAACCCTTAAAATTACCGCTCTTTTTTAAAGCCTTCGTAAAGATTTCCGTATAAACCCCCAAATTCCTGAGAGATTATTTATAGTGATACCCAGAGGCATTTAAGTATAAACACGCAAATAAAGGAACTGATCATGAAAACGACAACTCAACTCACCCAAAGAACACTGACGTTAACCGCAGGGGCGGCGATCGCCCTCGGCGGACTCGTCATCGGTGCGACCCCCGCCTCAGCCCAACTCGGAACCCCAGCGGGTATCAGTAGTGATACTGATGACAACTTCCCGGGTCCCGGTTCCGGTTGTTTCATCGATAATGACTGCACTCTGCAAGGGTCATTAGACTACTTGACGGTTGACGGCGACTTCTTCGATGTCAACGCCGCTGAAACGGGTTTCGAATACTTCACCAATACAGCGACGGGAAGTTCGATCTCGCAATTCATGTTTGAAATTGCGGGCTTCGCCGACCAGAATACCTTTGGTATTTTTAACAAATCGGGTTTAAAACTGGAAATTTTTAACGGATCGGATACCTCCAAAGATGGAAGTATGGTGTCTTTCTTTGACGGTGGCACCGTCACCAGTGTTACCCAAGGACATCCAGACAACGGAGGAGGCATCACTCTGCGGACGGTTGAGAACTTTGGTAATATCTTCGGCTTCTATATCACCAGTCCCCAGGGAACCTTTTACTCTGATGACAGTATGAATCCCAATGGAATTCGTCATTCTGCCATCTATCAAGGCGATGGAAGCTTTAGTATGGATCTCCCGGGCAAGCAACCTGGACTCTTCACCGATAATGAGTTTATCGTTGCCTTTGAGGATAAATATCAAGGCAGCGACTGGGACTACAATGATTTGGTGGTTATGGTTGAGTCAGTCGAACCAGAACCTGTTCCTGAACCCTCTCTCCTCTTGGGTTTAGGTGCCATGGCCGGTTCTCTGTTCGCCACCCGCAAACGCCAACGCAGCTAGTTCGTTGTTCCTCAATTTCAGTCAGGGCATCTCATAAGATTTGTGATTCATAATGCTGAATGATCGCCATTGGCGGCAGTTCCCGAAGAACTGTCGCCAGTTTTTTAAGTGATATAATCCCTAAATTGGCAAAAGTTTTGACCTGGTGCGTTTACTCGATTCTGTTCTCAACCTGGTTTTACGTCCCAACTGTCCCCTGTGCGATCGCCCCCTGGGGGGACAAGAACTCTGTGTCGCCTGTCAACGTCGCCTCGATGACTGTCGCCAGCGTCATCCTTGTAGCCAGTGGCGGGGAGATTTGCCCCTATTTGCTTGGGGAACCTATAGCGGAAGCCTCAAACGGGCGATCGCCGCCCTTAAATATGAGAATAACCCCCAACTGGCGCGGCCCCTGGGCCATCGCATCGCCGAAGCCTGGCAACAGTCCCCCAGCTTGCCTCAATCCCTCATGGTCGTCCCCATCCCCATGCACCCGGATAAACAGCGACAACGGGGCTTTAATCAAGCCGAACGTCTGGCGCGGTATTTTTGTGATTTAACCGGCTTTCCCTTAGCGGCTAAGGGGCTGAAACGCGTTAAAAACACCCAAGCCCTATTCCAGTTAACCCCTCAACAGCGTCAACAGACCTTGCAGAATGCGATCGCCCTGGGGCCAGCCTTTCAACGTCGTCCACCCCGACAGCCTGTTCTCCTCTTCGACGACATTCACACCACCGGCAGCACAACCCAAGAAGCCTTGGCCGTTCTGCAACGACATCAGATTGCTGTCGCCGGCGTGGCCGTATTGGCGAAAACCCAGGGGCGATCGCCGAGGAAAACTCCCCGAACCCCCAGGCGAAGCTAACGCCTAGGCCATCGAGGCTTCAACCCCTTTCGCCCAATCTCTGGCCCAATGCAGGGTTTGACGCACCTCGGAGGTACTCGGTCCCTCGCAATAAAGCCGTAACACCGGTTCTGTGCCACTAAAGCGCACTAACAGCCAACTGGCATCGGCGAGACGGAACTTATAGCCATCGGTGGTTTGACAACTCTCCACGGCTTTCTCGGCGATCGTGGCCGGCGGACGCTGTTCTAACTCATCGACGAGGGCCTGACGCACCGCCATACTGGCTAGGGGCAAATCAATCCGGTCATACATCGAGACAAACTCGACTTTCTCCTGTAAGTCGCGATACAGCAAGCCGAGGCCCTTACCCGACTGCACCACCGCCTCTAGGACATACAACGCCGACAAGAGGGCATCTCGTTCGGGAATATGGGTGTTATAGCCAATTCCCCCGGATTCCTCGCCACCGAGGAGGACATCCTGGGAGAGCATGATATCGGCGATATATTTAAAGCCAATGGGGGTTTCTAGCAGGGGTAAGTTATAAAGTTGGGCCAAGCGCGGGATTAAGTCCGACCCACTCACCGTTTTGACAATTTGCCCCGAGAGTCCCTTTCGTTGCGCCAAATGTTCCATCAAAATGGGGATCAGCACCTGGGAACTGAGGAAATTGCCTTCACTGTCAACGGCGGCAATGCGATCGCCGTCGCCATCAAAGACAATACCAACGGCCAATCCCTGACTATGGAGACGATGGTCTTTAATAGCCTCAAACAACCCGGCCAGGTTCTTCGGGAGCGGTTCCGGCGCGCCACCGCCAAAGAGGGGATCGCGATCGCGGTTGAGTTCTTCGATCGGCGCCTCTAAAATCTTGGCTAATCCTCCCGCTGCTGCGCCGTGCATGACATCGGCAAACACCGTTAATTGGCCCGACTGAAGCACCTGACGAATACTCTCGATATCCACCTTGGTCCGTAAATCTGCGCAAAACTCCGTCCAGGGATCGAAGTGGGTTAAGGTTCCCGGCGTCTCGGCCGTAACGGGTTCTCCGGCCTTGAGTTGCGCCTCAATCTCCTGGGTAATTTCCGGGGGAACCGAGCCACCAAAGGCTCCTTTGACTTTTAAGCCTAAATAGCGAGCCGGATTATGGCTGGCTGTCATCACAATCGCCCCCAAGGCGCCGCGATGATGGGCCGCCCAACTGAAGGCCGGTGTAGAGGCGTAGGACTCTGATAACAACACATCAAACCCCGCAGCAACCAGGCAATCCGCCGCGAGTTGGGCGAAATCCTCGGCCATAAAACGACGGTCATAGCCCACCACCACCGTACGCGATCGCGCCGTCGGGCCATAATGACGGTCTAACACCGCCGCCGCCACAGGAGCCACCTGGGCCACCCGCTCAAAGGTAAAATCAGCGGCGATGGTTCCGCGCCAACCATCGGTCCCAAAGTGAATCGGATTAACATGAAACGGCATAGAAGTCGGATGAGACACGGCTAAAAATTCCCCCAGTCAGACAACGAACATGGTACAAACAAGCCAAAATTGAAATCCATCAAAGTTTCTGCCCGGCCAATCGGTGAATATCTCCGTCAAGGGATATTTAAAACCCAACATGACCCAGAAGCGGCTAGAATTTGAGGGCGGCGATCGGCAACCCAACAGCAATGTAGCACGTCGTGTTAACGTGTTAGGGTTCCCCGCCCCGGATCTCTGTGCTTTGTCTGTCAACCCATCAAGACAAGCAAAACACCAGACCTGTGGGAAACCAAGTCAGCACCCCCGGCTGAAGCACGGGGGCTTCGTGCCCTCCCCTTCAGGTAGCTGACCAGCTTAAGCCTTAGCGGGCTACGTTCAGAGCAAGAGTTAAAGTTCCTACCCGGGAATGCGTGCTAGTTCCCGGCTCTAGAACCGAATCGTT
Source organism: Phormidium willei BDU 130791 (assembly GCA_001637315.1). Taxonomy (GTDB): domain Bacteria; phylum Cyanobacteriota; class Cyanobacteriia; order Cyanobacteriales; family Geitlerinemataceae; genus Sodalinema; species Sodalinema willei. The sequence continues at coordinate 15,150 of LSZA01000032.1, read as the reverse complement.
AAACAGTTTTAAGGGGTTAAGACAGTGCGATTGGGAAAGTACCGACTCTGAACATTAGCGAAGCCAACGTGACGAGCAATCAGAAGAGACGCAACAATGTCTAACCATGTTTTCGTTTTAGATACCAACCGCAAACCGCTGACACCCTGCAAGCCAGGAGTAGCAAGGTCACTGCTCAGAGCGGAGAAAGCCTCGGTATTTCGACGCTACCCGTTCACCATTATTCTCAACAAGGAGGTTGACGCTAATCCTGAACCCCTCGAACTCAAATTAGACCCAGGCTCTAAAGTCTCTGGAATGGCCTTAAAGCAAGGGAATCATATTATCTTTGCTGCCGAGTTGCAGCACCGGGGAGAGCCGATTAAAAAAGCACTGCTGTCTCGTCGTCAACTGCGACGTTCTCGACGAAACCGTAAAACTCGATATCGGCCGGCCCGGTTCTTGAATCGGACTCGTCCCCAGGGTTGGTTAGCTCCGAGCTTGCAGCATCGAGTCGATACTCTGATGACCTGGGTTAACCGATTCCGCAGACTTGCCCCAGTTGGCAGCATGGCTCAAGAGCTAGTACGGTTCGACCTGCAATTGATGGAAAACCCTGAGATATCAGGGGTTGAGTATCAGCAGGGAGAATTACAAGGCTATGAAGTCAGGGAATACCTGTTGGAGAAGTGGGACCGAACCTGTGCTTACTGTGGCGCTCAACATGTACCCCTTGAAGTTGAGCATATTCAGCCTCGGTCTAAGGGTGGCTCTGACCGGGTTTCTAACCTGACCCTGGCTTGCCACTCATGCAATCAAGCCAAAGGCCATGGGGACATTCGGGATTTTTTATCGGGCCAGCCTGATGTCCTGAGTCGTCTTCTGGGGCAGGCCAAATCACCCCTTAAAGATGCGGCTGCCGTTAACTCGACCCGATGGGCCTTGTTCAAGGCTCTCAAAGCAACAGGACTCCCAGTTACCACAGGAACGGGCGGACAAACGAAGTTCAATCGACTGAGGCTCAATCTACCTAAGGCTCACTGGCTTGATGCTGCCTGTGTTGGACCCGTCGAATCACTCGACATTCTGACGTCAAAGCCGTTGCTGATTTTAGCAAAGGGGCATGGAACCCGTCAGATGTGCGGGACGAATAAGTACGGATTCCCCACTCGTCACCGCTCCAGGAGGCAAATTCATAAAGGCTTTCAGACTGGCGACATTGTGACGGCTACGGTCACAGCGGGGAAGAAAATTGGCTCCTATGTAGGACGGGTTCTCTGCCGTGCGTCTGGTAGTTTTGATATTACCACCGCCTCGGTACGGGTGGCAGGCATTAGCCACAAATACTGCAAACCCATTCACAGAAAGGATGGTTACGCCTATGCTTGAAAGATTGACGGGGACTCAAGTCCCCCGGTCGCATTTCCTCCCCGGTCTAAAGACACGGGGCTTCCACGCGAGCAAGAGGTTTATGTGAGAGAGTATTTGACATGGTTGGACTGAATGTTGCCTTAGAGCAAGAGGATACCCTGTTTAGCGGCACCGAAGCGGACGATACGATTGTCGGGAGCGCAGGTAACGGGACCATTTTTGGCTTAGCCGGGAACGATATTTTAGCCGGCGGCCCCGGTGAGGATGTCTTATTCGGCAATGAGGGGAATGACAGCCTCTTTGGAGGCAAGGACAACGATACTCTCTTTGGGGGGGCGGGCAATGACAATCTATCGGGAGATGACGGCGATGATGTGATTTTCGGAGAATCGGGACAGAATAGCCTCGTTGGGGGCCTAGGCAATGATTCCCTGGTTGGGGGAACCGGTGATGATATTATCCGTGGCATTGAGGGCAATGACACCCTCGTTGGTACTGGCGGCAATAATGTCCTCGCCGGTGGCCCCGGTGAAGATATCATCGTCGGCGGTCTTGGCAACGATACCATCTTGGGCGGTTTGGAAAATGACCAAGTCCGAGGGGCCGATGGAAATGATGTCATCTACGGACAACAGGGCGATAACATTCTGGCGGGAAATCGTGGTGATGATACCCTCGTCGGGGATGATGGCAATGACACGATGTTTGGTGGTCGCGGTAGTGATGTCCTCGGTGGGGGTCCCGGCAATGATTACCTATCCGGGGATGATGGTAATGACACAATTTTTGGCAATGCTGGTGACGATACCATCCTGGGTGGCTCAGGGGCCAATGTAATCTATGGCGGCCGTGGTAACGACTTGGTGGTCGGTGGTGAGGGTCGTAACACTATATTTGGCGATGATGGGGATGATACCCTATTTGGCAATTCCGATGACGATACGATCGCCGGTGGTGATGGTAATGAGATCGTCCGAGGGGGACAAGGGGATGATTTTCTCTTTGGGAATCAGGGGGATGATACCCTGTTTGGCGATCGCGGCAATGATTTCCTCGCTGGCGGCCAGGGGAATGATTACCTCGTCGGCAGTCAGGGAAATAACACCCTTCATGGTGGCCGGGGGGCTGATAATTTTGTCCTGATTGATAAACCCGGTTTAGATGTCATCTTAGACTTTAATAGTGCCGAAGAAGATCGCCTACTCCTGGGAGGACTTCTCACTTTTGAGGATATTGATATCAATCAGGGGACTGGCCTCAACGTCAATGATGCCGTAATTACCCGTCGCGACTCGGATTCGGTGATTGCCATTTTGCGAGGTGTTCCCGTGGCCAATATCACTGAAGGCGTGTTTGCCCCTGATTTTGCCGATTTACCGAACTTTGATGACATTGAGGATGACCCCGGAAGCGATGAGGAGGAGGAAGAGGCCGATCCCGATGCTAACTTGACCACAACGCCCCAGCTACGGGGTGCAGAACTCCTAGTGGCCAACAGTGCCGGGGTGATTGGCCAAGTCGCGGCTGAAGAGGCTGAAGGGTTTAGCGTTGTTGGGGTGGAAACCGATGACGGCGAGACGGTCGAAGAGGCCATTACCATCGAGAGTGATGGGACAATTACCCTCACCAGTGGCGGTGTGAGTGCGTTGGAGGACAACAGCACTTATTTGGATATCAGTATCGAAACCGATAGCGGAAACTCCGGGACGGTTCGGGTGTATGGTCGGATTGTTGATGCCTTGGATGATGAGGAAATCGGCAATAATGACGATGTGAGTGTGGGCAATGGTCAAGATACCATTCGCATTGCCCCCGGAACCTATAGTGAGGCCCTCAATCTCTCGCAGTCGGTCACGTTACTTGGGGCCAATGCGGGTACGGCGGGTGATGATAGTCGGGGTGATGAATCGGAAATTACCGCGACGGTTCAAGTCAATGCCAACGATGTCACTTTAGATGGTTTGACCTTGACTGAGGGGGTTGATGGAGACAACACCGGTAACACTCTACGCATCGTTAATAATGTCTTTGAAGGGGTGGGACTGTCGGTGCGTCCTGAGGAACGCCGGACTGGGGTCAGGATTGCCAATAATCAGTTCAATGCGATCGAAGGGGTTGGCATCAGTTTGAGTAACCTCAGTGATGCGACAGTGACGGAAAATGTCGTTGATGCGATTGGGACGGAAGCTGATAGTGACGCGATCGTGGCCGATTTACTCATTGGTAGCACTCTCTCGGATAATGTTCTCAATGTGGCGGCTGAGGGAGGCTCCGGGATTCAACTGTCGGGGACTGAGGATGAGGGGAATCCGCTGGAGGATATCACGGTCTCGGGGAATACGATTAACGGTGCCTCGGGTGCGGGCCGTGGACGAACGGATGGGGGAATTACTCTACGGACGGGGAATTTCCAAAACTTACTGATTCAGGAAAATACGGTTAGCGGCTTTAGTGCGGATAATCTAACGGGTTCATTATTGGTCACCGCTGGGACGCCAATTCGGGATTCTGATCAGGTGCGGCTGTTGGATAATGTGTTTGCGGCTGAGTCTCCGGGTTTCTCGGTTTATGTGGCGGCCACCACGGCGGATGTGCCGAGTTTACGAGTCGGTGATAACTTCTCGGAGGCGGAAACGGATTTGGTGGCGGCGAATGTCGCCGCAGTGGAAAACACTGAGTTTCTGTTTAGTTAGCTAGGTTGCTCGATGGGGCTAAGTCTTCAAGGTTGGTGTTCAAATTCATGGTCTTGGGGGAGGCTGCTCCCTCCAGGCCGACTAAGCAATTGGTGTACAGTAGGAGTTGTCTTTTTAAGCTGTGGTTGTTTTGACTCCTTCCCCAATGATGGATGATACCTTTAGCCAGCAACACCCGTTACGCATACTTTTGGCGGAAGATAATCTCGTCAATCAGAAGGTGCTGTTACGGTTGTTGAAACGGTTGGGATATGAGGCTGATGTGGCCAATAATGGCCTCGAAGCGGTCGAAGCGGTCCGTCAAACAGCTTACGATGTGATTCTGATGGATATTCAGATGCCCAAGATGGATGGGATTAAGGCCACCGAATGTATTTTTGCGGAATGGTCTCCGCCACAACGGCCTCAGGTGATTGCGGTGACGGCGAATGTGTTACCGGAGTATGAGGAGGCTTGTGAGGCGGTGGGAATGGTGGGGTTTGTGACGAAACCGGTGAGTTTGAAGACGATCGCCGAGGCGTTGAAGGACTGTGATGTGACGCAACGATAAGATCCCCTAAAATCAAGGGGATGTTTTTGGGTTTGACACCTCTTTTGAGCTTATCTTCTCCATCGCCGTCTTCATCGTCGAGTTACCGGCTGTTGTTGCCGTATCTGTCGCCTCATCGTCGTGTCATTGTGGCAGCGATCGCCTGTACGTTAGGATTTACGCTGTTTTGGCCCCTTCTCGGCTGGCTGGCGGGACGGATTGCTGAATATATCGGTGAGGGGGATGTGGGGGCGATCGCACAATTGGCGGCCTGGAGTGCGGTCATTTTTGTGGTTCGAGGGGCGGTTCAATATGGACAGGATGCGTTGATGGCCCGGGCGGCGTTTGCGACGGCGTTTGATTTACGCTGTCAAACCTACGCTCATTTGCAACGGTTAAGTCTGGATTATTTTGCCACGGCCAAAACGGGAGATCTCTCCTATCGCCTCACGGAAGATATCGATCGCATCGGTGAGGTGGTGAACAAAGTCTTTCATCAGTTCCTCCCCAGTGTTTTGCAATTGTTGGTGGTTCTCGCCTATATGGTATGGCTGAATTGGCAGTTGACCCTGGCGACGTTTCTGATTGCCCCGATTATGGCTGGGTTGATTGGTGCTTTTGGCGATCGCCTCTTGAAAGTCTCCCGTCGCAGTCAAACCCAAATCTCGAATTTGGCGGCTTTATTGACGGAATTGTTCGCCGGGATGCGGTTGGTTCAGGGATTCGCCGCTGAAGACTACGCTAATCATCGCTTTTCTCAAGCGGCGGATCTCAACCGTCGCACCAAATACATCGCCGAACAACTCAAAGCACTCCAGTTTGTGGTGGTGGGGTTCCTCGAAGCCATGAGTGTGCTGTTGTTGTTCTACTTGGGGGCCTGGCAAATCTCCGAAGGACATCTCACGGGTGGCGGCTTTGTCAGTTATATTGCGGCGGTGGCCATGTTGATTGATCCGATCTCTCTCGTGACCAGTAATTATAACGAGTTTAAGCAGGGAGAAGCGTCGGTCGATCGCGTGTTTGAGTTACTACATCTTCAGCCGTCGGTTCAGGAGTCCCCCGAGGCGATCGCCCTCCCGCCAGTCACGGGTAAGATTGAGTTTTCGCAGGTGTCGTTCGCCTATGGTTCGCCGGAGACTCCGTCTCCTGTCTGGGTGTTAGAGACGTTGAATCTGCTGATTCTCCCCGGGGAAACGATCGCCCTGGTGGGGGCATCTGGGGCTGGCAAATCAACGCTGATCAATCTCATTCCCCGCTTCTATCAGCCTCAACGGGGTCAAATTCTCCTCGATGGGGTGGATGTGGCCCAGGTGACGCTCAAGAGTTTACGCCGACAAATTGGCATTGTGCCACAGGATACGGTCTTGTTTGCGGGAACCGTGGCCCAAAATATCGCTTTTGGCCGGGAGGAGTTCGATCTCGAAGAGGTGATTGAGGCGGCGAAGGTGGCCAACGCCCATGGGTTTATTTCCCAACTCCCTGATGGCTATTTTACTCTTTTGGGGGAACGGGGCGTCACTTTATCTGGGGGACAACGGCAACGGTTGGCGATCGCGCGGGCGGTCCTCCTCAATCCGAGTATCCTGATTTTAGATGAGGCCACCTCAGCCCTCGATTCGGAATCAGAAGCTCTGGTACAAGAGGCCTTAGAACGGATTACCGGCGATCGTACGGTTCTGATTATCGCCCACCGCCTGGCCACGGTCCGCCGCGCCGATCGCATTTTGGTCATGGAACACGGACAACTGATTGAGTCGGGAACCCACTCCGAACTCCTAGCCGCCAATGGACGCTACGCTCAGTTTTACGCCCAACAGTTTCATTGAGGTTCACCATGAAGGCTGAAACTGGGGCTGAAACTGGGGCTTCTCCCCCCTCCTTACCGCCCATCTCAGAAAATTTCAAAAAATTTCAAAAAAAAATTGCCTCAAGGGGTTGACATCCCCTGACAATTTTGCCATGATAGTAAACACGCAAACGCAAGTGAGCGTTCTGCGGGTGTAGCTCAGTGGTAGAGCGTCACCTTGCCAAGGTGAATGTCGCGCGTTCGAATCGCGTCACCCGCTTTTCACCCGCTTCTCAAAGTATCTCCCCCAGCCAATCGGTTTGGGGGACATTTTTTGGCCATCCTGACTCAATCGGCGGCTAACGGCTGAGAAACTGACTGGCGAGACTAATGGCGTTACTGACGTTGATTCCGCCATCGCCAGAGAGGAAGTCCATCAGAACGGGGTTGTCGCCCGCTTGGGGATCTTGGCTAGAATTTCCCGATTTGAGAAGATTTAAGACCAGAGGCACAAAGATAGGCAATAGCGCCTGAATTTGGTTAGGATTCGCCCCCGTTGTTTGGCTGGCTTCAGAAACCACCTCTTGCTGCTGTTGAGGCGAGAGTAAGGCTTGTACGGCGTCTAGGCTCGATTGAGTTCCGCCAAACTGTTCAATGAGGGTTTGGACGGTTCCGGTTCCCTCGCGATCGCATTTCGATTTAAGGCTAGACTGGACTTGTTTACCGACAAGAGACAGCAGAACCTGGCTGGTGTTGGTATTGAGTCCCTCACGACCGCCACTCTCCTGAAGCGTGCTAATAATCCCGCCAATTTGCCCCACGTTCGCCTGTAAGTTGGGATCGTTGAGGGCGCTGGAGATTTTTTCAAAAATAGACATGGATGCTTAAGATTGAGACTTGAGTCTAGTTGACCCGTTGATTGTAACGTAGGGGATTCAAACTCTGTAGACAATTCTCCGCCTGTGGCAAACTTATAGACAAGGCCGAGTCCCGAAGACCTCCACACCATCTCCCTAGCATAGCCTCTTGATATGACCAACCCCACTGACTCGAAACCGAAGCCAGCCTCTCACCCCGATGCGAGTCAGGTGAATCGCTTACAGCGTCTGAGTTATCTTCTCGATCAGTCGATTCCCATTCCTGGTACAGGGTATCGCATTGGTCTTGATCCGATTTTGGGACTGTTTCCGGCTTGGGGAGATGCGGCTGGCGCTGTGTTATCAGTCTATCTTGTCGTCAATGCGCTTCAGTTGGGGATTTCTAAATCTGTACTGCTGAAGATGCTCTCCAATATCCTGTTAGAAACCCTAGTTGGAGTGGTTCCAGTCCTCGGCGATATTTTTGACGCGACTTGGAAGGCCAATCTACGCAATATGCGGCTGCTGGAGGCTCATTTGGATACTCCCAGTCCCGCGTCTCGTAAACCAGTGAATCCCCTCTTGTTGGTGTCGGTGGTGGTGGGTTTGGCGCTAATCCTCGTGGCGGGGATTGTGTTCAGTCTCTGGCTACTGGGGTGGGTGCTCTCTAGCCTCTTCAATTCAGTTGGGAGTTAACAGGGGAGACTGGCCCTCGATCGCCGCTGTTCGAGAGCCGGTTTCGGGTTCACCACGCTCTAGTTTGACTTAGACTTGGACTTTTTCTTCAACACCCAGAGATTTTTTTCCCGAACGAATCCCAGTTTTTTTAGCCAGCGTGAAATGGTTCTCGGACTAATTTCATCAGGCCATAATTCAGCCATTTGTGCTTGGGTTTTATCGGCATTTTCTTCGACAAAGGCGCGAAAAGTGTCAAAGTCTTTAATCTTATGACTATGACCGGGTGGACGATAATCTCGGGGGCGAAAATCTCCGGTCTCGGCTTTGCGTTTGAGCCAAAGATGAATGGTATTGCGGCTAATCCCGAAGACTTCACTGACGTCACACTTTTTCATGCCATCGATTTCAATGGCCTTAATTACTTTTTGGCGTAGGTCATAGCTATAATTGTTTGCCATCTTAGCAACCCTCTCTAATAGATTAATGTAATTCCGGTTCAACGTTAAACAGGGACGGTTGAACGGGGACGGTTGAACGGGTGTAACCCGATTATAGCGGATGTCCTGCTTGATATGGCAATTATCAAAGAAAAACCAGAGAAAACCCCCTCATCCGGTTTAAGACGAGGGGGTTTCGGGATCGGGTTAAGATGATGAGCGCGATCGCAACATCAAACCGAGATCAAAACCAGATCAGAACGATGAAACCGAGTCTCTAGGCAGTTACCGTGGCTTCTTGGACGTTGGTAATGGAGTTGCGGAGGCGATCGCCATACAGGGCCAACGCATTTCCACCGAGGAGGGCGGCGAGGTGGTCGCGATCGTAGTTGGTGATGGTAGCGGCATCACGGACGCAGTTAGGAAGGACCCCATCCCAGTGACCATAGTCGCCAGAGAAACAAGCCACTCGTTTACCCACTTCACCCATCGCCTGGGGAAGATAGGCCGGACCGGGATCGTCAGACTCAAAGGTGACAAAAATTTGTCCCCGTTCAAAGTACTCCATCGGGTCCCGATGACGTAAATCGTAATGTTCGTAGAGGCTGGCGTCGTCAATGTTGCGGGGGTCTTTTTCTTTAGTCCACAACATATCAAACAGGTTTTTCACCTGACTGAAGATGTTAACGCTATTCCCCCGTTCTTTAATCATCAATTCGGTGACTTCTTTGAGGGAAGGTTGGTAGGGGTTTTTGGGATCGAAGTCACGAATCCGTTTTTCCCAATGTTCGTGGAAGGAGTGGGACAGGTCAGGAAGCCAACCGCAACCGCCTTCAACGAAGCCAATCCGCAGGGTGGGGAATTTCTCAAACGCACCGTCAAACACCATCCGCGCCATGGCCATTTGTTGCTGGTTGCGTTGGACGAAGATGTGGTTGAGGACGAAGGTTTCCATGTGATCGGCGATTCCACCCACCATATCGGAACCGGGTCCACCATGTAAGCCGAGGGCGATGTCGAGATCGACGGCGGCTTCTAAGATGGGGTAGAAGTCCGGGTGGCTGATATGTTTGCAGGTGCGGACTTCGGGGAAGGCGTTGGGGGCCGCCGGGTGGGGAATGGGGATGTTGGGAGAGGTGGCCACGCCAACCATACCCAGTTCGTTGACGCAGCGATACATTTCTTTGACCGCTTCATCGACGTCTTGCAAGGGAACGACGCCGATGGGTTTGAGGCGATCGCCCCATTTGCGGCAGTCTTCGGCCATGTAATCGTTGTAGGCTTTGCACAAGGCCACAGCCAGGTCTTTGTCGAAGATGCTCGAGAAGGTGAGGTTAAAGGTCCCGTAAATCACGTGAACGTCAACCCCTTCTTGGTCCATGTCTTCGATGCGGCGGCTGTTAAACAACGCACCAAGGGTGGTTTCGGGGTGCAGGGTGCGGAAGCCTCCTTTTCCGAAGCCTTCGGGTTTGGGGAAAATCCGGGGTAAGTCGGTGGTTCCGGTGACGGGGTTGTAGTCCATCACGCGGGCGCGCTGATCGCCGAGGCGATCGACAATCATACCAATACGGTTACGATAGGCGGGATCGACATAGTCCCGGAAAATCATCGGATTCTCGACTTTGTGTGCGTCGGCATCGATGACTAAAAGTCCGTCGTACATAATGTTGTTCTGTCCAGTGACAATGGAATAAATGAAAATGAATGCCAGGATTCTAACAAAACCTTTAAGATAGGAGTCGGTTTTGCAAAAAGCCTATCTGAAGATAGCGGATTTTCTGGCAGATAACAAGGTTGCCCCTGTTGGATAATTTTTGAGCAGCTTAATGGGACGACTAGAGGGCTGTTTGTGCCATCTTTTTAATTGGCACATAATTAGCACATAATTGGTACCTCATTGCGCTCTAGCTTCTCTTAAATGGGGGTGCGATCGCTTTTGACGAGCAACTGACGAAAGCCAAACCAGCGTTCAAATGACCAGGCAAATGACGCCAAAATGGTGATACCAGGATACTTAAAAAAGGCGGGGTGATTTTTCTCAAATACGGCATGACCCCCCCAGGCAAAAATTTGACTAATCACCAAAAAGACAAGGCTAATTTTGGGATTAAACCATAACAATCCAATTGCAGAAAGGGCTAAAAAGTTGGTGATATGGTGCAACACCTGATTAATAGGATGTTGATGACTCGCCTCAAAATGGGTTTTGGCTTCTTGTAAAATACTCATCAGATAGGACTCCTTACACAGATTGAACGTCAGATTGAACGTTGGGTTGAACGTTGGGTTTCAACTTAAAATGGCGATGGTTAGATGGCGACGACGATATCATCCCGAACATCAATTACCACCATTGCAATTCTAAGTAGCCCCGTTGCGGAACTTGGGGATCTTCGTCGGCGAGCCAATCGACCTTTTGATAGGTTCCAAAGACGTAATCCCACCAATCGACGGCTAAGCCGAAGTTGTGATGCCACATCTGATATTTGTGATGGACATAATGAACCGGCATCGACATCCAGAAACATTTTCTGGGGTTCTCATGTTGTAACTGGTGAGCGTAGGCGGAAAAGAGGGCATAGGCCAAGGCCCCAATCAGCCAACCCAAGCCAATATTGAGGGAAATGGCGAAGGGTAACAGCATGGCGATCGCCGCACCTTTGACATAATCACGAAACTCCCAAACAACGCCTTGCCCCTCGTTGCGGCGATGATGATCTCGGTGACGTTCCCCGAAACGAGGGGAATGGTGCATCAGCCGATGAATCCAATACTCAACAAAGCTCGAAAAGATAAATGCTAATATCCCAACGGCGATCGCAGTCCACATACACAACTCCTTTTCCTTGTCAAGTGTTTTGTAAAAAATTACCGGACGGGGGTTTCAAGTCCGTTAATCGCTTAATCGACAATCAGTGAATAACCTTAATCTTGAACCGACGGTTGCGGCCTGTCAATGTGCCAGGCTGAGAATTGTCCACCGAAATCCGAGAAACGTCCGTCTAACCCCCAATACTACCAAGGATTTCCAATATTGGTGAATGCCGACCAGTAGTAGGGATGAGAGACATCGAAACGCTCGACATTCTCAGGCAAAGGAGACCCGACTAAGGTTCCTGCCGGTAAATTATCGCTCATCGGTGGGGGCGTAAAGTCCAAATCCCCTCGCAGGGCGGCTAATTGACTACGACGTAGGGCAACCGACGGATTGGGGGCAGTTTTCAGTTGCTCATAAAACTCCGTCATCAGCAACAGGGTTCCCACATCACTGACGGCCCACAGACTGGCTAAAACCGTGGGAATCCCCGACTGAACTGCCAATCCCGCAAAGCCTAACTCCGCCTGGGTATCGCCCCGAGCCGTCGAACAGGCACTCAAGACTAATAACTCCACCGGAGGAGTTGTCCAATCCAACTCCCGTAGGCGATTCAGGGAGACACGTTGATCCCAGAACGTCAGATAGGAGTTGTCAGCATCTCCCGGTTGAAACTGAGCATGAGTCGCCAGGTGAACGATACTGTAGCGTCCTTCCTGGCGTTGCTGTTGCAAATTGGCTAAGGTAAATCCATCATTGAGGAAACTGTTGCCCTGCCAGAGTCGTGGCACAATCGAGGCCAGTTCTAGGGGAACAGCGGGTAAGGGGGCAGCATCGGAAAACTGGGAGGCGCCCATGGCCAAGACTTGGGCCTGTTGCAGCGATCGCGGCTCAGCGTTCATCAACAGATAGCCGGGAATCCTCCCTAAGCTATAGCGTTCAATCAAAAAGCCCTCACCATCATGAAGAGCCGCGATCGGTAAGGTGCGTAGGCCTTCCCCTAAGCAGAAAATAATCTGTTCAATCCCCTCAGCCTCAAGTGGCTCCTCTAGCGGGGCGACGAGCCAATCGTAGAGTTGTTGGGCCAGCGTCTGATAGGCGGTGCTGCGACGTCGTCTTGGGTTAATCAGTTCATGTTCAAACTCGCGGGCCTGAGCGAGTAGTTCCTGCTGTGTTACCGGAACCCGAACCTGAACCGCGACCCCGCTTGAGGTGGCTAAAATCAGTTCTAATTCATTGTCGTGGGGAATCGCATAGAGAATGGCTGAGGTTTGACGATTGGCCAGCGATTGTCGGGCTAACGTCTCAATCATCTCCTCAAACACCGGAGGGCGATCGCTCAGAGAGCGGCCAAAATACTCGGAATAGTCCTCTTCCCAGCTATTTTCCAGGGTTTGCCAACGTTCAATCAGGGCCTGGGTATCGTCGGCTCGACTCTTGGGGGCCAACAGCGTCAGACTCAGCAGCGTCACCAGGGTCAGCGTAGACCGTTGTAGGACTTTAAATATCATGATCTCTTGATGGGTTAATTAAATTTCCCCCTATCCTAGCGAGTCTTATTTAACGTTCACGGCCGAGAACATCGGGCAAAGTTTGAGCCAACGTCGAGGCATCCACCCCCAGGGAACTCCGTTGTTTTTGAGCCTGTAACGCCCCTTGTGCGTGCCACCAGACCGCTGCGGCGACGAGGGATGGGAGGGGATGCTGTTGACGCGCTCCCGTGGCAACTAGCCCCCCGATTAGCCCGGTAAGGACATCTCCTGAGCCACCTCGGGCTAGGGCGGGGGTACTGTGAGGGTTGATGTGAACCTGGCCCTCGGGGGTGGCGATCGCCACTCGCGCTCCTTTCAGCACTAAGATGGCCCCGGACTGCTTGGCGGCTTGTTGGGCGGCTTCAGGGGGAGAGGGCTGAGATAGGGTAGGAAAGAGGCGGCGAAATTCTCCGGGGTGAGGGGTGAGGATGAGGGGTTGGCTACGCCAAAATGTCGTCTCGGGTTGTCCCTGTTGCCAGTCTGAGGCGGCGGCCAGCAGATTTAGACCATCGGCATCAAGGATGAGGGGAGCGCGATGTTGAAGGCTTTGCTGGAGTAAAGAGGGGCTGTTTTGGGTTAGGCCCGGACCGAGGGCGATCGCATCATAGCGGCTGAGGTCGATGTCTGAGGGAAGTTGGGCGATGGCCCCGTCAGGGGTTTCGGGACAGCTGAGGACTAGGGCTTCGGGAAGTTGGGCATTGAGGAGCGGTTTAAGAGACTCAGGAACCGCGAGAGTCACCATGCCCACGCCACTGGCTCGCGCCCCCAAGGCCGCTAAGATGGCAGCACCGGCATATTGACCTGAACCGGCGATGAGTAACAGATGGCCCTGTTGATATTTATGGGTTGATTGGGCGCGAGGTAGGGGGAGAGCCTGTTTGGCCCAATCTGAGGTGATTCGTTGCCAAGCTGGAGATGGACCTAAAACGGCTTCGATGTCAGCTTGGGGAATATCGAAATCGATACGTTGGACTTGGCCGACATACTCCAGGGCGCGATCGCAAAGGAGTCCCCGTTTCCAGAGTCCTAAACAAAGGGTCATCTCGGCCCGCAGGGCTACCCCTAACACCTCCCCAGTATCGGTGTGTAGGCCTGAGGGAATATCAATGCTGATACAGGGTTGCGGCTGTTGGTTGAGCCAGGTCACCAGTTGGGCTAAGTCTCCCTCTAGGGGGCGAGTTTGTCCAAAGCCAAATAGGCCATCGAGGATGAGATGGCACGATTTGAGATCGTCGTAAGTATCAAGGATGGGAATCCCCAGGGATTGGGCATAGTTGAGATGGGCTTGGGTGAGGGATTTGGCTTTGTTTAAGGGGCGATAGAGGCAGATGGGATAGCCCTGTAACCACAATTCTCGGGCTACAACGAGGGCATCGCCGCCATTATGACCGGGGCCAACGAGTACCCCAATCTGAGGGCGCTTGGGGAGAGAGTTGGTGGTCTGTTGCAGCCACTGGCTGAGCCATTGGGCGATGCGGCCGGCCACTTTCTCCATCAGGGCGGCTACAGGAAATCCGGCGTCAAAGAGGCGTGTTTCGATCGCGGCCATATCCGAGGCGTTGACGATGATGCGATCGCGGTTGAACTCGATAGACATCTCGATAGACATAAGGGCAACGTCCTGACTCCTAGCATCAAGATCATCGTACAGTTCATTGTACAGTTCATCTGAAGGTGGATCGATGGCTATTAAACCATTGCCCGTTGGCTGAGGTTAGGGGCATCGACTGAATGTATTTATCGAGAACTTGGATAATATCTTGCTTTTGGGCGGGTTTAGCGAGAAATTCTGACGCCCCAGAGAGGTTAGCGCGAAGGCGATCGACGGTTCCATCACTGTTGGTTAGGATGACAATGGGGGTGGCCTGAAAAATAGAGGTTTTGCGTAGGAAGCTACAGAAATCACAACCGTGAATTAAGGGCATATTTAAATCTAAAAAAATTAATTCCGGTTGTTGTTTTAATAATAAGGGTAAGTCTTGTAATGGGTTTTGAATAAACATCAACTCAAACCCTTGCGGCTCGATAATCTGGCGCAAATACGCTCCAGCGGTGGCACTATCGTCAATATAGGCAATGGTACGACGGGGAGGCGCAACGGCAGCGGCCACCATCTGCATTTGTTCGATGGGTGAGGGTAAATCGCCGATATCTCGAAGTTGTAGGGTTCCTTGATTGATAAAATGATGTAGGGTTCGGGTGAGATCACTCAGCGATCGCCGTTGCCGTTGGGCAATGTCCCACAGGGTATATTGTCCGTTAAAAAAGGTTCGGGCTGACCGGGTGGTTAAGGCGTGTTTAGAATCCCCAGTTTTGCCCGTCCAGAGGGCGGCGTGATCGGGGCTAATGTAGGTTAAGCCCAATCCTTGCCATGGTTGCCACAGCCCCAAAACGGAGTCAAATAAACGCCGAAATTCTTTGGGGGATAAGGTCAGTCGCGATTCAGGTTGGGGGGGGTGATGAGAGGGGGTCC
>LSZA01000031.1 GCA_001637315.1 Phormidium willei BDU 130791 | reverse complement strand
CCTGGAGGGGATTTTCACCCCTGCGGAAATGGTTTTAATATGGTTTTAATGTTGCATAAATTTGACTTGTTTTTTTAATCTCTAACAACCCGATTTATTTATGTCAATCTCAAAATCGGTTCGTACTCCCTTGCGCTATCCTGGCGGAAAATCCAAAGCCTTGCGCCAAATCTTTGCCCAATTTCCTGCCTCATTCCAAGCCTATCGGGAACCGTTTGTTGGCGGTGGATCGGTGTTTATAGAACTGAAAAAGTTAAATCCAAATTTGCCGATTTGGATTAACGACCTCAATCCTGATGTCTATTATTTCTGGAAATGCGCCCAATCTCAACTGACTGAGTTTACGCAAACCGTTCGAGACATCAAACGAACCGGTAAGGATGGAAAAGGGTTATTTAAAGAGTTAGCAACAGTTAATGTTGGCCACCTCTCAAACTTAGAACGAGCGGTTCGATTTTTTGTTTTGAATCGGATTACTTTCTCTGGAACTATTGAGGCGGGAGGCTATTCACAAAAATCTTTTGAACAGCGTTTTACCCACTCTTCAATTGACCGATTAAGTGCCTTAAGTCCAGTATTAGACGGAGTAACAATCACTAATCTTGATTATAGTGAATTACTGCAAGATGACCCCAACTCAACGGGCGATCCTAGCTTCATTTTTCTCGATCCACCCTACCTCAGTGCCACCAAATCTAAACTCTATGGCAAACGAGGTCATTATCATAGTGGTTTTGACCATCATCGTTTTGCCCAACTCCTGCAATCGTGCCCTCATCTCTGGTTGATTACCTATGATGACTGTCCAGACGTGCGGGAAAACTTCCAATTTGCCAACATTTCTGAATGGGAATTGCAGTATGGAATGAATAATTATAAACAAGAAAAAGCCAATAAAGGCTCAGAATTGTTTATTAGTAATTATTGCTTGGAATCACAGAAATGTTCCCCTAGCGCCGCCGCAACTTCACCATAAAAAAGCCATCTCCCTCATGGCGATGAGGCCAGAGACGGAACCCCAGGGGAGACTGCGCCTCCCCTAACCCCAACACCTCGGAA
Source organism: Phormidium willei BDU 130791 (assembly GCA_001637315.1). Lineage (GTDB taxonomy): Bacteria > Cyanobacteriota > Cyanobacteriia > Cyanobacteriales > Geitlerinemataceae > Sodalinema > Sodalinema willei. The sequence continues at coordinate 36,808 of LSZA01000031.1, read as the reverse complement.
GGCGTCTCAACCCGCCAATCCGGGTGAGTTTGTAAAAAGGGATCCATCACCCCCTCATTTTCCGGCGAACTGATCGTACAAGTCGCATACACCAACACCCCACCGGGTTTCACCCAAGTGGCCGCCGCCGCCAACAGTTCCCCCTGAAGTTGCGCTAACTCAACAATCCCCTGGGGGGTTTGTCGCCAACGTAAATCGGCGCGACGGTGGAGGGTTCCTAACCCCGAACAGGGAACATCTAATAAGACGCGATCGCAACTCCCCTCAAACTGGCGCAACTCCCGACTATCCCCCTGTAACAGTTGTACCGATCGCAGCTGCAACCGCTGACAATTTTGCCTCACTTTCTTCAAACGAGACGCCGTGCGATCGCAGGCCCAAATCTGCCCGCGATCGCCCATTAACTCAGCCATATGCGTCGTTTTCCCCCCTGGGGCCGCGCAAGCATCCACAATCACCTCCCCTGGCTGGGGATTCAACAGATGCGTTACCCATTGGGCGCTGGCATCCTGGACCGTCCACCAGCCCTCCGTATAGCCCGGTAGCGACTCGATATGACCGGCAGAGGGCAATTTTAACCCTTGCGGCAAATTGGGCAGCCGCTCGACGGCAATACCCGCCTCTAAGAACCTGTTTTCCACCTCCTCCAGAGCGGTTCTCAGGGGATTGATGCGTAAATAGAGTTGGGGCGGTTGATTGAACCAACGACAGAGGTGTTCAGCCTCTTCAATACCGAGTTGATCACACCACTGTTGTACAATCCAATCCGGGTAACTGTGGCGCACCCCTAAGCGGGAGACAGGATTCTCAGGAAGGGAGATTCCCAAGGGATTATCGGTGCTTCGTTGACGCAAATACTCCCGTAGCATCCCATTGGCGACGTTCGATAATCCTCCTAAGCGATTGGCTTTCGCCAATTCCACGGTACTATCCACCGCTAACGCCGCCGCCACGCGATCGAGATAAATCAGTTGATAGAAGCCAAGACGCAACAAAACCCGTAAATCTGGGGCTTGTTGCGCGGCCGGTTTTTTGCCAAACTGGTCGATAACCGCATCGAGCGATCGCCGCCGCCGTACCACCCCATAGACGAACTCCGTCACCAAGGCGCGATCGCCTCGGGTCAAATCAGACTTAGCCAACTGTCGCTGCAAAGCCACCTCAGCATAAGTATCCTTGCGTTCAATCTCTTTCAGCGCCCAAAACGCCACCTGACGGGGATGACTCACAGACACACCTCCAACCCTAGTCACTCAAACTTCGGCAATCCCCCAGACTCCTATAAATGGCCCACACCGTCAAGCCAACCCCACATCTTGCAACAGTTGCCAAGTCTGTTGAGGACTGACTAAACTATTGGCACAGAGAATTCCCGACGCGGCCACCGCTGGAACACCAATCCCCGGCATTGTCGTATCACCGACACGATACAATCCCGATACCGGCGTTTGATTGAGGGGGAAAATGCCTTGAATTGGCGGGATTCCGGGGCCATAAGTTCCCTGATAGCGCCGCAAAAAACGTTCATGGGTAATCGGCGTTCCCACCATCTCAAATTCAATGCGATCGCGGATACCGGGGATAATCTTATCTAAGGCACGATAGAGAGATTGCGATCGCCGTTGTTTGCGTTCCTCATATTTAGCATCGAGTTTCCAAGATTTATAAGGTTCGAGGGTATAACAGTGAATGCCATGATAGCCCTCGGGCGCCAAACTCGGGTCCCAAACCGTAGGAATCGACACCATACAAGTATTGCCCGGTACATTGATATCGAGGGTATTATCCAACACCACCACATGATGGCCCCTTAAATCCTCCAACCCCTGGGCGCGAATCCCGAGATAGAGGTGCATAAAGCTATTTAAGCGGGGCAATTCCAGGGCTTCCTTGCGATAAGCTGGGGGCAAATGATGGTTACTGAGTAACTTGCGATAGGTATCCCAAACCGTGGCGTTGGAGATCACAATCGGCGCTTTGAGGGTTTCGCCATTGCGTAGGCGCACCCCCGTCACCTGGCCCGATTCCACTAAAATCTTCTCGACATGGGTTCGCAAGCGTAACTCGCCTCCCCATTTCTCTAACCCTTTCACTAAGGCCTGCACAATGGCCGCACTTCCGCCTCGGGGATAGTCTACCTTGGCGTGATGACGTTCACCATACATAAAGGCCATTTCCGGGGCAATGGTTCCGTAGGCCTTCAACCCGGAGAGGAGGAAACATTCTAAATGTACCGTCCGCCGCACCCAACTGTTGCGGACACAGGTATCCATAATTTCCCCGACGGTTTTTTGCGTCAATCCGGCAATGGGTAGTAATTTCAGGAGGCCGGCGGGGTAATGTTGGGCCAAAAAGGGAATGGCTTTCCAGTCGCTGCGTAGGGCGAGGGTGGGAATTTGGCGCATTCCCTTGTAGAGTTTCCCGAGACGGCGTTCAAGTTGGCGATATTCTTCAGCGCCGCTGGGGGTGACGTGGGCGATTTCTTGCTGGTAGCGATCGCGATCGCAGTACACGGGAAAGGTTCCCTCGGGGAAATGATACTCTCCTAAGGGGTCGTAGGCGATCGTCTCTAGGGACATCTCTAAGGCCTTGAGAACCTGACGCAAGGGATTGAGGCTGGGGCCATCACCTAAACCGCAAAAAAACGAGGGTCCCGCGTCGAAATGAAAGCCTCGGCGAGAAAATCCATGGGCCGCCCCGCCGGCCAGGACATGACTTTCACAAACCACCACCGATTTTCCATAACGCGCTAGCAGAGAGGCGGCTACTAAGCCCCCAATACCACTGCCAATTACAATGATTTCTGCGTCAGCCATTCTCTAGCGGGGTGTATTCCATAGATGAGTCACGGAATAGCCGAGTTCCACGACCATGCGTCGAAACAGAGGTAAACTCAGGCCAATGACATTGCTGTGACAGCCTTCTATCTTCTCGACAAAGAGGCTACCTCGACCATCGATGGCAAAACAGCCGGCACAATTGAGGGGTTCTCCTGTCGCGACATAGGCTTCAATGTCTGAGTCACTGATGCTGGCAAAATGAACCCGAGTCACCTCGCAGTTGACGAGGGTGATGTTTTGGGCAATATCCACCAGGGCGTGGCCGGTATAGAGTTCACCGACTTGGCCGCGCATTAACTGCCAACGGGCGATCGCCTCGGAGGTATTAGCCGGTTTACCATAGATGCGATCGCCTAACACGAGCACTGAATCACAGGCTAACACTAACACTGACTCAGGCTGTTGAGCATCGAGAGAGTGAGGGGCAATATCCTCGCTACGAATCCCGGCTGCAATCCGTTCTCCTTTGAGTTGGGCTAGAGTTTGGACTAAGGCCACGGGATTACTGAGTTGAACCTGGGATTCGTCTAAATCACTTGGACAGACAATCGGTTCAATACCCGCACGGCGCAACAGTTGGCGACGGGCGGGCGAGGCGGAGGCAAGAATCAGAATCGGCGAACTCATGGGATCTTCCTGCGGGACTTTATCAACAAACAGTCGTCCAAGGATTCCTAACGCAAATTAGCGAATTAGTAGACAAAGAACGAACGAGCAACAATCCGCAGTTTATCCTGAATTTCTTGCCAACGGCGTTCTGTGGTGGAAACATTCAGGGTAAAGAGTTTATCACGAGAAATCGAGATACTGGCGATGTTGTGACGTAGCTGATCGGGCAGCGTCACGGCATATTCGAGGATATAGTAGGTTTTACCATCCTCATCCTGTCGCGATTGGGCATCGAGTAACTCCGCCACGCGATCGCTTCCTTCGGGGGCGATGGCCCGTTTCGAGAGTTCATACCCCACTTCGGTCGGGGTTCCCAAATCCGCTAGGGTTTGTCCGGCTTCGGCGGGATTGATAATCACGCTGACATTTTCACTGCGTTCGATGAGATCATGTAACACCACATCCGGCGCTAGGTTCGACGCATCCATCTCAATCCATTCGTTGGGATAGAGGAAGCGATAGCCATCGTAACTATCGGTAAATGAGGTTAAGCCGCTGCTTGGGGAGGTACTGCATCCCGTCAGCGTCAGGGCGATGACTACCGAAAGCATCGCCACCAGTCGTTTAAACCCGGTCATGACGTTTTTCAAACCTTATTTGTTATGATTGCTAATTTTGGCAGTTGTGACCGGGTTAAGCCGGCCCAGACTACCCGCTGACTCAACCATCGGACGAAACAACCCCCCCCGTCAAGAGGCGATTAGGAGACGGCTGGGGTGAGATGCTGTTGGATGCGATCGCAGCAGTCTTGGACGCTTAACCCTTGTGACATGGCGTCAACTAAGGCCTCATAGGCATCCCGATGGCGATCGATGAGGGTGCGGGCCTGTAAAATTGCCCAGCGTTCTCGGGCCTCGCTGTCGCCCACGACGGGACGCAACTGACGCAAGACTAAACGCAGTTGTTGGCGATCGTCAATGCCACCTCGGGCCGCATCTTCCTCAAGTTCTTCGGCGGCGATTCCGGCCATCCAAATCATGGCATAGCGATTTAACTGCTGAGAGGAGAGTTGTCCTTGGCTGAGTTGAGAGAGTAACTGGCCATCATCGAACTGTACCCCTCCGCGCCCAGTTTGTCCCTGTCGCAGCGCTTCCCAGGCGCTGAGGCTGTAGTTGGCAATGCGAACCTCTAATAGATAGGCCACGAGGAAATGGCCCGCTTCATGGCGAATGACCCGCTGACGGCGATCGCTGGTACTAGCCCCCAACCAATCGAGAAATACCAGTCCTCCCTGGCCTTGGAACCCCAACTGATCGACGGTGGCGAACCCCAACAGGGCAAACACTGTCGCCGCCGGGTACAGAGGCGACAGATGTAGCATCGGCCCCAGTAGGGAAAACATGGTGAGGCTAAAAATGCCGATCGCCAAGGTATTTAAGGCAATTTGACTCATAATGCTCGATCAAAATTCGATAAAAAGCAGTTTGTTTGAGTCTATTGTACCGAGTTGTCAAGTCCTTGTTACAAATTGATACCTTAAAGACATCCTTTTCAGGGAGGGCAAACCCCGGCGGTTGCCCCCATCACAAGGATTGCGAGATTGAGCCCCTTTCGCCAATTTAACCGACTAGGGCCGTTTGAAACGCGTCTTGTTCCCGCAGATTGGCGAAGGCCTCATTCTGTTGGGCCTGTTCCTTCAAGCTGGGGTTGAGATGAATGGCTTTTTTGAGATTATCAATGGCTGGTTCGTGATGGCCGACGAGGGCATAGCAGCGGGCAATCCCATACCAGGCTTCGGCACAATCGGGGGCCACTTTCACGGCTTGGGCATAGGTGGCGAGGGCTTCTTCGAGGCGTTGTAGGGTAATGAGAAGATTGCCTTTGGCGCAATAGGCCTCCCGATGGTGTTCATCGACTTCAATGGCGCGATCAAAGGCGGCGATCGCCTCGGTATACTGGCCATTGGCTTCAAGTTGTCGCCCTTGCATCATCTGGAGTTCCAAGACATCCTGCAACCGTCCATCAAGTCGATCTTGCAGTTGCATGGAGTTTTCAATAGTATGGCGGGCATTGGACATAACATTTTGCACCGACAAGGCCATCGACACCATATCTTTAAGTTGGGCCGGTTCAGCGGCTGAAGCGGCTGCGGGGGCGCTGGCTGAGGCAAAATCAGCTTTTAACTCCCGGCTGACTTCAGCTTTCAATTCATCCGAGAGATGGCCTTCGACTTCATCAACCACTTGAGACACCATTTCTCGGCGCATCCACCACAACAGGGCAATCCCAGCGATGGGGAATAAAATCAACAGCAATAAGAGGATATTTAATAAGCCAAATGTCCAGGAAAAGTTACGATCAACGGCATCATTGATCGCATCCTGAACCACCGGGCTATTACGCAAGCGATTCTCAATTTGCCAATCTAAACTCGGGTCAGGTTCCGCCGGAACGGGGGCAATAAAGGAGGGTTCTGCGGGTTCTGTGGGAACTGGGGCTGTAAAGGAGGGTTCTGCGGGACCGTCCGGCGGCAGTGGCGCCACTGCGTCGGGGGGAGTCGGTTGGGGTGCGGTGGGATCCTGTGCGATCGCCCCTTTGGGAGACACCAACAGGAGAGATAGAACCGCTAAAATATAGGATTTTGGCATCATGGTAAATCGTTAAGTTGTTGTCAAAAAATCATCGGAGACAAAGCAACCAGAAAGGCTTTTTTTCATGTTTTTTTGCCTCTTGCCATCCCCTCCCAGGAGGGGTTAGGGGTGGTTTTTTTCCTGTTCCGGTGTTCCCTGTTCCGGTGTTCCCCCCTCATACCAACAATTGTTTGAACCGTTCATCTTGGCGAATCTCATCGAAACGCGGATCAACTTGGGCTCGTTCACGGTAGGGATGGGGGGCGAGACGAATGGCCTCTTGCAGGCTTTCCAAGCAGGGGGCCACAAAGCCTTGCGTACTATAGCAACCAGCCTTGTTATACCAAATCTCGGGGATAGCCGGTTGCAGGGCGATCGCCTCATCATAGGCCGCGATCGCCTCATCATACCGTTGCAGGTGAGTGAGGAGTTGTCCCAAATAGTACCAAGTGGGGATATCTTGGGGTTGAATCTCGGTTCCCCGTCGGTAGGCGGCGATCGCTTCGGGATAGCGTTCGAGGGCGGCCAGGGATATCCCCTGATTGCGATAACTATCGAGATAATCGGGGTTGAGATTCTGGGCCTTCTCAAAACAGCGTAGGGCGTGATCATGAAGATCAGCAGCGGCGAAGGCTAAACCGCGATTATTCCAGGCTTCGACATAATCGGGTTTGAGTTTCACGGCCCGGTTATAGGAAGCGACCGACTCTTTATAGCGTTTGAGTTCCATCAAGGCTAAACCGCGATTGTTCCAAGCTTCAACATAATCAGGTTTGAGTTCCACAGCGCGATCGTAGGCCGCCAAAGCTTCCTCATATTGCCCCAGTTTCGAGAGGGCGCCCCCCTTATTGTTCCAGGCTTCAGGATAGTCTGGATGGATGCCCAGGGCGCGATTATAGGCGCTAATGGCTTCGGGATAGCGTTGCAGATGAAATAGGGCGCTTCCCTGATTACTCCAGGCCTGATGATAGTCGGGTTTGAGTTGGACGGCTTGCTGATAGGCGGCGATCGCTTCTGCATAGCGGCCACTAAAGAACAAGGCGTTGGCTTGACGGCAAAATTCCGCTGCACTGGCCTGAGATGACTGGGGTTGGACGGGGGGTTGAGCCTGGGGGATCGAATTGCCAGAATTGCCATTAAGACGGTTCTCTGAGGCCGTTGCGATGCCCTCGTCACCCCCGCGATAGGTCACGGGTGGGGGGGCGCTGGCTGCGTTGGCGATCGAGTTGTTTGAGGACTCATCGGACTCCGTGTCGTTGTCTAAGATGGAGTTGACGGATTGGGGTTGAGAGGGATCTAACGCCTCGTCGTCCTCTTCTGAGTCCAAAATGGAGTTGAATGAGGGTGGGGCTGTTTCATCCTCGTCGTCCTCTTCTGAGTCCAAAATGGAGTTAAATGAGGGCGAAGTCTCTTCTTCTTGTTCTAATTCTTGGGCCGCTGGTTGATCTAACTCCTCGGCGGCGATCGAGTTTTCCTCCACCTCCTCAGGGGGATCGTCTTGAGTGATATCCAGCGGAGGCGGCGGCGAGGGAAAAGGCTCTTCTCGGGGGTCATCCTCATCGAGGGAGTCATCGAGGGATTGAGAACGCCGACTGAGTTGGCGTTGCGTACCGACGGGAACCTTTGGTAAGGGTTCGTTGATGGTTGTTTGGATCTGATGTAAGACCGATTGGGCCTCGTTCATCATTCCCAGTAACTCAGCCATGGCATCATTTTTGATGCTGTTCATTTCTTGGGCGTAGGCGTTGGCCCGAGTTTCGAGACGATTGAGAATCAGCCAGACGGCGATCGCTCCCAGGAGGGGAAGTAGGGCCAATACCACAAACACAGCGGTAATCGCCGGTCGTTGGCTGGCTAGGGCGGTTTCAATCTGAGCATCGATGCGATCGCGTAAACTGACACTGTTGGCGATCGCCCGTTCCAGATTCTCCTGAACACTCTCCTGCGCCCGAAATTGTTGCAATTCCTGGGCCTCGCTCTCGCTTAACGGTGCAGACTCTTGTCCCTGAACCACGTTGCCAGAACTCGACAACAGGACAACCGCCATGGCTGTCACTACCTGAGTCGCAAACTCGATGGAATACCGTCCGAGCCTCATAGTCGTTGTCCCTCTCTCGAACCGTTGTCGCGGGTCACTGTCCCTGTTCTGTAGTTTAACCTCTGATCTGAGATCTAACGCGGGCGATCGCGACGGAAACTTACAACCCCGAACAGCCCGACCACTCTTTGATACAATAGAAGATTGTGTTTTCTATCTAACGCTGAATCCTCAACGATTCACAACAGCGGCAGCATTCCTGTGATAGTCAGCCGATTCACCGAATTTTTCAAGGAGACGTGCATATGGCTCGCATGTACTACGACCAAGATGCGAATCTGGACAGACTCGCCGATAAAACCGTTGCCATTATCGGCTATGGTTCCCAAGGGCACGCCCATGCCCTTAACTTAAAAGATAGTGGCGTCAATGTCATCGTTGGCCTCTATCCTGGCAGTAAATCCGCCCCCAAAGCCAAAGATGCCGGCCTAACGGTGTATCCCGTCGCCGAAGCCGCCGAAAAAGCCGATTTAATCATGATTCTGCTACCAGATGAGGTGCAGAAAACCGTTTACAAACAAGAAATCGAGCCCAACTTAAAAGAAGGCGATGTTTTGGCCTTCGCCCATGGATTTAACATCCATTTTGGTCAAGTGGTTCCCCCCGAAAACGTCGATGTGGTCATGATTGCGCCCAAAGGCCCCGGTCATTTGGTGCGTCGGACCTACGAACAAGGAGAGGGGGTTCCTTGTCTGTTTGCAGTATATCAAGATGCTTCGGGTCAGGCGCGCGATCGGGCCATGGCCTATGCGAAAGGCATCGGCGGAACCCGGGCCGGCATCTTAGAAACCAGTTTCCGGGAAGAAACCGAAACCGATTTGTTTGGCGAACAAGCGGTGTTATGTGGTGGCTTAAGTGCGCTCATTAAAGCCGGGTTTGAAACCCTCATTGAAGCGGGTTATCAACCGGAACTCGCCTATTTTGAATGTCTGCACGAAGTGAAACTCATTGTGGACTTGGTCGTAGAAGGCGGTCTCGCAACCATGCGTGATAGCATCTCCAACACCGCTGAATATGGCGACTACACCCGGGGACCTCGGGTGGTGACTCCGGAAACCAAAGCCGCCATGAAAGAGATTCTCAGCGAAATCCAATCGGGACAATTTGCCCGGGAATTTGTCTTGGAAAATCAATCGGGTAAACCAGGATTCACGGCCATGCGTCGTCAGGAAGCTGAACATCCCATTGAGGAAGTCGGGAAAGACTTGCGGGCAATGTTCTCCTGGTTGAAGAAAAACTAGAGAGTCTATTGGGTGCATCTCATTGTCTAAACTGTTGATTAGAGATGGTTTTGAGTGAGATGCACCTCAATGACATATTATAGTTTTTTTTATAGATTTATACACACTCCTTATTGTTCGGGAGTTCAAAAATAAATGTTTATTTCAAGATTTAGGGGGTTCCATATCATTCTAGTTGCCAACTAAAATAGATTTTAAATCACACCAAATCAAAGAACAAAAAGCAAAATGTTTACTGAACGCCTTATAGAGGCACTAAAAAAGCTAACGGATAACCAGATTCGTATTCTTGCTGAGTTGGCAGAAAAGCTAGGAAATACAATTGAAAAACCTAATAAAATTGACAGTGATTTTGTGACACAAGAATTTTGGGAAGATTTTTCCGCCAGACTTCTAGCTTACCATGCTTTTCATGAAGAAAGACTAACAAAAAAATCCTTTGAATATATCGTATTAGCTTCATCAAACTCGACTGGAAAAAGAGCAGAACTAATTACAAATCCAAATCATCCTGGGCAAGATATTATTATTAATAATGTAGCTTTTTCGCTCAAAACAGAAGGCTCTAAGTCCATAAAAAAAGATGAATTGACGATATCAAAACTTATGGAAGCTCGATGGATCCGTGATTGTAAAACAAAGCGACAATTGGTGAAAGGTATTCAGGATCACATCATGAGTCATCTCTCAAGTTATGAGAGGATTTTTTGCTTAAGATCTTTTAACAGAGATGATTACTTAGAATATGAGTTAGTCGAAATTCCTCTCGATCTTCTAAAATTAGTATCTCAGATAAAATCTAGTAATCTTGGACCTTTAACAAAGAACGGTGGATGCAGTGCAAACGTCATTCATCAGGGGAAAAAAGCATTTACACTCAGACTAGATGGAAGTGTTGAAAAAGTCACTATTGCAAATCTAATGATTGAAAATTGTATTCGTCATGCTGTGTGGAAAATACCGAAAAATGCGATTTAAAAGCAAAAGCTTTAGGTATGACAGCATATCTGAGAGTTTATCAATTGTTTTTATCAGTTTTATGTTATACACAAAAACGGCGCTGTTTCGTAAAATATTTCTGCTATCGACTCTATGACAGCAAGCTGTCAATTTAGACTTATTTTGTTTCTAAAAGCTCCAACAAAGGTAATTTTTCAGCTTGTCTATCAGGCTTAATATCTTTGTATGAGAGGTGTGTATTAGGCAAAATAACTTGTTCTAACTTCGGCTTTACACCAGTTAAAATCCATGAAGAAGTCCATGCAAGTTGGTATGAAATTAATGGCGGTACAGCATCACCAATATGCCGATACATATTAGAAAGGGAGGAAGAAACAAATTGATAGTTTTTAGGAAACCCTTGTAAGATTGCCATTTCTCTGACCGTAAGCTGGCGATTTTGGTCAGGGTGACAATATCTACCATTGCCTACATGAGCGCATTCTCGCTTAATCGTAATTGCGGGCCGATCCCACCAAAGTCGTCCATAAACATCGGGATGAGATCCAAATTTTTGCTGTTTAATGAGCCTTTTCATTGCTGGCGTTAGAACCAAATCAGCTTCTGAACAATCTTTAAGATCTATCCAAGATCCACCATCTTTAGGAATAAGTTGGAGTCTACGCCTCGTTGAACTATGAACTTGCCGAGGTGAAATATGCATTGGGTCATTTCTACAAACTTCACCAGCGACAACCGGCTGTAATGACTCTATTGCCCGACGAACGGTCACGGCTTCTGAACAGACTTGATATCCTTTCCAAATTTCTTCTAAAGTATGAAGTTGTAAATCTCTCATCACTGCGATAACTAAAGCTCGCTCTCTTCGTTGTGGAAGACCAAAACAATCTAGCAGATGAACAGCAGAACTGACCGTATAATTTAAGGATTCTAAATCTGAAACCAAGCCCCAAAAATGTGCCTTAAAATTACCCTTAATCAATTCTCGTGCGTTCTCCATTATAATCACTTTTGGACGCAGAGAGTTTACCCAATTTGAAACACGACGGACAAGACTATTCCTGGTATCATCTATGATATGATTTTTCGGGTTTGTGCGTGAAAAACCAGTGCAGGGAGGACAAGCTAACAGCACGTCTAATTGTTTTCCGTCAAGACGATCGGCAACCAACTGTTTAAGATGATCTCCACTCAGTTTTGACAAATCGAACTCATAGGGTTTTAATCCTATATTTTTTTCGTAAGTTTTATTGCAATCTAGTACTCCCTTACCCAGACTTGGCTTTCCTATTTGGGCATCTATAGCTCCAATAATCTTGAACTGAGGATGAGCATGAAATCCATAGCTCATGCCTCCTGCACCAGAGAATAGATCGATGACTGTAAATTGATTGTTGCTTAAGTTATCTTTGTTTAAGAAGTCCAGCATTATCTTATGGCTAATAGAGTCAAAGTTGCATTTTTTATGGTTAAAAAGATTATAGCATAATTGGCTTTTAATTGTAAGAAAGACTTTATTAAACCTGAGAAGCATCGTGTTAAGTCCGATTTGAGATAGTTAACTATAGAAAAGTACGATAGCCCCCGTCGTGTTTCACCTCGCCCCCCAACACCAGCTAGCCCAGCGACTGCACGCCTCGCCAACGAAAATTTACGCCCTCTGTGATCGCTTGAACATCACCGAGCTGGCAATCTTCGGCTCGGCACTCCGTCACGATTTCACCCCAGCCAGCGATATCGATCTGCTCGTCACCTTTCACTCCGAAGCAAGAATCACCTTTTTTCAGCTCGATGAGATTGAACACGACTTCGCGCAACTATTCCAGCGTTCTGTTGGTGTCGTGACCCGGCCCGCGATTGAGCACAGCCATAACCCGATTCGTCGCCAAAACATCCTGAGAAACATACAGGTGATTGACCCGCTAGCACTACCACAGCCAATCCGAAGCGGGCGCTATAATCGAAACAACTTCAGTTTCCAGAAACAGCGATCGCCCTCCCCCCGTTCAAAGATGCTGACCTACACCCTCGACCTCACCCCCTTCATTCAACTGAGCGATCGCCAGTTCGCGCAACTGTGCGAAAACCACCCCGAGATCAAATTTGAACGAAATTCCCGAGGAGAACTCATCATCATGCCCCCCACGGGTGGCGAAACCGGAAATTGCAACGCCTCGCTCATCGTGAAACTCGGGATTTGGAATGAACGCCATCAACTCGGCTATCTCTTCGACTCCTCCACCTGCTTCAAACTCCCCAACGGTGGAAACCGATCGCCCGACCTGGCCTAGATCCGTCGCGATCGCTGGGAAGCCCTCAGCCAAGGCGATCGCGAAACCTTTCCCCCCATCGCCCCCGACTTTGTCCTCGAACTCAAATCCCCCAGCGACAACCTCAACGACTAGCGGGATAAGATGGCAGAATATCAGAATGCTGGGGTGAAGTTGGGGTGGTTAATCGCATCTTAATCGAGTGCTTCTGTTGATGAGCCGAAGGGTAAAATCAGCAGAGTAATCCCATTTAAAGATGCAATTCAACCTTAGAAATCTTGTTCTAGGATATCATCTAAATTTTCTCCCTCGGGTAACTCCAAGAACACGCGATCGCCATCTTCTAAGCCATCCAAAACCTGAATTTGATTGCCCAAAGTTGGCCCTAACGTGACCGCTTGAAACTGGGGACGATTATCCTGATCAGGAACCAAAACTCCTGTCTCCCCTGCACGAGAGACGATCGCCACCGTTGGTAACACTAACGCATTGGCCAAGCGATCGCCCAAAAAGGTCAAATCCACATTCATCCCTGAGCGTAACTGATCCAACCCCGAGACAATCCTCAAACGCACCTGAAACAACGTCACATCCCGTTCGACGACCGCTTCGGGGGCAATTAATTCCACCTCCCCCATAAACACCTCATCAGGGAACGCATCGGCCACAATCTCGACAGACTGGCCCGGCTTAATCTGACTAATATCCGCCTCAGGAACCTTCGCCAACACCTCTAACCCCCGAGCCAAGGCCACCACAGAGGTGGATGTGGCCGAACTCACCGCCGAAGCCGACGTCGCCGGCGTCACAAACGCCCCCTCATCGGCATAACGCTGAGTAATAATCCCCGAAAAAGGAGCGCGGACCCGAGTATCCTCCAACTGAATCTCCGCAAACCGCACTTGGGCCTCGGCTTCCATCACATCGGCCATGGCTTGGGCCAGGGTTTCCGGGCGAGTTCCCGTCAACAACTCCTCTAACTGAGACTGAGCCTGTGACACATCGGCCCGAGCTGAGTTGACCTCCGCCCGAGCGCGATCGATTTCCTCGCTACGACTACCACGGCGTAGGCGCTCTAACCGTCGTTGAGCTTCTAACGCGGCCGCCTGGGCCTGTTCAACGGCCGCTTGGGCGCGACGGGCCTCATCTTGGGTGCGATCGAGATCTTGACGGGAAATTGCCCCATCTCGGTAAAGCTGTTCATTGCGGCGTACGTCAGCTTGGGCCAACGTCATTCTCGATTCTGCCTCACGAATACTCGATCGCGCCCGTGTCAGAGCCGCCTCCGCCTCTGCAATGTCTTCTGGGCGATTTCCAGCCTCTAATTGAGCCAAATTGGCCTCAGCACTGGCCAAACGCGACTCGGCTTGACGCACAGATGATCTGGCCCGTTCAATTTCCTCAGTGCGGGGGCCATTTTCCTGTTCTGCTAAGCGAGCGCGGGCGCGATCTAAGCGGGCCTCAGCTTGGGCTAACTGGCTCGCCAATTCGTCATTTTCCATCACCGCTACCACTTCTCCCTGGCTGACTTCATCTCCCTGTTCCACATAAAGCTGTTGCAAACGCCCTTGAGTTTTGGGGCTAAGGTTCACCCGTTGGATGGGTTGCACTTCCCCGGTAGCTTCAATGCGAACTCGAACATCCGCTGCATCCACTTCTACCGTCAACGCCTCAAGGTTGACTTCGGAACCTCTGCGGCGACTCGTCACTCCGGCTACCACAACTGTTCCCAAAACTCCCGCTGCAATGAGGGCAATGAGCCAGCGGCCAGGATGTTTAATATTACTGAATTGGGGAAGTTCCATGGGGGGGAAGAGAAGGGAACAGGGAATGGACAATGGGCAATGGGCAACTTTTGTATTCTAGCTCTTTATCACGATCGCATGAATTTACTGCACACTTTTGTGTTGTTGTCAACCCTAAAATAGAGATTTATCAATTCAGAACAATTAGGTGAGGGCATCTAGTAGCAACGAGTACAACTTGTTAGGATGGGGGGATACTTTTCAAGGACTGTGACAGCCATCCGTGAGCCTTCAGCTTGAATGTCTACCCTACGGTGTCGGTCATGCCCAGGAGGGGCTGTGTGTACAAATGCGGCTCGGTCCCTATCAGGTGCTGCTCGACTGTGGCATCGAGGATCTCTCTCCCCTGCTTGAGCCAGCCGATGGCGAGGGTGCTACCATCGATTGTGTCATCTGTAGCCATGCTCACAGTGACCATGCTCGGGGACTGTTAAGCCTCCATCAAGCGCGACCGCAACTGCCCATTTACGCCAGTGAGGTGACGGCGCAACTGTTGTCGTTGAACTGGCTCGATGTGCCAGATGTGGCTAATCTGTGTCAGGTGTTACCTTGGCGGACGGCGATCAAAATTGCCAAAGACTTGTGGCTAGAACTGTTTCCAGCGGGACATTTGCCAGGAGCCTCTCTCGTTCGTCTGACCTATCATGGTCGCGATCGCACCTATTCGGTCGTCTATACCGGTGACTTTCTACTCTCCAACTCTCGCCTCGCTGAAGGCCTCCCCCTCGAAGAAGTCCGTAACTGGCACCCCGATGTTCTCATCGCCGAAGGAAGCTATGGAACCGCCCGCTATCCCCGGCGACGGACTCAAGAAAACCAACTGGCCGAACGCATCAATCGCGCCCTCGCTGAGCAACACCTCATTCTAATGCCAGTCCCCCGGCTGGGATTAGGGCAAGAACTGCTGATGTTGTTGCGATCGCATCACCACTTCACTGGCCGCAACATCGACATCTGGGTTGACGCCTCCCTAGCCGCCGGTTGCGATCGCTACCTCGACCTGCTCCCCCATCTTCCCACCGCTGTCCAAAACTTCGCCCGTCATCAACCCCTGTTCTGGGACGATCGCATCCGGCCGCGAATGCGCCGACTCACCCCAGACGTGAGCTTGGGAGAGGTTCCCACCCTTGTTCTGACGGACATCGAGAGCGACTGGCATCGCTTTTGTACCAAACAGGTAAACGCCAACCCAGACCAATCTTGGCTAATTCTCTACCCCCTTCATCCCGGCCATAGCGATCCCGACGCCGATCTAGACGAGCATCCCCGCATCCACCTAGAAACCTATCTTCTCAGTTCCCACTGCGATCGCTCAGGAACCAGTCAACTCATCCATAACCTGCGGCCGCAACATATCGTGTTCGTTCATGGTTCCCCCAACTATCTAGCCGACTTAGCCAACCTCGACGAACTCTGTAGCCGCTATCAACTGCACTGTCCCGCCGCCGGTAAACGGGTGCAATTGCCCCTACGAGACAAACGTCCACAGCCGGAACTGCCCGACTCTCGCTATCAAGGGGAAGTCAGCGAGAGCAACGGGGGGGTCACCATACAATTCGATAAAGCCCTCAGCCGAGATTCCCGCTGGCATCACTTCGCCGATACTGGACTGGTAGAAACCCGCTGGCAAGGAGATGAATTGGTGCTGCGGGGGATTTCCCAACGAGAACTTTTGGGGCGAGAACGAGCCTTACAAATTCCCCCAAGCCTTCCTTGTTGTGCCAATTGTGCCTACTATCGCGCTCAACAATGTTTCAACGAGAACTCCCCGCTTTACGGCTTTAAGGTCACCGCTGACGGAACCTGTCCTGTGTTTGAACCGGTGTGAGGCTTAACTGAACCGGCCAGTTCCTAGAACCACAAGGGTTCGCCCCTACCAAGATCCGTCGCAGCGCTCCGCCCATAGCCGAGGGCTTGGGGGGTGGTGAAGCGACGGGAGGGAGTGGTTCGCTTAAGCCTAGGAAACAAATATTTATTTTCTAAGCTAATACCATTTTTCGAAATGCTTGCTATACATCTGACACCGAGGAGGGCGAACAGCCATCCCCTCGGTGGGAGGGGTTAGGGGTGGGTTCCCCTGCAGATATCTATGGCACGACTTCTGAAAATTGGTATTAAATTGAAATTAAAGGTGAACAGAGCCGAGTCTATGCCTTCTGGATTCTAGCAGTTGTCCGTCAGCTCTGTATCTCGGCTTGGGTATCTCGGCTTGGGGATATCGAGACGTTAAAGAACCTCCCGTTTGAGATAGGGTTGTAACACCTCAGGAACTTGGATGGTTTTATCGGCAAGCTGATAGTTTTCCAGAACAGCGGCCATGGTGCGGCCGATCGCCAAGCCAGATCCATTGAGGGTATGGACATACTGGGTTCCTTTTTTGCCTTTCTCCTTAAAGCGGATATTGCCCCGTCGGGCTTGGAAGTCGCCACAATTAGAACAACTCGAAATTTCTCGGTAGGTTCCGGCGGAGGGGAGCCACACTTCGAGGTCATAACATTTGTTGGCACTGAAGCCGAGATCGCCGGTGCAGAGTTCGATGACGCGATAGGGAAGTTTGAGAGCTTGCAGGATGGCTTCGGCGTTTTCAACCAGTTTTTGGTGTTCGGCTTCAGACTGCTCGGGGTGGACGAGTTTCACCAGTTCAACTTTGTTGAATTGATGGAGCCGGATTAAGCCTCGGGTGTCTTTGCCGTAACTGCCCGCTTCACGACGAAAACAGGGAGTATAAGCACAATGGTGGATGGGAAGTTCCTCGGCGTTGAGGATCTCGTCGCGGTAGAGGTTGGTGAGGGGAACTTCGGCGGTGGGGGAGAGCCAAAGATCGTCGGCGTCACATTTAAAGCTCTCGTCGGCGAATTTCGGCAGTTGGCCGGTGGCTTCGAGGGAACGACTGTTAATCAGCACTGGGGGCATCACTTCGGTGTAGCCAGCGGCGATTTGCTGATCGAGCATGAAGCTGATTAAGGCCCGTTCGAGGGCGGCTCCAGGGCCGATGAGGGCAACGAAACGGCTCTGGGCGACTTTGACGGCGCGATCGCTGACGATAATCCCCATTTCTTCGCCAATGTCAATGTGGGAGAGAATCCCCTCGCGGCTGGGTTTGTATTCGTCTCCCCAGCGGCGAACTTCGACGTTGTCGTTTTCGTTGTCCCCGTCGGGGGTGCTGGGACTGGGGAGGTTGGGGAACGACAACAGCAACGCGTTGAGTTGGCGGCTGATCTCTTTTTCCTGGGGTTCGAGTTCCGCCAGTTGGCGTTTGAGTTGGTTTCCTTCGACTTTGAGGCTTTGGATGTCGTCGCTTTGGGGATCTGCCCCGGATTTCATTTTCTGGCCGATGGCTTTGCCGATTTCGTTGCTGCGAGCCTGAAGTTGCGATCGCTCGGTTTCGAGTTCCCGTCGTTGGCGATCGAGTGCGTCAAGGGGGGTTAAGTCATAGGTTTCTTCCCGTCGAGCGAGTTGCTCTCGGATGGCTTGAGGGTTGTCTCGAATGAGTTTGATGTCTAGCACAGTGCGCGGTTAGAGATAGAGGTTAGCAATGGCTGAGCAGGATCTCAGACCTGTATTTTGCCATGTTCCCAGACTTGAGAACATTGTTAACAGAGGCAACGGCAGGGGCGATCGCTTTGTATCCTAGAGGAATGACGCAATTTTTTGATAAGAAACCGATGATGAAAACAGGATTTACAGGATCGACCGCTCATGACGGCGATCGCGGCCCACAAGGGCGTTGGTTGGGGTGGCTGGCGGCGATCGCCGCGATCGCCCTTTGGGTCTGGACTCCGCCGGCTTTAGCGATTAGTGTTTACAATATGCCCTTCATCAGTGCCGGTGAAGACACTTGGATTGTTGATGAAGGCAATAGCATCAGTCGCATCAACGAAATCCAAATTGGTAAAGCGTTGACGGAACTGCGGGATCAAACCGAGGCTGAGGTTCGCTTTGTCACCGTCCGGCACGTCGATTATGGTGAAACTATCCAGAGCTTTACTGATAAGGTGTTTGAGAAATGGTTTCCGACCGCTGATGAGCAAGCCAATCAGGTGCTGATTGCTCTAGATGTGGTCACCAATAACGCCGGGATTCGGGTAGGAGACGGCCTCACGGAGCAACTTACGCCTGAGATTGCCAAGAGTGTCGCTCAGGAAACGGTGCTGTATCCCCTCATCGAAGGTGATAAGTATAATGAAGCCTTCATTGATGCCAAAGATCGCTTGGTGGCTGTTCTTTCAGGAGAACCGGATCCCGGTGCGCCGGAACTTAAGGTTAAAGAGGTACAAGTCGAGGGAACCTTCGCAACGGCGGAGGAAACGGCGGAAAAACGCAGTGATGCTACCACGTTTGTGATTGTGCTGCTTATTGCGGCGACGGTAATTCCCATGGTGACTTACTATGCTCTGTATTCTTAGAGTTTTTTGACTCCATGAGTTTTTTGACTCTGTTGTTGCCTCGGGATCTTGTCTCTTGCCAAGGTCAAGATACAGAACACTCCGATCACCCGAACGGGTAACAACATCAATTCTCAATTGGGTGGGCAATCGATTGCTCACCCAAGCGATGCAAATTCAGGTCACTTCTTACGTGATTAAATAGTATAAAAAAGAGCCGCTTGGGATTGGTAGCTAATAGAAGATAGAAAGGCAACCATGACGGACTTTTTTTGTTTTCTATTTTTTGTTTATCACTACAATCTAACTCAAATGAATAAGTTGTCTCTATTTAATCACAATAAAAGGGGCTTTCATATGACCTGTTTTGTGATACTATGTTTCGATTTATGCCTATTCACAATACTCTACATATCTCGCGAAAATACTTATTACTGGTCAGATTTCATCAATTATCAATACTTTGTCGAGTATATCTTTGATATCTATACACAATCCCCTTTAGAGGCGTTAACTATTATTATTACATCCAGAGATACAACCTCTTATAACCTACTATTTGCTATTCCACTTTTGCCCGTGTATGATGCCTTCGGCTTGTCTCGATTCACCTATATTCTCAGCCTTGTTTTAGTTTATTTACTTCCGTTTTCTCTAAGCTTAGGTGCTGTAGCAACTCAAATCATACAAGCGCCGCCTCGATCGGTTTTTTGGGGAACCGTATTTCTCAGTCTTTTAAGCCCGTTTACCCTCGCGACCAGTTTACGAGGCTTGCCCGATACAGGAGGAATGACGCTGATTTGCTTGGGGACATTTCTCTATCTCAAAAGTCATCGATCGCACGCCAAAGTCCGACTACAAACTATCCTAATATTGATAGTTGTGGGAATCTTGTTAGCCGGAGCGATCGCCTTTCGTCGTCATTTTGCCTATAGTGCCGTCGCCTTCTTGGCTGCCCTGTTGATGTGGGAAATTGCGAGTTTTTGGACTTGGGGATTGCGGGCGATCGCCGCCACTGTCTTACGAGCCACCACCATCGGCGTCTCGGCTCTGTTGACGTTGGCGATCGCCATGCCCAATTTCTTACAAGATAGTCTCACCCGCGACTATCGAGCGCTCTATTCCTCCTTTACCTATCCAATTCCCGAGGTCTTAAACTACTACGGACATGGCGCCGGCTGGCTGCTTTGGGGATTAGCAATCTTGGGCTGGTTAACCATTCAAGATTCTCAACGAGGAGCCTTTCCCTTTCTCGTTGGCCTCTGGGAAATCGGTCTCTGGCTAGGACTCGTTCGCTACACTCATGTCCATTACACACTCCATTTTGCGCCCTTTCTCGTCTGGGGAATTGCCGCTCTAATTTGGGAAACACGACGGATAGGTGTTTTAGTCTGGATTTTAGTGGGATTAAATGCGGTGATAGGTTTAACCCCCTTGTCCTTACCTCAAGTTCCCGGATTAGCCCAGGGCTATCCGCCATTAGTGCGCGAGGATATGGCCGAGGTGGAGGTTTTGGTGGCCGCCTTACGAGAAATGCCTCAACCGATCTATATTGCCGCTTCATCTGAGACCATTAACCCGGATCTGATTCGCAGTGCGGAACGACAACTGTATCCTGATGATGTGCAACTGTCGGTGTTACGGGTTCCTCAAGTGGATTCGAGTGATGATTATCCTTTGCGGGATCTCTTGCGGGCCAAGACGGTTGTGGTTCCTGACTCGTTTCAATATACGTTGCGGCCCGAAGAACAAACGGTAGTCCGAGTGGTGTCTGAGGCCTTTAATCAGGAATGGACTCTGGTTCGGGATTTTTTGCGGTTAAATCGTAGTTTTCCGCTGTCGGATCTCGAGGTTCAACTCTATCGGCGGGTGCGAGATACGGATTTGGCGACGGCGATTGAGACGTTGGCGAAAATGCAGGAGGTGATCGCGCCGCGTTATCAAGGACATCGACGCTGGTTAGCCGTTCCCCCAGGGCCGGCGGTGACGAAAATGGCTGGAGAGTATCAGATCGCGGGAGAAACCCCTTTATCGGTGTTACAGGTCTCACCGCTGACGGGAATCGACACGCTTCGGGGACAACTTCAGTCGGATTGTTCAGATTCGGCGTTGTCAGAGGGACAGCTACGGATAACACTTCACAGTCGAAGGGGCCAAACGATACAACAACAAGGGTTTCCACTCTTGGAGGGGCCGTTTGATTATCCGCTGACGCCGCCGGAGTTGCCCAGCTATCTGAGTGTGTCTGTCAGCCGTGAGGGGTCTTGTCCGGTGAATTTGAGGCTTCAGAATTAGGTGGAATCACGGAAATTGAAAGGTTTTCAGGGACATTTCTGGAAGCATCGTTTAGAATGGCGGGCAATTTCGGCTAGTTCAGGGTGAGATCAGTCATGGGGTATAACGTTCGCATCGCAGATATGCCGGCTACAGAACGTCCTCGGGAACGATTGGTGGCCTCGGGTGCGAATCATTTGGCCACGGCGGAATTGTTGGCGATTTTGTTGGGAACGGGGGCTCGCAGTGAGAATCTTTCGGCGGTGGGGTTGGGGCAAGAAATTTTACGTCTGTTGGGCGATCGCAGTCCGGAACCGTTGGAGGTGTTACGCACGGTGTCGCCTCAGGAGTTGATGCAAATTCCGGGGATTGGTTTGGCCAAGGCGACGACGATTGTGGCGGCGATCGAGTTGGGGAAACGGGCCTTCCAAACTCGTCCGGCGGAACGTCAGGTGATTGAAGATCCGGCAACGGCGGTGGCCTATTTAAGCCATGATCTCATGTGGCAGGAGGCGGAACGTTTTGCGGTGTTGTTATTGGATGTCCGCAATCGCGTTTTGGGAACTCAGGTGTTAACGATTGGTACGGCGACGGAAACTCTGGCCCATCCGCCGGATATTTTTCGCGAGGTGATTCGTCAGGGGGCTAATCGGGCGATCGTGGCTCATAATCATCCCACGGGTAATGTCAGTCCTAGTCGGCAGGATCTCGATTTAACTCGTCGTCTTCTACAAATTGGTCAGATTCTCTCGATTCCCATCCTCGATCATTTGATTCTCGGTCATGGCAATTATGCCAGCCTACGTCAGCAAACGAAGTTGTGGCAGGATTTACCGCAGGAATAGGGAACAGGGAATAGGGAACAGGGAACAGGGAACAGATCGCGCTCTTGCCTTCTTCCCCCTCTTGCCAAACTTGGCAGCTTCGGCTACAATGGGAGTCTATGGGCGATTAGCACAGTGGTAGCGCACTTCCTTCACACGGAAGGGGTCACTGGTTCGAATCCAGTATCGCCCATTTATTTTTTTGTATAGACAATAGAATCACGGGCGAGATCTAACTATCATGGGGTAAGAGTTTCTTTTGCCCTTAATCAACTCAGTTTAGGAGTTCTGTATACCAATGACTCAAGCAACTCAAGCTCCGCAACGGGGTATTCAGATGACTGAAACAGCGCTCAAACAGGTGATGGCGTTGCGTCAACAGCAGGGAGAAGACCTGTTTTTACGGGTTGGCGTTCGTCAGGGCGGTTGTTCCGGAATGTCCTATACGATGGACTTTGAAGATGCGAGCAATGTCCGAGAGGATGATGAGGTCTATGATTATGAGGGCTTTCAGGTGGTCTGCGATCGCAAGAGCCTCTTATATCTCTATGGCTTAGTCTTAGATTACAATACCGCTTTGATTGGGGGAGGGTTCACCTTCACCAACCCCAATGCCACTCAAACTTGTGGGTGTGGTAGCTCGTTCTCGGCCTAGTTCCCCCGAACCGGCGAGAATTTTCTCGATTTCCCGTATCTTAGGAAGGGACGTTTGTTAAAAGACGTCCCTCTTTTTATGGCGGTGATCCCGCTTTGTGCTGATCAACCTTATCCTGTTGGAGTCTTGTATCTTATGAATGCACCTGTTGAAACGGAATTTGAACAGGCCATCGCCCGCTATCAGAATGGTGAGTCGATCGATGTGCTGATCCCTGTGTTTAAGGATATCTGCGATCGCGCCCCCAAGAATAGCGCCGCCTGGACTTGTCTGGCCTGGCTTTATTTATTGGGCGATCGTCCGAAATCCGCCTATAAAGCCGCCAGCAAAGCCGTCAAACTCAGTCCCCAAGATCCTCAAGCCCAGGTTAACTTAGCCTTAGCGATGCTCGATACCCAGAAGAAGGGGGTTCGTCAGCATATTGATCACGCGCTTGAGGTGATGGCCTACTCCGATGAGTTGCGCGAGGAACTTCAGCGCAACTGTCAGGATGGACTGACTCGTAAACCCGACTGGGATAATCTCAAACGAGTCCAAAATTGGCTCTTTGCTTAGAGATTGGACTCAATCGTAACGTTCTGTTAAGAAATCGAGGTGGAAACCGAGGGATGGCTGGATAAATTTGATCTCGATTTGGGGGGCGATCGTCTTGAATTTCATCCATCCAGGGTTCTCCTCTTAGCCCCTGAAACGCTTACCTAAACTGCGGTTCATCTCATTTTTGGAACTGATGATTCGCCGGAAATTGTAACGTGTGCTTCACAATTCCTTAAATTACTTTATAAAAAATCCAAAAAGATAGTGATAAGATTATGTGAAGTCAGACATTAACTATTCCAATCACAAATTTATAAGGAGAAACATCACATGAGTAATACTAACAACAACGTTTCAATTAAGCCCGAAACCCGTAATCACCAAGGGTTCTTCGTCCGTGACGGACAATATCAGCTAATGGGCGTTGACGAGTCCGGCTGGGCGCTCATCTGCTTTGATGACGTGAGCTGCCATTATGTTGATCCCGACAATCTCGAATCCGTCGAAGACCTGGTTGACTAGATTCTTGAGGGTCTCGTCGTCTGAGTATCCCAGACTGTGAACTAAAAAACTCTAGCTAAAAATCCATTCGGCAACACCTTTTTAGGGGTGTTGCCTTTTTTATGGATATTTTGTGAAACCGGTCGGCCAGCTATTGGCGAGCCAAAACATCCTCTAAAGCAGGTTTGAGGGTATCAAAGCGGTAGTCAAACCCAGCGGCCAACGTTTGTTTGGGTAACACCTGTTGACCATCCAAGACCACCATGGCACCTTCGCCTAAAAGTAACTCCAAGGCAAACTCAGGAACTGGTAGCCAGGAGGGACGAGACATGACCTCACCTAAAACGTTGCAGAGGGTTTGCATCCGTACCGGGTTGGGGGCGGTAGCATTATAGACTCCAGACAGGTCTGGATTGGAAAGGGCCTGGGTGAGGAATCGCACCACATCCTGACGGTGAACCCAAGACACCCATTGTTTCCCACTCCCAATCGGCCCGCCGGCGAATAACTGAAATGGGGTTAACATTTTGCCGAGCGCCCCGCCATCGGGACCGAGAACAATGCCAAAGCGAGCAATCACCAAACGAGTGCCGACGGCGGTGACCTCCTGCGCCGCTGCTTCCCAGGCTTGACAGACTTGGGCTAGATAATCGTCTCCTGGAGCGCTGGTTTCATCAAAGACTGCCGTTTCACTGGTTCCGTAATAGCCCACGGCTGAGGCGTTAACCAGCACTTGGGGCTTGTCTGGGGCGGCGGCGATCGCCTCGACGAGTTTTTCGGTGGTTTGCGTGCGACTGTCGAGGATTTCTTGTTTATAGTCAGCCGTCCAGCGGTGATCGGCAATGGGCGCCCCCGCTAAATTAACGACCCCAGTACAGCCAGAAATGGACTCCTGCCAGGGGCCAGACTGGCGAGGATCATAGGGAACGACCTCTACCGTTGGAAACGCTGAGGGGGGAAATTGTCCTGTCCCTTTGGGTTGATTGCGGGTTAACAGCACGACCGAAGCCCCATCCTGAGTCAGTTGTCGTACCAACCGTTGCCCAACAAAACCCGTTCCGCCTGCGATCGCCACTTTCATCATTAAACCCTGAGTTTGAGATTTCCCTATTCATACTATCAATGGGGGGATTTCCATGTAAGATTTGTGTAACAACCCGGCCATTAAATCGGAACTAGCTTTCACTTTGGCATCTGCCATCTGTTCGCGCGTGGAAGAACGACTACAAAAACTCTTATCGCATTGGGGCATCGCCTCCCGACGCCGTGCCGAAGACCTAATTCGTCAAGGACGAGTTAGCCTAAACGGGGCTACGGCGGAGTTGGGGGCGAAAGCTCATCCTGAGCGCGATCGCATCCTCGTGGATGGTCGCGCCGTTAATCCGGCTCAACAACCGCCACGACGATATCTCCTTCTCAACAAACCAGCAGGAGTGGTCAGCACCTGTCGGGATACCCATAGACGACCGACGGTACTCAGTCTTCTCCCTCAACATTTGGCTCAAGGACAAGGACTGCACCCCGTGGGCCGTCTTGATGTTGAGTCAACGGGAGCGCTATTACTGACGAATGATGGTGGTCTGACCTATGCTTTAACTCATCCTCGCTATCATGTACCCAAGACCTATCAGGTTTGGGTCCAGGGGTCCCCATCAGAGGGACAATTGCAACAATGGCGAGATGGCATCATCCTGAATGAACGCAAAACTCTACCCGCTCAGGTGCGGGTGCTCTCTCGGCAGGGCCAACGGCGAACTGAGATCGAAGTGGTGTTAACGGAGGGTCGCAATCGCCAGATTCGTCGTGTGGCTGAACAACTCGGACATCCCGTAGAAACATTGCACCGAACCCAAATTGGCTCAGTTCAACTCAACGGTGGACTGGAGAATGGCTTAGCCCCAGGGTGTTATCGCTGTTTGACCCAATCAGAAATCCACGCGTTACAGTCATGGCAAACGCAACTCACCCTAAAATCAGTAGGCGTGCGATCGAAGCTCAAGGAGCACAGCGGATGAAGTTCTCGCGGATTCAGTTCAAACGAAAACAAAAGAAGGAACAGCTTAGTCTTCCCCAGATTCAAGCTCGAACCCTAGCGACGATGGGGGCTCAGTTGCGTGAACTTCGTCAGGAGCAATCCTTGGCTATCGATACGATCGCCCGACAAACTCTGATTCCGGCTCGCCTGCTGCGGGCCATTGAAGATGGTGACCTGGCAAAGCTGCCTGAACCGGTCTATGTTCAGGGATTTTTACGCCGTTTTGCCGACTATGTTGGCTTAGATGGCTGCGCTTATGCTCGAGAATTTCCGACGGGGAATGAGTCCTTTCCGGCTAAACCTAGTTGGCGCGGGTCTTCGCTGATGCAACTGCGTCCGTTCCACTTATATCTTCTTTATATCTTCCTCGTTATTTTCTCGGTGCGAGGATTGTCAGAATCGGTCAATTCCGACTCTCGCAGTCCCGATAGTTCCCTATCCCCCCCGCAAACAGCAGATAATCTCGGTGAGTTGACCCCCACTCCGGGGGCGGGGGATGTCTCACTCCCCGAGGTTAGCCCGTCCACGGTAACCGCCAACGCCAGTTCGTCTGATCCGGCGAATTCTCCCTCGCAACAGGTCCAAGTGGGAGTTACCCTGACGGATGAGTCCTGGATTCAGGTGGTGGCCGATGGCGAAACCACCTTTGAGGGGATGCTCAGTCAAGGAACGCATACCTGGAGCGCTAACCGTGAACTGACGGTCATTGCGGGGAACGCGGGAGGGGTGATGATCGCCGTGAATGGCGATGAGGCGCAACCGATGGGCGCACCGGGAAGTGTTGAGGAGTTGACGGTTGTGGCGGATTCGCGCACGGGAGTGGGGCCGGGAACTCGTCCCACATCGGCCAACTAATGGGGGAAACTGATGGGGCACAGGGATCGTCAGAGGGATCGTGTAGACCCTCATCTTGGATAGCCTTGTGGCATTCTAAGCACTGTCTGTTTACGGCGATCGCCAACGAGTCTATGGCCTTAGATCAAATAATGGGTTACATTCGCCAACAATTCACGAAGGAGTTTCAAGGAGTTTCTATGAAATCATTAATTCGCTGGGGCGCTGTGTTAGGACTGATGGGAGGAACGCTTCTGGGGGCGATCGCCCCCACTCATCCGGCTTTAGCCTTGTCTGAAGAGGAAATTTTGCAAAAGCTATCATCGGTTCCGGTTTTTGCGATTACCGATGCAGAGGGATCGCCGCTGATTGCCAGTATTTCTAATCCTGAACGAGATGGCGAAATGACGGAAGTGGCCGGGGTGTTTATGAACCCTGAAGATGCCAATCGCTTCGTCGAACGCCTCACGCAAGAGCAACCGGAAATGGCGGGAGAAGTTCAGGTGACTGTCATTTCCCTGGCGGAAATTTATCAGCTAGAACAAAGCAACCGAGATCAAAATACGCCGATCGAGTTCTCTTATGTTCCCACTCGTCAGGATATTGAATCGGCGGTTTCTGTACTCCTCGATAGTGGTCGGGAAGACGAACTTTTACAACAAAATGGCGAATATATCTATCCTGGCGTACCGCTGTTTATGGCAACGGCTGGCCCGGATCAGGGGTATATGACCGTTGAGTTTAACGGAGAAGTTGTGATTCCTCTGTTTTTTGATCGCGGGGATCTCGATAATGTCATTGCTCGCTTTCAGGAACAACAGCCTGATTTTGCCTCTACGGTAGAAACAGATGTGGTTCAGCTTGAGGGAGTTTTGGAAACCTTGCGAACTGAAGAAAATGAAATGGTGGGACAGTTGATGTTTGTTCCTGATAGTGATTCGTTGGAGTTTGTGGGGAACATGATGCGGGAGATGCAACAGCAGCAACAGCAGCAACCACCCCAACTTCAGCCCGGAAGCGGTGCACCTCCACTTCCGGGGTCGAACTAGCTCGATCTACTAGCTCGATCTCGGAAAACGCATGGAAGTGATATCTCAAGGGGTGAATCTGAGTCTTAGAGAGACCGTGGCGGTAACGGTGTCGGAGTTACGGGCCTGGCGCAACCAGGCCCGTCGCGATGCGTTGGCTCAAGATCTTGACCCGGCTGAGGTGGATTGGCTGTTGTATGAGGGGGCGAGGTTAGATCGCCTCAAGTTTCGCTTGGGACAACCGGGCGATCGCCTCTCCTTGAGCCGTTCCCTGGAGGAGCTAAGCCAACTCTGGGCGCAACGTCTGGGCGATCGCACTCCTCTACAATATCTTCTCGGCTCGGTTCCCTGGCGCAACTTCAATCTCCTCGTCTCCCCAGCCGTTCTTATTCCGCGTCCAGAAACGGAAGCCATAATTGACATCGTTCTGGAGAGAAAAGAGGTAGATAGCGCCGGAATTTGGGTTGATTTAGGCACGGGCAGCGGGGCGATCGCTCTTGGACTCGCTCAAGCCCTTCCCAGGGCTAAAATCTATGCTGTAGACTGTAGTGCTGATGCCCTACGTCTGGCCCGAACTAATGCTGAGCGTCATGGATTGGGCGATCGCATCCAATTCTGTCAAGGCAGTTGGTTCGAGCCTCTAGCGGCACAACAAGGACACCTTGACGGACTGGTGTCCAATCCTCCCTATATCCCCAGTGGCGAGATTCCCCACCTGCAACCGGAAGTCAGCCACCACGAACCCCACCTCGCCCTCGATGGCGGCGACGATGGTTTAACGGCTCTGCGTCATCTGGTTCAAACGGCTCCTGAGTATCTGCAACCCGGAGGACTCTGGCTTGTAGAAATCATGAGTGGTCAATCCCCCGCCGTCTGTCAACTCTTGCAAGACAGCGGTCACTATGAGACGCCTCATGTGATTCGAGATTTCGCCGGTCACGATCGCTTTGTCCGAACGCAGACAAAAAAACGTCACTAATAATCAATTAATGGTAATCAATTAATAGCGCAAGAGGGCGACCACAAGGGTACTAGGTTGTTAAGATACGATGTTGTTTCTGTTCCGGTGTTCCCCCCGCTTGCCTTCTTAAGTCTTTTGCCTTCTTGCCCTATGTTTTTTGCTTACAACGACATTGTTAATGCTGCCAAATCTGGGTCTGTGGTGAGTTTTCCGACGGATACCGTTCCGGCTCTGGCCGTCGACCCTCAAACCACAGAGGCGATTTATCACCTCAAACAACGTAGCCTCGATAAACCCTTGATTTTGATGGGAGCCAGTCCCGACGATCTTTGGGAGTATGTTGAGGGAACACCAGACGAACGGGCAATTTGGCAAGAGATGGTGAACCAGCATTGGCCCGGTGCGTTGACGCTGGTTTTGCCGGCCAGTGCCAAGGTTCCAGCGGGGATGAATCCCAGAGGTTCGGGGACCTTGGGGATTCGGGTTCCCGATTGTGCGATCGCCCAGAGACTATTATCCGTCACCGGCCCCCTCGCGACCACCAGTGCCAATCGCTCTGGGGAACCCCCTTTACGAGAGGCGGCGGCCATTGCGGCAGCTTTTCCCTCCCTGTGCGTATTAGATCCAGATGTCTATGAGAACCGTATTGGGTCAGGACTCCCCTCGACGGTTGTGCAATGGACGGACGGCGATTGGCGGATTCTGCGACAGGGAGCGGTAGAGTTGTAGAGGTTAACCTATCCACTGATGAGACTGTTAAGCTGGGGGCTGGAGACAGTTAATCGAGAAGACGCTTAAAAACTGGCATGACCTTAGATCACCTGGATTTGTCTCAGACGAATGATGTCACTCTAACTGAGGCGGAGTTAGCCCAAATTGCTGATCCCCAACTTCGTCAACGAGTGGCGGCGTTGGTTGAGCGATGCGATCGCCTTGATGATGAGCGCCAGTCGATGCTACAGCGTCTCGAAGAGCTAACCTTGCAAATTCATCTAACTCAAGAGATGTGTCGCTTTAAAGGGGGGTTTTTGGCGCGGATATCTCATGAATTGCGATCGCCCCTGAGTGGCTTAATTGGCACTCATCAACTCATTTTGAATGATTTATGTGAAGACCAAGAGGAAGAACGAGATTTTCTCAGTCGCGCTCATGAGTATTCCCTAAAAATGGTGGAGATGCTGGATATCGTCCTCAAGGTAGCGCGGGCCGAACAGGGGCGATCGCCGCTGAAAGTCGAACCCGTGCGCCTCTATGATGTGTTCGAGGAAGTCCGGGAACTCTCCGCCATGCAAGTGGCGAACCGTAACTATCACTATGACGTGCAAATGCCAGCCGGGGATCTGTGGGTACAGGCCGATTACAAACCTCTGTTGCAAGTGTTGTTACATCAAATCATGGCCGTCGTGGATCGGATGAGTGAAGGCGGTTTACGCCTATCGTCCTCGGTCGAAGGGCAGAATCAGGTCTATATTTGGCTGGATTCTCCCTGTCCTTTAGATCTTTGGAATGAACCCGTCGAACAGTTGCGATCGCCCCCTCCCGAGCCAAAAATCCCCGTCTCTGCCACCGACTTACCCCACCTCTCAGCGGGGTTAAGTTGGCTCGTGGACTATACCCTACTCGACATCATGGGAGGTCAGTTAGAGATTCTCCAACCGCCTCCCGATGCCGATTCCGGTTGGCTTAGTCGGCTTCAATACCGGCTACAACAGGTTCCTCCACCCCCGGAAAC
Organism: Phormidium willei BDU 130791; assembly: GCA_001637315.1. Classification (GTDB taxonomy): domain Bacteria; phylum Cyanobacteriota; class Cyanobacteriia; order Cyanobacteriales; family Geitlerinemataceae; genus Sodalinema; species Sodalinema willei. The sequence goes on along the minus strand of LSZA01000031.1, from coordinate 6,589 downwards.
TGAGTCAGAATGAGTTGGTTTTGTAGAACCATGGTGGTGGTTTGGTTTTCCTCAAAGCCAATGCGTTCGTAGAACCGCTGCTGATGAGTGGTCATAAGATAGACTCGTTCAACCCGGTTCATGTGGGGATGACTCAAAAGGGTTTCGACCATCTTGCGTCCGAGGCCCACACCGCGATATTCCGGGTGAATGACCACATCCCAGATGGTAGCCCGGAAGACCCCATCAGAGGTGGCGCGAGAGAAGCCAATCAGGCGATCGCCATCCCAGACGGTAATCGTCGGGACACTATTCTCGATGGCGATTTTCCAGTCCTCAAAACTGCGATCGGCGGCCCAAAATGCTGAGAGTTCAAATAAAGACTTAAGTTGCGTGAAATCAATCTCCGACTTGCGGGAGCAGAAGCGAATGTGACGGCAATCCATAACGCTTGGTATCTCCTTGTCCCAGCTCTGAGAGAGGGACCATTGTGGTGTGTTGTGGTCAAGCTGAAATAGTTTTAGCAAACTTTGCCAAATTTTAGTATCGGCAAATACAAACTTAGCGATCGTTTTGTGACAAGAGGAAGGGAACAGGGAATAGGGAACACCGGAACAGGGGGTAAATGGTAGGATGCGTCCGGGCGCAGATAACGGGTTGGGCCTTGACCGCTCGCATCAAACTTGCCCGAACGCATCATTCTTGCGGGAATCTTGCCCGAATCGGTCCAAACGCATCATTCCTTGCCCGAATCGCCCCAAACGTCTAAAAAACAAGCAGCACGTTCTCAGAAGAAAACGCACTGCTGAATTAGACTAGAGCCAGCCGAGCCAGAATTGTACCGGGGATGGACTGATTCAAATCCGTCTATCCCTAAGCATCAGAAGGAGCATAAACGCTCACCTTCTTACGGCTGCGGGTTTTATGCTCAAAGGTGACAATCCCGTCAATCAGAGCAAACAGAGTGTCATCCTTACCCAAACCGACATTCGTACCAGGATGGATTTTAGTACCACGCTGACGAACCAGGATATTTCCCGCCGTGACGACTTCACCGCCATAGCGTTTCACACCCAATCGCTGAGAATTAGAGTCGCGACCGTTTCTTGTACTACCGGTTCCTTTCTTGTGAGCCATGATTTAAAAATCTCCACGCTACATTCAATGATGTTCCAACGGTGAGTTCACCGTCTGGGGGGAGTCGAAGCAGACACGACGGCTACCCCCACAAACCTCTATTCTGCCTCAGCCGAGACCATTTCAGCCACCTCAGCCGGTTCATCGGTCGTGGCCGGTTCCAAATCTAAGCTACGGGGAGCGGGGATTTCAGCCTCCGCTAACACCGTACCATTGACCGAAATGCTCGAAATTGCCAAACGGGTGAGTTCTTGGCGATGTCCCCGTTTTTTGCGGGTTTTCTTCTTCGGCTGCATCTTATAGACGATGACCTTACGACCCCGGAGGTGTTGCAGCACCGTCCCCCGAACCGTTGCGCCTTCAACCCAGGGTTGACCGACGTGAGCATCGTCTTCATTGCGGATAAACAGCACCTTATCGATGGTGATTTCGTCTCCAGGAGCCGCATCGAGTAGGTTCACATCATAGAACCGACCGGGTTCTACCATGATTTGCGTTCCGCTGGTTTCAATAATTGCGTAAGTCATTCAACTGTCCTCAAAACTATGCCGTAGGGGTAGCCAAAATTCGCCGGTTAGGTCGAGTTGGCGTCGATTTGGCGTTTTCATCACCCGTTCCGAGCCGTGACACAAAACCAAACCCCTGATTGTCACCCGTGGGTGTAGGGGCTGTCAAGTTTCTCGGCGCTGGTTTACTCTTCTTCGTCGCCGTCTTCGTCATCGGCATCCGGCTGTTGCACCGGTTGCTTGATGGTGAGATAGCGCAGGACATCATCGGAGAATTTCATCGCTTTTTCCATGACTGCGATGGAGGCGCCGGGAGCCTTGTAGTTCATTTGCACATAGACGCCATCCCGATGTTTAAGGATGTCGTAGGCTAAGCGACGTTTGCCACGATGTTGAACATCGAGGTCTTCCGCGCCGTTTTCGAGCAAAATATTGCGATATTTGTCGATTTCCGCATCCGTGCGCTCTTCGCCGATGTCAGGGCGCAGGATGTACATGGTTTCGTAGATAAACTCTTTCATTCGCCGTTGTGAAGTCCTTGTGGTCGGAGTGGCTTCCGTGTCTCACTCATGACTGAGTGGCACTGAAGCAAGGATCTTCCAGTGTATCGCAAAAGAGGGTGCTATTGATGAAATTGTGGCTGGTCAATAACGCGAAGCTGAGGGGTCACAGGAGGATAGACTCTGATAATACTCCCGAATCGCCGTCAGCCCCTGCTCACAAACCTGCAATGGCGGACATTCCAGGGGATTCTCCCCAACATTCAGCCGGAACAATCGCGGCAGATGCACCATAAACTCGGGAATCTCGCGAATCTGATTTCCCGTTAACTCCAACATTGATAAACTCTGCATCTGGGCCATAAACCCAGGAATCTCGCGAATCTGATTATTCGACAACTCCAACCCTGATAATCGGGGAAGGCGGCTCAAACAGGGAGGAATGGCTGTAATCTGATTGCGAGCCGCGTACAACAGACGCAACTTCGAGAATTCGCCAATCAACTCAGGAATCTCTGTCAGGCGATTCCCCGAAAGATTCAATCCCGCCAATTCCGGGAACTCCAACAGCACCTCGGGAACCTCCTGCAAGCCTAACCCATGCAAATTCAGGGTGTCCCGCCCCGCCGCTTTCATCGCCTCAACTCGGGCCTCAACGCTATTCTCCATCGCCGTTACGTCCTTAAAGTTCCCTCAATTCTAGCTTCGCCCCTTGCCAAAGTCTGCCCCCAGGACAGACACTGAAAACACGCTCTTGCTACTACTGGTTCTCAATCTCCGTGCGTCCTAATCTCCCTAACCAACGCTGGATTCTGGCAGATCTCCCTGAAGCTGAGATCCAATCTCTGGCTGAGTCTCTCAATGTCTCTCCCCTGATTGCCCAAATTCTCATGGAACGGGGCTTCGAGAGTCCTGAGATGGCTCGGATTTTCCTGGAACCTGACAGCCTGGAACTGCCGCCACCTCTTCAGGATTTCCCCGATTTAGCCCTTAGTCTCGATCTGATTGTGGAAATGATTGAGACGGAACGGGCGATCGCCATTTGTGGAGATTATGATGCCGATGGGATGACCAGTACCGCCCTGCTGTTGCGGGCTTTGGGACATTTAGGAGCCAAGGTCGATTATGCGATTCCCAGCCGCATGAGCGATGGCTATGGCATTAACTCCCGCCTCGTGAATGAGTTTGCGGAGGCGGGGGTGGGGTTGATTATTACCGTCGATAATGGCATTAGCGCCTATGGACCGGTTGAGGAAGCCCGAGAATTGGGGATGGAGGTGATTATTACCGATCACCATGATTTGCCCGAGGTGATTCCTCCCGCTAGTTCCATTCTTAACCCCAAAATGGCGCCAGAGAACTCTCCCTATCGCGGGATGGCGGGGGTGGGGGTGGCCTATATGTTGGCCATGCACCTCGGAGAACATTTTGGACAGGGGGATGCGTTCCGACTTCCTATGTTGGAACTGCTGACGTTGGGAACGATCGCCGATTTGGCCCCCCTCATCGGCGTCAACCGCTATTGGGTTTTACAGGGGTTGCACCTCCTGGCAAATTCGCAAATTCCGGGCATTCAGGCGCTCGTGCAGGTGTCGGGATCAGGGGAAAATGGCAAAAAACCCCTAAAACCTGATGCCATTGGTTTCCGCCTCGGTCCTCGTATTAATGCCGTGGGGCGCATTGGGGATCCCCAGTTGGTGATTGAGTTGTTGTCGACGGATGACGAGGGGATCGCCTTGGAACGGGCCATGCAATGTGAACAGATTAACCGCACCCGCCAGGAGATGTGTGAGGAGATTGAACGGGAGGCGATCGCCTGGAGTGATTCGTTGCGCGATACCCTCCCCGAGACGCGGGTTCTGGTTCCCTTGCAAGCCAACTGGCATCATGGGGTAATTGGCATTGTCGCCTCCCGTTTGGTGGAACGCTACGGGGTTCCGGTGTTTATCTGCACCTATGAAGATGAGGAATTACAACAGGTGCGGGGTTCGGCCCGGGGGATTCCTGAATTTAATGTGTTTGAGGCTTTGGACTATTGCGGAGATTTACTGACCAAGTATGGGGGACATCCGGCGGCTGGGGGCTTTTCGCTCCCGGAAGCCAATTTAGAGGCCTTTCGTCAGCGGTTGAGTGAGTTCGCCTGTCAATGCTTGCAACCGGAACATCTTAAACCGTTGGTTCGACTGAGTGGGGAGTTGGAGTTCGAGGATCTCGATTTGCAGCGGTTTGAGGAGGTTGAACAACTGCAACCTTTTGGAATTGGCAATCCCACGCCGGTGTTTTATTCGTCTCAGGTGCGGGTTTTGAACCAGAAAACGGTGGGGAAGGGCCATCTAAAGCTAGAATTGGCTCAAGGCGACTCTGAGACGTCGATTGGGGCGATCGCCTGGCGTTGGGGTGAGTATTTCCCGTTACCGAGTCCCTTAGATTTAGCCTACAAACTGGGGGAGAATGAGTGGCAAGGACAGGTTTCGCTCCAGTTAGAGGTGGTTGGCGCCCGTTGTCCTGAGGGCGTGGTTTGGGAGTCTCGGAGGAGTGAGGCGGAGATTCCTGAGGCCACGGTGATTGAGTCAACGGAGGCGGCTTCGGCGAAGGCTGAGGAGGCGGTGACTGAGGCTGGGGACACCCTACAGCGGTTTGAGTACCAAAATCGAGTCTATTTCTGTGGCCTCTACCCTCATGGGGAAACCAAGGAACTCCGCATTCGCAACGATCGCGGTCAAGTCTTGGCGGTGAATCAGGGTAGCCAAATGGGCCTGCTGGGAACCTCACGGGATAAGGCTCGCTATGTCGATGTGCGAGAACGGCGATTTTACGATTTAATAAAAGCAGCCCTGGCGGTGTTAAATGGCTCGTCGTCTTAATGCGGTTGTCCCAAATCAGGGAATCAATTGGCGAAAAGCCCGATGGCGATCGGGCTTAAGAGATGAGTTTCAAAGTATCCTCAATGTCTCCCGCTTTAGAGATCACCACCCCGGAAGGCGAGGAGAAAGATCACCACGGGTCCCGAAACGAGAATCAAACCAACAAAGGTGAGTTGGAAAATGGGTTCCCAGTTGATTGACGTGAGTGCTGATGTTAACGCTTCCATAAAATCCTCTCAAACAGAAAAAACAGGGTCAATTACAAATCGCGGGAAATGCCGTTTAATATCTTACTGGCTGATGGGTCCTAAATTTTAAGAAACTTTACAAAAGTATAAATCCATGTCCCGTCAGCCTTGGGGGCGATCGCCCCTGACGACCCACCCCTATCATCCCTTGGAGTTTCCACCGTGGCAACCTGGCAATGTGTAAAACACTGTGGCGCCTGCTGTTATCTGGCCCCCGAAGAGCGTCCCGACTTAGAGGAGTATCTTTCCCCCGAGGAACTCGAGCTCTACCTGAGTCTGGTCAAGGACGATGGCTGGTGTAAGCATTATGACCACGATACCCGAGAATGCGGCATTTATGAGAAACGCCCTGACTTCTGTCGGGTGGACGCCCAAGAGTATGAGCGGCGCTATGATATTGATCCCGAGGATCTCGATGAGTTTGCCATTGACTGCTGTCGGGAGCATATCGAGGACATTTACGGCGATCGTAGCCTAGAGATGATACGCTTTGACCGCGCCGTCGGCAAACCGCGAATTTTGCGCCCCAAAGCCGATTGCTGACGATCCTAGAGACTGAACCCTCAAACCCCATGTAAAATAATAGGATGTTTGTTATCACGCCGCATCTGTGAAAGCTCCCACCCCTTCCCCAGTCCAAGACCGCCCCAAGCGTACTTCTCCCTCAACGCGCAAAACCTCTCAATCGATCCTCGGGATTTTTGGCTCGACCTTTATCACCATTTTTTTAGCGGAAATGGGGGATAAAACTCAACTGACTACCCTGCTAATGACCGCTGAGTCGAACGCACCCTGGGTTGTCTTTTTAGGAGCCGCTTTAGCCCTAATTACCACCAGTTTAATTGGGGTTCTCTTGGGGCGTTGGCTCGCCAATCGTGTCTCGGAAGACACGATTGAAACTTTTGCCGCTGTCATTCTTTTGTTTATTGCCATTCTCCTCCTCGGAGAAATGGTAAGCCTTTAATGTTTAGGACTATTAACGATGGATTGGGATTTACTCGGATTAACCTTTATTGCCGTTTTTCTCTCAGAACTTGGCGATAAAAGTCAGTTGGCGGCGATCGCCCTCAGTGGCAGTTCTAAATCCCCTCAAGCTGTCTTTTTCGGAACCGCTGGAGCCTTAGTTTTAGCGAGTTTTCTCGGAGTGCTTGCCGGGGATGCCGTCGCTGAACTTCTACCCACCCAAATCCTCAAGGGTTTAGCCGCCCTCGGGTTTGCCTTCATTGCCCTGCGACTACTTTGGAAAGACAACTGATCGCCAACAGTTAATCGTTGATAACACGAAATATCGACCTCGGCAATCTTGACATTTTCACAAAACTGTGGTAATGCGTTAAGGAGGCATGGTAAAATTC